>JAMIIA010000048.1:0-3637 GCA_035913795.1 Bacteroidales bacterium
TTTTTTTGTATCAGGTGCTGGGAAGAAGAGGCGGAAGCCGCCGCCGCACAATAATTATTGATATTCCTGCCGGTGAACAGGCGACCGCCGAGCGCATCGCCTCTGAATTCGGCCGACCGCTGCCGCAGAATTTCATCGAAAAACTGCGCTCAGATGCCGGTCTTGACGACCTCGACGTCGAAGAAGACAGCGACGAATAAAGCAACTGCAGCCAGAAGCTAAAAGGCATTTTTTATATCGATAAGCTTGCCTTTAAAGTATTCCTGATATTCTGTTGCTTCTTCATTGTCGAGCGGAAGAGGCCTGTTGACGACGAATGCGAACAGAGCAAAACTCAAAAGTAGTTTGTAGGCAAAATAACTCGATAGAATGGTTCCTGAGGCAAAACCAAGAACTCTTGCGCCAAAATCGCCGAGGGCAGTGGCAGTGCATTCTGTGGCGGCATCCTCAAAAAAATTGGCAAATTCGTTTATAAAACCGGATGCGAAAAAAACTCTTATGCTGAAGAACAGCAGAAGCAGATTGAAGCTGCGGTCATAATTTTCGGTAGTTTGTTTGAGAATTCTGTGAAAGCTGCGCAGGACGATGAAGATATCAAGGATGAAATTTTTTGAAAGCCCTAACAGCAAAGCAGACCCAATCGCTTCTTTTCTCAGGGTTTCGATTACCTTATTGTCTATCTCACGGAGGCCTTGCTTTAGATCTGTTTTTTGCTCGCCCCTGAAGCGGCTTATGTGCTGAAGAAAATTGATCTTGTGGGCTTCAAGGTTGTTTTTGTTTTTTCTAAAAGCCTGATAAAGTCGATCACCGGAATGAGATTTTGTATTCCAGCCAGCAAACATACACAAGTGAAAGATAAATGACACAGCAAGTATAAGAAATCCAGACCCCAGAAGAATGATTGCGAAATCTCCGGTTTCAATAGAAAACGTGGCTATTTTTGCCGAAAGTGCAATTACCATGGTTATAAGGCCGAGCAGAATGTAAGAGCCGGGTAATTTATCTGGAAAACTGAAAAAATAGCTGGTCAGTTTATCGACCTTTGCAGTTTCGATGGTTTCATTGTCAGGTTCGACGGGGGTTGAAGCTGTGGATCTTGAAGAATTGGCTGTGTTTCTTAGCTGCTCAAGCTGATCTTTGTCGATTTTTCCGTTGGTTTGAGGTTCTGAATCGGCATACCGCGAATTTGACATTTATTTGAGTTCCTCTTGAATCAGTCTTAAAAATGAATCCTCAAGGTTGATCGTTGGTATGATGTCGCCAAACTCATCCGGGGGCTCGACTTTGAAATGAAGATTCTTGAATTTGTCGTAATCGGCCTGTTTGACGGGCCATGAATCTGGAATCTGCGGTGGTGACTGGATGCGGTCACCGGTTTTTAGAATTACCAGGTCATTGCCAAGAGTTTCTGTACATTTCATTGATGAAATGAAGCCGCACTCTGTTACGGGGTCATCAGGAGAGTCTTTGGCAATAATTTCAACCCTGTTTTTGATCTGGCCGATTAGTTCTAGAACCAGTTTTTTCAAGTTTTCTCTGGATTCTGAATGGACCTTATCCGCCTTGGTAGCAAGAAACAAAACTTTTTTAACGGGTTTGTGGGTTAATTCAAAATCTTTCGGAAGGCGTGTGAGCAGACGTTCATAAATATAGCTGCTCCGATAATTGAATTGATCGAAAACGCCTTCGATAACCTGTCTGAAATCGTCTTTGTGGTCGAGGCCCTGTGTAAGAATTCTTAATACATCCACAAGAACAACTTGGTGGGAGCAACTCTTCAGAAGGTCGAAAGTCGGTTTGACAAAGCAGTTTCGATATTCTTCGTAACGTTTCTGGAGGAGATTGAAAGTAGTTGGATCAGAAGTTGAAAAATTCTCTGGAGCTGGAAAAAACTTGTGATAATCCGGCTGATTGCAATAGTCGCCATCTTTACCGACTGTGTAAAGGTGGGACGGGCTTATATGGTTGAAGCCCAGATTTTTGAGCTGCAAAATAAGGTTGAAAAAACGGCAGCCAAGTTTCTCAAGACTGTGACCGGCCTGAAAACTTTCTTTGAAAATACTTTCCCAGGAAATCTGGAGCTTCTCGTCAAGGTAATTTATAACTTTTCGGGACCATTGAGTGAAATCCTGGCTTAGCATTGAAAAATCTGCAATTTTCTCACCAGGATAATCAAAGAGTTGAAGGTCAAGAACCTTTCGGGTTCGAAATGAGGGCCGTCGGTAAATAATTTTTAAGTTGCAGCCGCTGACATCGTTAGTTCTGGTTGGCCAGGAAAAGTTGCTTTTAAGACTCTCATCTTCGTTCGTTTGCTTTCGGAGCTGGCGATTTAATTCTCTAAATGGAAAATCGTTAACTTTGACAGTATTTTCTGTAAAGACCTTGTTCAGAAACGGATTGGAAAAGGTTTCTGTTTGCATTGACTGCAGAGAAAAGCTGATTTCAAGCCCCGGAATGAGGTTGTTGAGGTTTTCCTGGAGAAGGTTGTTGATCAGACTATGTAAAAAAACGGTTTTTCCGGATTCTGACAACCCGATGACGGCAATTTTCAGCTTTCTCATTCACTTATCTCGATTCATGGGCTCTTCTAAGGCTTTTTTCAGCAAAAAGAGGCCAGCTGGTTTGTATTCAATTTTGAGCCATAGCTTCAAATCTGCAATCATGCGATTTTAATCCTTTTCATATGACCGGCTGATATTGCCAGAATTATAATCCAATTCTTTTTTTCTTTAAAGCACCTTCAAAAGCAAAAAAATAGCTTCCAAGGCTGATATTGCTTGTATCAGTAAAAGAAACAAGTAAGGGCAATCCAGTTTCTCTAATTTTCTAGACCTGAATTTGCTTTTCAAATGAAAAACATTGTTGGTGATTGAATCGGTGCACAGAACTTACTCCTGAAACAACGTTCAGAATAACGGAAAAGTAGCGTAGTGAGGAGAAAATATCATGTTGTTTTTTTTGATTGACATTTTTTTCACAAACATTTATGCTGTGATTGTGAAAAATTTAACGAGAAAAATTTCTCGATTAAAGCAAAGAGCAGCTAAATAAGCGAAAAAGCAGGAGGTTTTATGCTGGAAAACAACGGCTTCACTTTCGAATCACTTCATATTGGCGCAGGTCATCGATGGAGCGTGTTTTCATGATTCTTCCTGGCTGGAGAGGTCGGCGATGGCTTTTTTGACGAGCGCCAGCAGCTGCGGGTCAGTGAGGCCGGTCGGGTCGATTCCCTTTGACTGGAGCCATTTTTTGAAATGGTAGCGGGACTGGAGTTTTGCGAATTCGTCGAAGAGGGCGTCGGGCGGCTGGGTGGTGTTTTCGCTGACCCAGGCGTCGATTGCCCATTTGGGGAAACGCAGCAGGGTTCCGAGTTTGGCGTAGGGAATTTCGTTGTTGGAGACCTTTTTGTAGATGGTTCCCTCGGTGATGTCGAGGTATGCGGCCAGTTCTTTGATAGTCATGATTTCGGCGGACATGGGCGGGTTTCCTCTCTGGTTATGGTTTCAGAACAAGAATAGCAGATTTGCGGCGCCGGCGCTGCGGCTCGTTTGTCATTTATTGTCATTAACAATAGGGGGCGCGCCAGGACTCAGCTAGCCTTTCAGCGGCTCGAAGCCTCTAACCGCCTTCTTTATCT
>JAMIIA010000049.1:0-92851 GCA_035913795.1 Bacteroidales bacterium
CAACGGCTTTTTATCCAGAAATGCTCTGTCCCACCACATTTACTGCATACTATGCCAATTTTGTCCCGTTCCTGCTTAAAGTGCTGGCGACAAGATTCTTCACTACCAAAATGAGCTGTAAAACTGAAAAGATTCATACCACAAAATTTTCTTAAATATAGACATATTCTAAATTATGAGCAATAGCGGATATACAAATTATTTTATTATCATCAATAACCTTCCCAGAATATTTTATTGTAGGATAACCTCCAAATTCATCAGATGAAATCCACTTTTCAATGAAAATTGAATCGCTATTTACTTGAAAAACTCCCCAAGAATATGCTAATTCTCTTGCCATATTAATTTCATTGTTATTGTTTAGGATTCTTTAATTTCATTCTCACTATTACCAACTGAAAATCCACCAAAGAGAACTCCGTTCTTATAAAAAACATAACACAAAGACCTAAGGTTATTATTCTTATTCGGTATTGTATAATAAAATCCACTTGTCTCTATACTTTGAGAAGTTAGGTCAATTCTTTCAGTTTTCAGTTTAGCTGTTATACAACCTGAAAACAGAAAAGTTAACAATACAATTTTATTAATTATTTTCATTGAAGCAGTAGTGTTTTTAAATGTTTGCTAACGGTGATGGTATGGAGTCGTGCGGGATTACGAAGCGATAAACTATCAATTTACACCACCATTTTTTACGAGCCACAAACGCTCACAAACCTCTGAAACCCGCATGCTCGCTATTGTGTGTTAGCAACCGAAGTTTACGCTATTTTAAACTCTCCTTCGAGTAATTCAACATTAAAATTTACTTTAGCTTTAAGTGCTCTGAATACACGCAATATAGTTTCTAATGTAACATTTTTAGCATTGCTCTCAATCCTTGAAATCTGCGATTTTTGCACTCCAATCATTTCTCCAAGTTGAGATTGAGTTAAATGTCTCTCTTTACGTGCTTGTTTAATCATTTCTCCTAATAAATCAAGTCGGAGTTCATACTCATATTTGTCTCGTTTTTCAGTACCAACTTTTCCTAAATGTTTGTCCTTTGCCTCATCTAATGTGTAGATCCTCAATTTAGTATTTTCCATATCATTTATTTTTTTCTTTTTTGATCAAAATACAGTTTCATAATAGCTTTCGCTTTTTCAATCTCAACTTTTGGGGTCTTATCAGTCTTTTTGATTATTCCATGAGTTGCCACTACTAGTGTTTCAATCTTATCCGTTTTATCCCAAAATGAAAATAATCTAAAGTGAGTTTTATTGTATTTTGTCCTAAACTCCCAAATTAAATCGTCAAGTTTTTTGAATAATTCTGGGTCATTAATATATTTCGCTTTATCTATATTGTAAAGAATTTTATCTTTTGATTTCTCATCAATTGTGTCAAGCAAGTCCCAGACTTCTCCAAGCAAAATGACATTAAATTTCTGTTTCATTAATTAGCTTATTATTGTTTCAAAGATAATACAAAGTTCTAATATATGGAAACATTTTATTTGGTGAGGAGTGCCAGTCTCTATGGTTGCTAACGGTTGGCGGTATGAAAAGTTGCCGATTGCGGGCGATTTCCTATCAAGTTACACAAAAGTTGAATCGGGCTACAACCCTTGAATAACCTACTGCCCCGGCAATTTTTTATACCGCGTGTTGTGCGCTGCTTTTATTTATTCTTCATAATATTCAATCTCTCTTTTCTCTGTTTTTCTTGAATCACTCCATGACCAAGTAATTACCTGCTTAATCCAATTTCCAAACTTATCATAGGTGTATTCTGTTTTTACACTTGAAACGCTATTTGTGTTTAAGTCGGTAATCGTTCTCATAATTTCATTGTTTTGTTCGTCATAATGAAAAACAATCATAGAGTTGGTAGTGTCCATCTCCCATGCTTCACTGTATTGCTTTACTATTTTTCCTTTAGCATCATATTCGTATCGGGATTTTGCTGAGAGTGTTCCGTCCCAACCATAATCTTCCAAGTGATTTCCTTTATCATCAATTCTGTAATGATTTTTCATCTCAAAATTACCATCTCCTTTATAGTAACTTACAGTTACAATCATACTCTGATAATCGTAAGTTGAAATCACTTTTCCGTCTAGGTTGCCTTTCCAATAAACATCATGTTCTATTTCGTGATTTTTGTCGTCAAACTTGTAAATGTCTTTTTGAATAACTTCTGGTCCATTATTGTAGTGTAATATCTCAACCATGTTACCTCTGCCGTCATACGCACGCTTGTCACTGGAGAAAACCGAATTTGTTTTTAAGTCGTAATAATTAGCTGCTATCAAATTACCTTTTTCATCGTATTGAAAAATTGCTTTTGTTGTTAGTGTGTCCTTGGGAGTTTCGCCTTTCTTTTCAGCAGCTTCATATCCGTAGCAAGTCTCAGATTTAATTCGACCTTTCTTAGTATTAAAGTTACTATTTCCTGTCTGAGAACAAGCAGTCAGGATGAAAACAGAACTTATTAGAGTTAAAAAGAGATTTTGTTTCATGTCTTTTGTTAATAGTTTACTCGATGTTTTTTTCAAAGTTGCGCACAACTCCCAAATATCAGCAATTTATTATTCCAATCAAATTCAACTTTCTAATTTTTTGTTTGGTTTGTTGAATGAATTTTCTGAAAATTCCGGGCAATAAATCTTATGCTTGCCCCGAACCTATATGGGCACTGTCGGGCCAATAAAGAACTTTTTATGTGTTATAAAAAATAAAAGGCAGGCTAAAAAACCTCCCTCAACCAGGCTCCTCTTATCATCATAAAAAAACCGTTTTTCGCAGCTGCACACAAATCTTGCACTTTAAAGCGCCGAATTTGGCTTGAAAAAAATAATTGCAAGGTGTTTTTTCAAAGCCACAATCCAATCTGCAATACCTGTTTTCGGTACTTAAGAAAAAAAAATAAAATTGGCATACGTGTTTCAATCTTATCGTTTGTCTTTTGCATGTAGACGGTTAATAATTAATAGTACATCAACCAAATAACGATTGTCATGAAAAAACTGATTATCACCGGCAGCTACTTGCTGCTAAGCACCGCAATCCTGCTCGGAGCAGGCGCCGACAAACGAAATCCGAATCACCGCAACGACACCACAAGTTACCTCGAAATCGAAGGCTTAATTGTCGACCACAAAACAGCCGAACCTATTGTTTTTGCCAGTGCTGTGGTTACCGGAACAAGTATCTCTACCGTATCGAACAACGATGGCGAATTTATTCTGAAAGTGCCCATGAGCAAATCGACAGGGAGTATTTCCTTTACTCACCTGGGTTATGAAAATGCTGTAGTGCCCATTGCCGAACTGAGTGGAGGAAAAAACCACATCAAACTTAAAGCTGTATCGGTACTTATCGACGAAGTGGTTATTCGTAAAATTGATCCGAAAAACCTCATCATTGCAGCCCTCAACAAGGTTAAAGAAAACTACAATACCAATCCCGAAATGCAAACCGGCTTTTATCGTGAAACTGTACAACAAAACAGAAAATACGTGGCAGTGGCCGAAGCCGTTGTGGATATTTACCGCAGTGGTTACCGCACATCGTTCGACAGCGATAAGCTGAAAATTTACAAAGGCCGCAAAAGCGCAGATGTAAAAAAGATGGATACACTTGTAGTAAAACTCCAGGGAGGTCCCAAAACCAGCCTGATGCTTGACCTTGTAAAAAACCCGGGCGATTTGCTCGACCCCGAGATGCTCGAGTATTACGAGTTTAATCTTACCGGAATTATCTCCATCGGTAACCGCGAAACCTATGTGGTGGCTTTCAACCAGCTACCCGGCGTAGAAATGCCTCTTTACAAGGGTAATGCCTACATCGATGTGGAAACAAGTGCCTTTGCCGGCTTCGATTTTCGCTTGAGCGAAAGAGGAATAAAATTTGCCTCTGAAGTGCTGGTGCGTAAAAAACCAGCCGACCTGAATGTAACCATCAACAACGCCAATTACCTGGTGCGCTACCGCAAAGATACCGAAAGCTGGTGCCTCAGCTATGTACGTTCAGAGCTGGACATGACTACCAAATGGAAACGAAACCTCTTTAAATCTGACTACGGCCTGATGCTTGAAATGGCTGTTACCGATCGCGATTTGCAGCAAGTTGAAAAATTTACAGGAAAAGAATCAGTAAAAATGGACGATGTGTTTACCGAACAAGTAAGCTCATTCGAAGATGCAAACTTCTGGGGCGAATATAACACCATTAAGCCCGATGAATCGATAGAAGTTGCCATTGAAAAGCTCAACACCAAGCTAAAAAGGCGCAACTAAAGAGAAATTCCTACGCTGAGTTTTTTTGTATAACTGTCTTCGGAGCTTTTGCACCGAAGACAGTTTTTTTTTAAGAGCTTATGGTATTTTTGTGTGTTTGGTTAAAAAGCAGCTTGCAATAAAAAACCTTCCTTTAACCAGAAGAAGAAAGAATCTATTGAAGGCAGCCGAAACCAGAAAAATTAGTTGTTTGGAATACTCAAAATCACGCCTTGTCCATCACCCATCATGTAAGTAGGCAGTTTACCGTCCCACTTGTTAATCCATTCGAGCTGAATAATCTTTGGGTTCTGGCTAAGAGAATTACCTTTAATTTGCAAGGCTTTCGCTTCACCTTCTGCCTTCTGAATGGCAATATTTTTTTCAATCTCAGCCTGTTTCAACTGCTCTTCTTTTTGTTTGGTTACTTCCACAAGTCGCATAACCTCCTGTTCGGCAAGCTTTTTTGCATTAATGGCTGTCTCGTATTCGGGGTTGTAATAAACCTCCCTCAAGTCAATCTGGTCGAGTATAAGTTTGTAGGTCAATATTTCCCTCTTCATCCGTTCTACTACGCCTTCTTGTATCTCCTCGCGTTTAATGCTGTATACCTCAATGGGTGTATAATTTGACACCGTAAGTGCCAGGGCCGACTTAAGCTTGGTTCTGATTACATTGTCTTCGAGCCATAAGTAACGACCCGAATTACCGCCATCGTTTTCGGTCACGTTCTGGTAAATCCAGCTAGCCTCGTCAGGTGTAATACGCCACGAAACCGAAACATCAAAACCTACTTTGATACCGTCTTTGGTTGGTGCCCATATTGCATCGGCGTTAGGTTGGGTGCCCTCATTGGTAGCGTTGGCGCAGGTGTATACCCACACGGTTTTATCCATTTTATGCACCGTATTCCAGGGTGCCACCAGGTGCCAGCCCGTATGCAATTCTTCGTTTCGTACTCCGGAAGGTGTCACCAGCACACCCACTTGCTGGGCATCGATAAGTACCACAAGAGACAGAAGAATTACCAAAGAAAAACCCCCTATCAAAGCCACCAGGTAAGCAGGAAGTTTAAGCTTTGAAGTGATTCCTGTTTGTCCGCCTGATTTGTTAACAAGCATAAGTACCCCCCCTGCTATACCATAGAGGAGGATCAGCCAACTAATGAATTTTAAGAATGCCATAAGTAGATAATTTAGTGGATATACTTGCAATTTAAGAATTCCAACCAAGAATTCCATATCAAAATCACAAGCTCCCAATCAAAGCAGAAAACAAGGAGAAAAACTAATTTTGAGAGAGATTAAAACCGCCTTTTCAAGACTTATTTTTAGAGTTTCATTCAAAGAAGCAAGAAAGTGCTTTCATGATCTTACACTTGAGCATGCGAGTCGAAATCGGCCCTCTTCGAAAGAACTAGCTTGGGCCCACCCAACAAATGCATGCAATCGACCAGGGCATAAATAACAACATCGAGGCATTGCTCAATGGCTGCAGGCTTTCCGGGGAGGTTAATAATCAGGCAGCTTCCGCGTATTCCTGCCGTTTGGCGAGATAAAATAGCCGTTGGTACAGTTTTCATGCTTTCGGCACGCATACGCTCCCCAAAACCAGGCAACATCCTGCTGCAAACTGCAAAAGTAGCTTCCGGGGTTACATCACGGTCCGTTGGTCCTGTGCCACCAGTAGTTACCACCAGATGGCAAGACTTCTTATCGGTCAGTTGAATAAGCCCGTTTTTTATGGCACCGAAATCATCCGATACCAAAACGTATTCAAAATTACAAGAAGAGTGAATGGCATCTCTGAAATAGGCTTCGATGGTTTTTCCGGAGATATCGCTGTATACCCCGGAGCTGGCCCTGTCTGAGGCAGTGAGGATTCCGATTACAACTGGCTGAGTATTCATCATTCTTATCTGGCTAAAAACAAACAATTCTTGTGGGGTGAGATAAATCACTTGGGTGCACTCCCTGCTTTTCAGGTATTCTTAGTATATTAATGCTCTTAATTGTTTAACCTAAGTTATTGTGCATGGCGCATAAAGGTAATAAAAAGAAAACTGCGTTCGTACTGCCCATCGGCAATACGCTAACCATTGGTAATGTGAGCCCTCTTTATGCACAAATCATGGAGCATTACGAGGAACACGGGAATATAGAAATTAAATCTGAATCCATAGAGCAAATTGACCTGGCTGGCATTCAGCTAATCGTTCAGCTAAAACAACTTGGCGATAATTTCAACGCCCATTTCAAATTGAAATTTAACAAAAATACGCACGACCTTCTTTCGAAATGCGGATTTGAAGAAAACATACTGACTTAAAGGCATGAACAGCAAAAAAAGAATTCTAGTTTTTTCCGATTTCGACAGCATACGCCAGATAGTCGTTAAATCGCTTCAAAGCAAGGGTTACACTGTACTGGAAGCCAAAACCTACGACGAAGCCCTGATTCAGTTAAACGGCACTTCTTTTAGCCTGATAATAACCGACAACGATGTGAAAAATAAAGCAGGCATCAAACTCATCGAATACCTGCGCGAACTTAGCAGTTATTTGTATACTCCGGTAATGCTTTTTCACTCTTCGAACCAGCAACAACTGAGCGAAATGTATAGCGAGTTAAAAATAGGTGCTTACCTCAACAAACCCTTCGAAATGGAGCGTTTCCATGCCATAGTAAACCGCATGGCCTAATACCAGAACCAAAATAAAGTAAGATGAGTGGAAATAAAAAGGAGGTTCAGTACACAGAAGAATTAAGCCTCATATTAAACACCCTTCAATCAGAACTATCCCTGATTACCAAGAAAAACGATAGTTCTGTAAACACAAGAATTTACTCGCATTGCCACAAAATAGATGAGTTAGCCGGAATTTATGGCCTTAATAGTATATCGGGGCTTTTTGGTATCATTGAACAAGGCCTGGCAAAGACAACAGAAACCTCATCGACCATAGACACAGCCAAAAAAAACCTTATAACAGCCGCCATTGAAGTTACTCCTCAGCTACTTAAAGATCCTTCGTTAAGCAGCCAATTACTTAAAAACAGATATACTCAACTGAAAAAAGAAATAGCAGAAGCCTTTGATACAGATAAGAATGCTTCAGAAGAATCGGGTTTTGCCAACAAACGCTTTCAGGAGATTTTTGTTGATGAAGCTTATGACTTAATAAACCAACTGGAAGAGAAGTTATTACAGCTCGAAAGCGAGCCCGCCGACCTGGTGTTGGTCGACAATATATTCCGTATCATGCACACCCTCAAGGGAAACAGCAATATGTTTGGCTTTGAGCACCTTGGCGAAATAACCCACCACCTCGAAAATATATACGATGCCATCAGAGGTCAAAAACTGTCTGTAAACAGAACTATTCTAAACATTACTTTGCAATGCATCGACCATTTCCGAAATCTTATCGAAGACAACGACCTTGCCAACCCATCTAATCTGGCTGTTCAAAAAGAAATTCTTTCCGAAATAGGAGCCATTCTTGCACACCAGCAATCGCCTGCCGAAATGGCGAGTAACGTACAACAAGCATCGGCAGACCTAAAACTTTTTTACCTGTTCTTTAAGCCCCAGCCTAACGTATTCGACGATGGTTCGAACCCACTTTTTTATGTGTACGATTTGCATGAGTTAGGCAAATGTCTTGTGCATGCTGTTGTTTCGCCTGTAAATGATCTGCATGCCTTAAACCCCGAAACCTGCTCAACCTGCTGGCATATTCTATTGACAACATCAGAGACTAAAGAGGGAATACTCGAAAATTTCATGTTCCTGCACGAGTCAAGTCACCCGCAAATAGAATATTTGGGAATGGACAATGCAGCCAGTAAGCCAGCGATTCTTAAAGTTTTTAACCAGAATAAAAAATCTCTCCAAAGCCTCTTTCCACTTTTAATGTCCCTCATCAACAACCAAAGCATCGACATAGCGGCTCTTCAAAACGAATTGGCTGGATCGAAAAAGATGGGCTCGGCCGAATCATCCATTGCCAGCATTCGGGTGGCTTCGGCAAAAGTCGATCAGATGATGAACCTGATCAGCGAGCTGGTAACCAAACAAGCTGAACTTAGTATGCTTGCCAGTTTGCATAACAACCCTCAACTGCAGGAAGTAGCAGAAAACATCGAAAACATTTCTCGCGACTTAAGGGATAATGCCTTTAGCATTTCACTTATTCCACTTGAAAAATCCGTACTCCGTTTTCAGCGGCTCGTAAGAGATGTCTCGACCAAATTCAATAAAAAAATCGATTTTATTGTAGAAGGTAAAGACACCGAAATGGATAAAACCATCATCGAAAAAATTGTAGACCCCATCATGCATATATTGCGTAACAGCATCGACCATGGAATCGAAACGCCTGAAGTGCGCAGAAAGATGGGAAAACCAGAAACCGGAACCATCGTATTAAAAGCCTATCCATCGGGTGCCCATGTCATCATCGAAATATCGGACGATGGTTCGGGCATTAATACCGAAAAAGTCCGCCAGGCCGCTGTGAAACGCGGCTACCTCAAGGGCGCAGAAGAACTCTCTACCGACGAAATGCTTAAATTAATTCTTTCGCCTGGCTTTTCGACAGCTGAGAATGTAAGCGAAGTTTCGGGGCGAGGTGTGGGAATGGATGTGGTGAATCAAAAAATTAGCGAAATACGCGGCGAACTCGAAATTCACACCGAGGCCAACAAGGGTACAAACATTATCATAAAATTACCATTAACCATATCCATTATCGACTCACTTTTAGTTATGATCGGTAAAGCTTATTACCTCATACCTTTGACTCTGGTAGAAAGGTGCACCGAAGTGAAAACTCCGGTAATTACCGATTCTAAAACCCAATACCTTGATATGAATGGGGAATATATCCCTTTTATTGACCTGCATAAAGAGTTTGGCATTGAAGAAGAACGGTTGGACTACCAGCGTCTTATCGTGTTTAAGCACAAGGGGCAATTTGTTTCCCTGGTGGTCGATCAGATTATTGGCAACCATCAGGCTGTGCTTAAACCTTTGGGCAATGCATACCGACGCCAGGAGATTATTTCAGGAGCCAGCATACTCGGAAACGGTGAAGTGGCCTTGGTACTCGATGCCAGTAAGCTTGCTCAGGAATTTACCCTTCAGCGCGAAAAGCTGGTGAATGAAATGCATACCCGAGGTGCACAATTCGTTTGAGCAACTGTTTGCATTTTGTACATTTGCAGAAAGATAATACCCTATGGCCGAAGATTGGAAAAATCGATTGGGAATTGTGTTCTCGACTAACCCCGATCATCACTATACCCACCAGCAAAATAAAGAAGACGAAACTCTCCCACCCCGTCAGCAGAACCTAAGGGTGCAACTCGACCGTAAACAACGTAACGGAAAATCGGTTACACTAATTACTGGTTTCGTAGGTTCTGGAGATGATTTAAAGGAACTGGGCAAGCTGCTTAAGACAAAATGTGGTGTGGGAGGCACTGCCAAAGATGGCGAAATACTGATTCAGGGTGATTTTCGTGATAAAGTGCTCGAAATTCTGACTAAACTGGAATACAAAGCAAAGAAATCTGGCGGTTAGCTCTCTTTTAATAAATAATCAACCTTAAGGAAAGTTGTTCGGGTAAATTTCCAATTCAAGCCACTTTTCCAGTTTCTTCCTCACGCGTTCTTGGTCAGAAGGCAACATGTTGGTCATACGCGCACTGGCATGATCGGCTCCATTTAAAACAACCCATAGCGCATCGAGCTTCGTATTCTCCGGAATAGCAGTGGCCGTCCAGGTGTCTGTGCCGCCATAAATATAAATAAACTGCTCTCCCTTTTCCTGTAACCATTGGTATACATCGAGGGCAAGACTGCTGTCATATTCGGTGTAAACTCCCCGAGGTGGAAAAACAGCTCCCGGATAAGAGGATGAAGAGAGCACCCTCAGGTAGTTCTTAAGCGAATCGGTCTGGTAACCATAATAACCCATTTGGGTAGCAGCCTGGTAAAAGTGCGAACCATAGGTTTCAATCTCCGAATCAGAAAAAAAGTCGATGCCGGATATATTTAACATGTGCACCAATGTTTCTTCGAGGGTGGCTGATGAATCGGGAATATCGTTGCATGAAAAGCCCCACTGCCAAAAGGAAAAGGGGTATTCGAGTACGGTATATTCAAATGCCTTTTCAAAGCCCAGATACGCAAAACTAAGCCCAGCCCCATAGGCATACCAGCGGAGCAATTCGAGAGTCTCCTCCCGATTTTGCAATATCCGGCGCTGCACATCCAACAGGCTTTTGCGACAGTCATCTGATCCGATAGTATCGAGAAAATGATAAATACGTTCATCTTGTAACGAGAGATTAAAAGGTGCTACATAAGGTATGCTTACCTCTACATCGTTCGGAAAAAAATAGCGGTAATAAATGGTTGTCTGACCTCCTTTGCTAATTCCAGTGCTTATCCATTTTTGAGCATAGATTTGCTTAAAAATCGAAACTATTTTATGCAAGTCAGCGGTTACCTGTTCCAAAGTAAGGTAGGTATAGTCCAGGTTCTCAGGTATACTCTTGCCAAAATAACGATGCTCCACAATTAGTTGATTGGCATTCAACAGCTGGCTGGGCTCTGAAAGATAATTGCGCGGTTGTGCATATCCCTCGGTAACCAGCACAGTGGGCTGATCAAAACCACGATGAGTAAGAAAAGCCCTCTGATAAAAATACCCCTTCGCAGGATTGGTATGATCCACAGGCTGTTTAATGCGTAATTCGAAAGCAGCAACGCTACCAAGTGGTGCTTCAATAGGTGAAAAAATCACATCGGGCAACTCAAACAGAATTCCTTCGATTGACTTGTTTTGAGCATTGGTAGTAGAAACTGCCAAACAAATTATAAGAAACAAAAGAGAAGTTGAACGAATTTCTTTTCTCACGCTTTATTAGTAAAGTGGTAATGGAGCAGGCTAATCAAAGTTAAAACTATTGTGAATTTAAACACAATATCGGCAAAGAAGTTGATTTGCTCAAGAAAAAAATGCCTTTAGCCAAAATCCGTTTCAACCAAAAGCAATAAAAATTACATTTATAGCGAATATTTATGTATTGCCAAATCTCTCACATATGATTACTACCACTTTCGACCACAAAATGGGAATCATACTAACTACTTATTCAGGCAAAATAACCGCAGAAGAAATTATCAGGTACATCTTTCACTTAAAGCTACCCCAGAAGCAGCACAAAGAAATTCTATACTTCGAAGACCACACCGAGGCGGAATTTATTTTCAATTCTACAGAGATTAAACAAATTGTTCACACCCTTTATGCGAAAATAAAGGACAATCATGGTATTAGGGTTGCTGTGCTTAACACCAGACCGCGCGAAACAGCCTTTAGCATCATTGCCATTAGATTGCTAAGGGCAGATAATTTGTTTGCAAGAGTTTTCTGCACAAGGCAAGCTGCATTAGATTGGTTGCTGGTAAAGCAAAAAATGGGTGTGGAAATGTAAAAGCTTATAATCAAACAGGGAATAGGAACCGCCTATTGTTTTTTATATTTCAATATTTCGTCGAGGTGCTTTCTTGCCATCTTTTCTTCGCGTTCGCGAGAATTTTTACGATGATTTTCGAATTCTTCCCTTAGCGTGTTGAGTTCTATTTGTGCGTTTTTAACAAATTGTTTGTTACGTTTCAGAATAAGCAGCCCCGCTATTAGTAGAATCCCAAGTCCGAGTACCATGCTCCACATAATGGTATTGTAAAGCAATTTGTGAATATGAATTCCAATAAAACTAAAGCTATTCTTTAGCCGCAATGCTTTATCGAGGTCTTGCTGGGTTTGTTGCAAAACTTTGAGTGTGGAATCGGCCAGTTGTTCTATGTTACCAGCTTCTGTCTTCAAGGCAAGTATGGTATTCTCATACCTATCCAGCGAATCGAGCAAGTTCAATTTAAACTTATTTAAAACAACAGTTTTAATAATCTTATATTCCTCGTGGGTATAAGCTTTGCTTACCATAAAGTTAAGTTGCGAGCGAATGCTGGCAGTATCGTACATTGCGGGTTCGCCTTGATTTGCCAAAACCTGAATAGAAAAAGATGCACTTAAAAAAAGGATATACAAGGAAGAGAAAATCTGTTTCATGGTTGAGAATTTTTAGTGTAGTGGTTATTTGTTTAACGTGCAGCTTGTATAAAAATTATGAATATACACAACGAAATGGTTTATTTCAAACTACAAGGGCTAATTTTTCATAGAATTGATTGCAATTGTACTACAACAATCGGGTTTGTAAAATGCATAAAAAGTTGAAACTGCAGCGTACTTAATCGAATTTTATCGTGTAGAATCCTCCAAAATACTTAGGAAAGATGCTTCTTAAGCTGAGAATTTGTATAAATCGAAAAACTTTTTGTATTCGACTTGCTAACACAACTATTTTTTCTACATTTGCCCCTCGATTTAATAATTGTCCTGTTCGAAATATAATTCAGGATATAGCGCAGTCCGATAGCGCATCAGGCCTAGAGCGTGAGGGTCGTAATCTAAATCCCCAGGGATTTGAACCTAAAAATATCGGAAACATTATTTCGGGGTATAGCGCAGTCCGGTAGCGCATCTGCTTTGGGAGCAGAGGGTCGTAGGTTCGAATCCTGCTACCCCGACAAAAGGCCAACGAAAATTGGCCTTTTTTTTATTTGCAGGAAACTGAAGGATCAGTGCCTGGTTCGAAAAGTCAAACTCTATGGTTATCAGCAAAAGATTTTATGAGTATAGCGCAGTCCGGTAGCACATCACGCCTAGGGCGTGAGGGTCGTAGGTTCGAATCCTGCTACCCCGACAAAAGGCCAACTTTCGTTGGCCTTTTTTATTCAATAATAAGAAGTAAAAATCGTTTCTATTATTGAGCAGTCTGCAATACCTGCAATTGCTTTTGCAAGGTCTCCATAGGTTTTTGATCGATTTTAGCGATTCCTGTTTCCGGATGGTCAAGCGCCAATATTAAAAACATGACCAGGGCAAAAACAATGGCAAGAAGAATATTCACCTTAAAGCCTCCCTTTCCCGAAACTCCCAGCTGATATCCAAGCGTAAGCATGGCAAAGCATGTAATAAAAAACAGTATCCACATCACTACCGGAGGTATGCGGTACTCAAAGGTCATTGTAATGCGTTGATTGTAATTATCAACCAGCTCATTTACCGAGGTAGTATAGAGGGCATATGCTTCCGAGCTTCGATCTTCGGCTGCAAGTTTCAATGCAAAGCTCCATAAGCTGTCGAGTATATTCTGCGAACTGCTCATCATGCCCGCAAGTTTTGTGCGATCATAGCTCAATTCAATACGCAAATCGACATACTCTACCAGCAGTTTTTTGCTGTCGGAACATATAGGCTCAGGCACTAGTCCGGCACGCAGGTAGGTGGTTCGAATAGTTGTAACCTCTTCTAGTAAAAGATCTTTGCGTGAATCGAACCGATTGGCCGCAATTTGAAAGGTAAACGCCATTAAAAAGGCTAAAAGCGCAAATATAGCGCCTACTACACTTCCAATCTGCTGTGTTGCAATTCCGTCTGATTTCATAATAGCAATTTTACCCCAATGCCTGCCAATAAGTATGGATATTATTACAACCAGAAAGGGAAGAAAAAACATTGCTGCGGCTTGAAGAATTGAATTGTTATGCATGGTTTAAGAATAAGGTAAGTAATGGATATTAAGTAATTGCATCTTTGTGCGCAAGCAATAAAATGTCTGCAATCCCTTTTTAATTCTTTGCGGATTAAAAGACTGCTGCAAGCTCGCTAATACGAGATAAAACACCAAAATTGGCATGCCTTACTAAGAGTATATCTAAAATTTTAAAAAGGTTACAAATAAAGTTAATTGCCAGTTATTGATTGAATTCAATGCGTTCGAATTGTTTATTAAAAACACAGTTCCCTTAAATTTAATGAATTCATTAAAAGAATCCTTAAAATTTTCATATATTCCCAACCCTTTAAAAAATCAACAAACGTAAAATAACTTTGAGCGAAAGATTTACAATTGAGATTCTCATTGACAAAAAAAAGAATACCCTAAACTATTACCCTAATCATTTAACTCAATAATTCCGCCATGAAATTTAAATTTACAAAATACTGCATAAGTGCTTTATTCGTAACAGTTATTCCAGAAATTACAATTTGGGCACAACTAAATATAATCAAAAACGACAGCCTTAATTCGGTAGCTGAAATTACGAATGTATATTCGACTTTAATCATTGACGAATCTAATTTTAACGAAGGTTACATTGTTTCGCCCTATGAGCTAATTGCTGGTAAAATCCCTGGCGTAACAATAGTTTCGAATAGTGGAACGCCCGGAAGTAGTTTTTCGATAACCACCAATAGTTTAAATACTTTTTCTAATGCCGAATCGCCTGTTGTGGTAGTCAATGGCATTCCTGTCTATAATACAACCGTATGGCTGCATCCCCATGAAATAGAAAGTATAACCTTCTATAAAAATGCCGGAGCTCTGGGTTATTACAACGACAAAGCATCGAATTCGGCTTTAATTATTCAAACGAAAAAAGGTAGCGATAAAATAAGCGCGCAATACAATGGAACATTGGCACTCTCTTTCATGCCCGAAAAGGTTGATGTCTTAACAGCATCGGAATACCGCCGCATTGTTAGCGAGCACCTTGATTCAACCTATAATATAGGCAATTCAGATACCGATTGGCAGAACGAGATATTCCAGCAAGCAATAAGTCAAGACCATCACCTCGGTTTAGGAGGAACGATACCCTATCTGAATCTTCCTGTTCGTGTATCGGCAGGAAAAACCATTCACGAGGGAATAATTAAAACTTCTAAACTCGATCGCACCACTACCAGCCTGGCGCTTACACCTGATTATTTCGACAATCACCTCGCGCTAAATTTCAACTTCGACTACAATGATATTAAAAACAATTTGGCAAATGAGAATACTTTTCGGAGTGCCTGCCAAATGAATCCCACCTATACCGCCGATGAATATAATGCAATGAATTTTTTTAACTATGTGGTGCCTCCAACTGATTTATTAAATCAAACTAATTCTACTGATAACAACAAGCAATACAATACATTGATTGGTATCGATTATCGTCTCCATTTTCTACCCGATTTACACATCGGAATGAATTACAGCCGCCAGAAAACTGATAAAAAGTATGAATTCAATGCTGATACTGCAGCCCATTATTTATATACCAAAGAGATTACTAAACAAAATAGCTTGAATAAGCTATTGACAACTTCGGTGGGATACATGCATGTCAACCCTGCAAATAAGAATTACATAAAAATTGCTTTTACACAGTATTTATACGATTACGAAACTACCACTGAAGAAGAAAGATATTCGTCATTTGGTTCGTCTTACAAGAAAAACTCTTTCACATCGGAACTTAATTTTGGTATAACGAGTTTTGATTACGGTGTGCATAACAAATATTTTATAAACCTTTATTTTAGAAACGAAAAGAATGCTGTTTATTCGGAAAATGAGAATATAATAAGCTCATGGGGCGGTGGTTTGGCCTGGAAATTATCCGAAGAAAAGTTTCTGACTTCCCAGCCATGGATAAATAACCTAACCCTGCGCACCAGTCTTAAAGTGCCAGTAGCTGAAGGCGATGCAAACAGCCCTTCGACCCAGTTAAACGAAGAAAAACAACGTTACTATGATGTAGGGGTTGTTTACAGCCTGTTTGGGAATAAAATAAAGGGTTACGTGCAATATATCGACAAAAATAATACGGAATTGCATCAAACAATAATCGTACCCAGTGGGTCATCTTTTAGTAATACTATAACCGTAAACATAGGAGAGGTTATCAGTCGCGGAGCAGAATTATATTTCTCTTCTCTCGTACTTTCAAGTAATAAAATTCATTGGAATATCAGCACCCATTTCTCTTACAGTACTTCCAAAATTGAAAAGCTTACTAATCAATCCAACCCTCAGTTTATTGGCACACTTGTTGGGAAAATTGGAGGTACAACAATCAGTACTATACAAATTTTACAAGAGGAACAGGCACCTTATGCTTTTTTTGCTCTACAACAGGTATATGATGCCAACGGGCAGCCGATGGAAGGTCTATATGCCGATTTAATGCCAGATGGCACCATCGATTATGATGATTTTCGGGTCTTTAGCCAGATCACACCAAAGATAATTATGGGCCTTTCGTCGGAGTTTAAATACAACGATTGGGAGTTTTATTTTTCGGGCAGGTTGCATGCAGGCCAATCGGTTTATAACAATAAAAATAGCATAAGCTATTATCAGGCGCTTTATTATTCTAATGTTACCTCAAATGTGGAGGAATCGAATTTTAATACTGCACAAATAAGGTCCGACTATTATGTCGAAAATGCTACTTTCTTCCGGATGGATTACATCGGTGTGGCATATGTTTTTCAGAGTCTGGTTAATGGAATGGGTGCACTCAAAATCAACGCCACCCTCCAGAACGCATTTACCATAACCAGCTATTCGGGAATAGATCCGGAAGTAACCGATGGTATAGATTATTACGAATATCCACGTGCCAGAGTATTTTCGTTAGGCTTGCAATTAGGCTTTTAATTAGCCTAATAACCAATACTTAGTTAGTACTTTGCTATACCTGCAACTCGAAAAAAATAAGCGGGACTGAAAATTTTGCTGGTTTTTTCTGAAGTTCTCAGGCAATAGCTATTTGCAGCCTATTTTCAGTCCTGCCGTTTAAATTGATTGTACATATCCTGAACTTGCTTTTCGTTGGGGTAACAGATTTTCAACTGCTCGAGGTATTGCCTAGCTTTTGTGCGGTCATTCTTATTCAGATGAAAAACAAAAAGTGCATACAACAGATCGTAATTACAGGGATGCTGCTTTAATCCTTTTATGAATGTAGTTTCACTCTTTTCATTCTGGTTGGTCGTTTGATAAAGCAAACCCAAGTTGTAGAAGATACGTGCATTACTTTGCGCATGTGTAGAAGCTGTTTCGAGAAGTGCAATAGCCTGGGCGTATTTTTTCTGTTCGCTATAAAGCAAGGCCAGGTAGTAATAACCATCGATAATTTCAGGATGCTTGCTGATAATATCCTGAAATAGGGAAGAGGCCGCTTCAGTTTTCCCTTGCTGGTAGTAAATGATTGCCAGGTTAATTTTTGCAGGATAAAACAAGTTGTCGATCGTAATAGCCTCACGATAGTTTTCAACGGCTTTATCCACATCGTTCATTTTTAGATAGTAGTTACCGAGGTTATGCCTTCCCATCGGAAAGTCAGCCACATATTCCTGAGATATGCGGTATTCGTCGACCGCTTGCTGAAAAAAGCTATATTGGGTTTCGTTAAAAAAACTCTTCCTATAAGTTAAAAGTCTGTTTGCAGCTGCAGTGCGCACCGATTTCACAGGGTCGTTAAGCAAGGGAACCAGTGCGCGGAAAAGTTCTGCTGAGTCTGATGCTAAATAGTTTTCTACAGCAGTAAACCGCAACAAAGGATCAGGATCGTTTAAGGCTTTTCGTAAAGCATTTTTCGCTTGTTCACTCTCGTAGGTTGACAGATATCCTATTGCAGTAGCCCTGATAATCTCGGGATAAAGATTATTATTTATCATTCGCAGCAGGCCTGAATCGGCACCTATCTTTCCCCAATTAGCCTCAGCCAGCAGCGAGCCATAATGCACTTTCTTGTTTTCGCCATACCACTTGTTGGCAGATTCCAGGGCCCATTGGTTTGTTTTCGTATCATGGCAGTTGGTACAGGCATTGGGTGTACCCAGTTTAACCGAAAGGTCTGGCCGGGGTATGCGCATGCTGTGGTCGAACCGCATGTCAATACCCATAAAATATTTACCCGGCATATGGCAATCCCTGCAAAGAGCGCCCGCACCAACTTCTACTTTCTGTCCATTTTTATTGATAAATGCCTGACCATTATCTCCTTTGTACTTATGGAAATGATGATTATAAGTATCGTACTCATCGGCTCGATGACATTGGGTACACAAGGCATTGCCTTCGAATTTCGGCCGCAGGCTGTGTGGATCATGGCAATCGCCGCAGCGTACATCGTGCATGTACATTTTACTTTGGGTAAAGGAAGCGTACTCATAATCTTCTTCCAGAAATTGCCCGTCAATATGATAATAGGGAATGGTTGGTAATTGAGGAATAGCATAACTTAAGAAATCCTGGTGAGTATGATCCAAGGGTCCCAATGAACTGCGGCGCGAATGGCATGGAGCACACGACTCCACATACTGTCGCGAAGGTATTTTGCTTGTTTTGATCAATAGTGCGGCATTAATATCCTGCAGCCTGGCAGGCTCGGGCAACTGCGCCCATTCAATATGTTTGGATCCGGGCCCATGGCAAGCCTCACAATTTACGTTGATGTCAACCCAGGTTGTATGATAAGTTTTCGTTTGAATATCGTAATTCTTTTGCAGGTTGGTGGAATGACACTCGGCACACATGCTATTCCAGTTTTGTGCCTGGTTAGTCCAATAGAGCCAATTGTCGGGTTTTAGGTCTTCGGGGTTATAGACCATTGCTGCCATATGAAACCATTCTTTTTTAAGTGTGTTCCATGCTATGGGCAGGCATTGATATTTACCGTTTTCGAAGGGTATCAGGTATTGTTGCAATGGATGCACTCCAAAGGTATGTGACACCTCAAATTCCTGCATTTCGCCTCCAATACCTTCGGTATAAACAAAGAATTTATTATCGCGCTTATAGAATTTCGAAGTCTTACCATTAAAAGTAAACTCGGCATTATTAAAGTCGCCAAGTACCGACGAGTCTGTTGCTACATCCATAGCTTTATCGTGGTCAGAACCTTTCCAGAGCCGGTATTCTTTCTGATGGCATTCGATGCAGGAATTTCCGCCGGTAAACATAGCCTCCGGTTTTGCTACATTACGGGTATTTGGGCTCAGAATAAGCGCTAGCGGAATGGAAATTACAATTATGGTTGCAGCTACAAGGCCGGTATATTGCCAGACTTTTTCATCCATTTCTTTCATGCGTATTCAAGTTGATCTTTCCGGAATGTATTGCGCTCCTTCAGGGTTCCGACATCTACTTTTACCAGACCATTTTCGATGATTACCGGATAATAATCAAGGGCTCTGGCTGCGGGCGGGTTCAATACCTCGCCACGAATATCGAATGCAGAAGAATGACAAGGACAAATAAACCGTTGCTTATCTTCTTCCCATGTAACCGAGCATCCCAGATGTGTGCACCGCAGCGATAAGGCTATAAAACCTCCGTCTTTCTGACGGGCCAGGTAAAACCTTCCGCCCATAAAAGCGCTTACCTTGTTTATCGCAAAAGCATCAACAGGACCTGCTTCGATAAGATGTTTGGATGATATGGTGTTCTTGTTTTTACCGGAGAAAATAAAACCCGTAATAACGCCAAGCAATTCGAGGGCGGCTAATATGCCGAGCGCTTTCCATGCAAGCTTGAAAAAATCGCGGCGATTGAGGCTCTCCGATATTCCTTTTTCAGGTTGCGGAAGGTTTATATTCTGATCTTTTTTCATTCAAATAAAATAGCTTTTCAAAATTTTTCACCCTTAACAGAGCAACAACAAGGTTTTGCAGTCATTAATTCATTGATATTTTTATGCTTTTTAGTTTCATGTCTTCAGCCAATAATTGTTCTTTTTATTTTAAAATTTCCATGGTAGCACAAGTTCCATATCCTTTCCCCTAAAGAAGATACCAATAATTGTTAGCACAATAAATGCCGTAACAATAAATACAAAAAGGGCCTGCACCAATTCTTCCTTCTTAAGTTTTTTAGGTTTTAAGATATAATGATAAAAGACCAACATAAATATCAGCAATATCAGAAGGGGTATTATTCCGTTGCTGATTACCGGCGGTATCCCCGATAAGAGAATCTCAAATTTCAATATATATTCGTTGAACAAAATACCCGACAGGGTTACCATTACTGCAAACGAAGCGGTTATCTTGGCTGACTGCAAACCTTGTTTCGAAATAAACCATTCACCATTGGGTGCTTCATCGTATTGAAGGTAAGGTATCCATGCAAAAAAAACGGCTACACTCATGGGGATAATAAAAGCACCAAAAAACGGATGGAAATGCATCAGTAATTCCTGCACACCTGCAAAGTACCAGGGTGCTTTGGTCGGGTTCATGCTGAAAGCAGGGTTAGCCTTTTCGAGCAATGGAGCCTGAAACAGGGCACTAAATAAAAATAAAACTGCGATTAAAACCAGTGCAACTATAAATTCTTTATAAACCAGGTTGGGCATTACTGGCACCATCTCGGGTTTAGCGTTGTTTTGAGGAACCATTACACCGCCTGCTTTACGCACCCGCCAAAAATGATAAATAACCAGCATTAAAAGTAAGAAAGGTATTAAGGCAGTGTGGAAGGTAAAAAATGTTTGCAAGGTATCGGCATTCAACTCGTTGCCACCGATAATTAATTTCCGGAGGCCATCGCCCATAAGCGGCAAATAGCTTATAATGCTGGTGCTTACGGTAATTGCCCAATAGGCAAGCTGATCCCACGGCAGCAAATATCCAGTAAAATTAGAAAATACAACCAGTAAAAGCAGCACCAGTCCGATTAACCAGTTGATCTTACGTTTGTCTCTGTATGCACCGGTGAGGAAAACCCTTAGAAAATGAAGAAATGCAATGAGCAAGATAAATACCCCACTCCAATAGTGGATGTTTCGGATAAAAGCACCGAACATCACAAAATCAATCAGAAATACAATGGAATCGTATGCCTCAGCCGGGGTAGGCTTATAATAAAATCGCAGCAATACGCCGGTAATTATCTGAACAACTATAAGCAATGCAGCCATTCCGCCTAATCCAAAAGTGCGGTTAAACCGTATAGAATCTTTGTTGACTCTTGGCGGATGCAAGTGCAATAGTAAGTTGCCCATATAAAATTACTTTATAATAAAACACAATGATAAAAATAAAACCGCACCTTTCATAAGGCCGGTTTTTAACCCGAATAATTCATAAAAATATATGAATTATTCTGACGATAAAGAATAAGTAAGGATTTCAGCAGGCTGAAATGCCAAATTATTCTACATCGGGGTTAACCTAAATAACCCATAAACATTGCAAAATTTAATGTTGGTGAATTAATCAGGTTAATTTTTATAACTTCACTTAAATCGTTATTTCAGTATGCTTCCTTCGAAATCTGATTTGGCTTTGCAGCCAATAATTCAGGCGGAAACGGCAATTTGTGTTCCAATGACTTTTAGTTAAATAAAGGTTTAGTTTGCTGTTCTCAAGGCACAAATTACGCAAAACACAAAATAGTATTACATAAAGTCATCTTTCTCAGTCTATTCATTTGCAGGCACTATTACATATCCCAATTGCCTGAGCGCATCTCCTTCGTTGTACAAGGTAAGGCTCCGGACAATTTTACCGTTTTCGATCAGGTAATTTGTATTGGCCCAGATGGTAACTTTGCCGCCACTTTTATACTCAATGTTCAACTCGGCCCAGTTTGCCACCCATTCTCCTTTTACGTCTCCCTCAGCGATTGTAACAAGTGCAAACTGGGATCTGGTATAATATATTTTTTCGTACAGTTCTTCCACATGGCTCTTCCAGTTTGCTACTGCCTGTGCCTTATAGATTGTATCGCCAAACGAAGGCCCCAAACCCATGTAATTATCAGCCAGGTAATCGTTCATTGCATCAAAATCAAGGTTTTCAACAGCTTTTACATAGTTCTTAATTAATGTCACATTATCAGCCTGTTTTTTTTCTGTATTTGATGAACAGGCAAAAAGACCAATAGCCATTGCTGCGAGCAAAATATAATTTTTCATTGTCGTAAATTTCTGATTAATGGTTTTCATTTACTTAATTGTATATCCTTTACCCTCGAGACATACCGAGAATGCTTTTTGAAAACTTTCTTTCATCTGGGCTTCCTGAGCAGATGCCTGTGCCTGAGCTTGCTGATTGGCCTGTTGCTGGGCCATCTGACCCTGGCGCCTGCCAGCCAGTCCGCCTGCAACCGCCCCGATAGCGGCACCTTTACCGGCATCGCCTGCAATGGCTCCAATGGCAGCGCCAGCTGCTGCTCCTTTTGCAGCACCTACTACAGCACCTCCGGTTGGACCGGTTTGTGGAGCGGGTGCTTCTACTTTAGGCGTGTTCAAGGGGTCGATCCCCGACTGTTCAATTGCCCAAACGTAACATTCGTACTCGTCTTTCTTCTGCTGTTGCTGGCTTTGTCCTTTGGCAGGGTAAACATACAAGCCCGCGGTTTTAGAAATCTGGTTATAGGTCATTTTCGACGAATCGGGCATTTGCTTTGTCACCGGCACCGGTGTGTCTTGTGCAAATCCATTTTGCGAAATGGCAAAGAGCATTAGGGAAAGCACCATTCCGCCAATGATTTTAATTAACTTTTTTCTATTCATAGTTATTTAAGTATAAAACGATTATATCACTACTACCACTAATATTGGTATTTTGCTATTAAACATCCTCTTGCTGTTCCGCTCAAAAAATGAGCAAGGAATGTAAATCAACCTGGTTAATTTTGAACGCGCATTACCTCATAAAACTGGGTACTTTGGGGTGCGCGTCAACAAATCAGCCCTCCAAACCGAGTTTGTAAATCTGATTTGCTGTCTTCCAGGCGATTTGCTCACGCTCATCTGCTGAAAGCCGGGTCTCGATGGCAGTTCTGAGATTGTCCATTGTCGAATGATTTGACGAGATGGCGCTGAGATCGCTGCCGTACATAATCCGTTGCGCGCCGATAATGGAGATCGCCTCGCGCAGGTGCTCTGCAGAGGTGTCGGTCATATCGAAGTAGACGTTGGCGTTGCGCATCGCCACTGACAGGCAGGCATCGAAGGATGCGCGGATGCTCCGCCCCATCTTCGTGAGGACGATGGGCACCGTAGGGAAAGTCGCTGCCACCTCGTCCACCCAGATAGGAGCAAAGACGTAGTAGTGCACGCCTTTCCAGCCCGTGTAACCAGTCGGGAACATGATGGGCAGGTCGCCCCGGGCCTTAAGCACTTCCATGATTGGTGCCATGTCGCGGGTGATTTTAGCCGGATGAATTTCAGTGGTAATCGGCACGACCTCACCCACGCCACGCGTGGCGCTCATAGCAGGGCTCTGCAGTTCATCGGCGATTTGGCGTACCACCTTGCTCACCTCGCCACCATAGTCCACTCCCAGCGTCCCCCTTGCAGCTGCATTCGACACGGCTTCGGGCCGGTAGATTGGGAAGAATCGCCCCTTGCTATTCCTGGCGGCGTCGAGCACCATCTGGTTGTTGGTGCCTTTGCCGGGCGCGGTTTGAATGATAGCGTGCGAGACGCCATACTTGTCCATAGCCCCCAGCAGAATCGCGGAATCATCCACGGCATCTTCGCTCACGGCTTTGGCAAACTTTTCCGGCTGTTTGGTGCGAAGCGCTCCCCAGTCTGCGGCAGTGTGAATGGTCGGCGCCAGTTCTGCGACAGTCGGCCCGGAGCCGAGGTGGCAGTGGCAATCAATCAAATACTTCGTGGGTGCCCAGGAGGGCCTTTTCCCGGCTCCCGCTATGTACGGGTCGTCGTCAGGGACTGCAGCAACGGCTCTGGCAGAATGGAAGAGGCCACCTGCGGCAACGGCCGAGACAGCGGCTGTGAACTTGAGAAACTTCCGGCGCGAGGTCTCGCTCCTTAATCCCTCGGATTTTTGTATATCGGGGCTGGCTTGTTGATCATCATGGTTTGTATTCATATCATTTTTTTTTAAAAAAAGTCTAAATTATTTGCTTTTTACTGTTGAGGATACCCCAAAGGTTCGGGGTTACCCTATTTCTACATTCTGTTAATCTTTTTTCGGCGGGGTGAACAAGGCTTTGTCTTCCCCGATCTCCTCGGTGATCAGCACATTGAGTTTCTGGTTCATGGCCGCCAGCAATTTTTCGTCGTACTTGGGATTGGCCGGATTGGCCAGGTTGTCCATTTCCTCGGGATCCGACTGCAGATCGTAGAGGGCGACGTCGTTGTCGGCCAGAAGTTGCTGCACTGATGCCGGCAAATTGTAGTGACCCAGCCCGAAGTAACGAACCAGTTTATATCGACCATCAAAAACACAGCGGAATACCTCCCGCTTATCAAGGTTCGGAACGCCAATCTCATCCAGCATGCCCATGAACGAGTCCATGCCGCGATGGAATTCCTGGCCGGCCTCGTGGGCGGCGTGGTCGAACACCTTGACGGCGTTGCGGCTAAACCATTCCCCATCGATGGTGGAGATCATATCGTATGTCATCAGGCTCCCCTTACCTGGTTTATCGCTGCTGCCGCGGGGTCCGTCAGAAGCGGGATCGCTCACCACACCCGAGAGGTCATGGCCTTTCAGAAATGGGTAGTGCTTCCGCTGTTCAGCCTCCGGAAGACCGGCAAACGCCAGAATCGTGGGCACCAGATCGAGATGCGACCCCACTGCATTCGTCCGGTTTCCGCCGGGGTGGTGCGGATCGACGATCACCAGCGGCACGTTGACGGACTCCTGAAACGCCACACTGCCCTTCTGGCGCAGTTGATGGGCGCCGCCTTGCTCGCCGTGATCCGAAGTGAAGATGATAATCGTGTTATCCGCCTGACCGCTGGCTTCCAACGCATCCAGCACCGCTCCGATGTGCCGATCCACGTCGAGATGGCAGTTGAGGTAGTAGTTGATATGGTTGTGCCACATGTCCAGGCGCTCCTGAGGGATTGGGCCATAGTAAATGTCGCTCAGGTGAGCGTAGCTGCGGACTGCATTCGGCTGCCCCATCAGGTCGTCGAAGAAAGAGGCCGGCAAGGTCGTCTGCCATTTCTGGCGGTAGAGCGGTATATCCGGCGCGGAAAAGATCGGGAACATGCTCCTGGCCTGTACGGTATCCGCTCCGTCGGTATCATAGAACATCACATCGTGCGGATTGATGAAGTTCACACTCATGAACCACGGCTTTTCGGCGGCGACTTCGGGAGCGCGTTTCAGCAGCCAGTCGACGGCCGCATCCGCGGTCAGCGGATCCTTTTTGAATCCTTCCTGGGGCCCGCCGTGCTGATCGCCCGAATCCTGGTATTCGGAGAAGCCGAAGGGCTCCATAGCCTTAGAGGAACCCTTAGATGGAATCTCCGAGAGGTGCCACTTCCCTTTGAGAACGGTGTAGTATCCCAGATCGCGCAGCATATGGCCGATGGTGGGCAAGTTTTCCGGATCGGCCTTCATGTCGTCGATCCAGGCGTAATTGGTGTTGTCGAACATGCGGGTATGCGACGTATGCTGCCCGGTGTAGATTACCGAACGGGACGGTGTGCAAACCGTGGTGGTGGCGTAGTGGTTGTTGAACGTGACGCCCCGGGCGCGAATGCGGTCCATGGCGGGCAAAGCAAATTCCGCCGGCATGGGCTGGTGGGCATATTGCTGATCGGTCACGATCATCAGAATGTTGGGTTTCTTGTTTATGATTCTTTTTCCTCCGTTATCAGCGACTGCGGCAGATTCGAACAGGCGGTCTGCGGCAAAGGCCGAGACAGCGGCAACGACAGCGACAGCGCATGAGAACAGGAGAAACTGTCGGAGCGAAGTCTTGCTCCTTTGTCCCACGGATTTTTGTAAATCGGGGCAAGCTAGTTGATCGTCATGGTTTGTTTTCACAGAGCATTAGTTTTAAATTATTCATCTTATTTAGGAAAAACAAAAGTAATTGCAGCCCTTATGCCAAAATCAGCTCCATTACCATCAGGTGATGCAACCTGGATGCGGGGACCAATTAGAAGTTGAACTACTTGCTTTCCTAACTTTGTTACTCCATTAACCATAGGAATAATATAGGCAGTGGTACTACCTTTCTCCCAGTTCTGGGTTATTTCACTCCCTATTCCAAGGCCGGCGCCACTTTTCCAGTTGTAGGCAAAAAAAGGTTGCACGAAAAGAAAGTTCACATCACTCCGGTCTTCATCACCGGCCACCGACCATGTTTGGCTCACCAATGCACCTATTGTCATACCATGCGTTTGTAACAATCCTAAGGCCGAGGGTCCGATTCCGAACTTTTTGCCTCCTAAAAATTCATTGGCAGCTGTGGGTACTAAAAACACCGGACCCGCTCCCCAAGTAAAACCATTCTTTGACTCGGTAGGCGAAAAAAATGCGCTTATGGTAGCATCGCCCAGGCCGGACTGGCTGGTTCCTTCTCCTGTGACATTTTGCTGGGAAACAATCGGGAAAATATACCTGGTAATAAGGTTGAGTTTTTTAGAAAGCGTAATTGGAATTACCGGCTGAACATTCAGGGTATTTTTGTAGCCATTATATTCGCCAATCCCAACATCGGTATTATTTTGCAAGGGCATACTGATAAGGTTGGCAATAGGGTTTGCCAACTTCTTGGCAACTTCACCGGCATTAGCTTTTGCAGCTTCCGTTTCTGGCACTTGTAACGAATCCTGTGCATTCTTCGCCATCATTGAAGAAGTCAGACAAAGGGTGCAAAACGATATCCAGAGTATTTTCTTCAATTGGTTTATATTATATTGTTTGTAAATCACGTTTTTACTTACCTTATTTCCACCACCAATTTAGGTATGCTTCCGTTAAATTTCGATTTGGCTTCTGCACCAATTCTTTCTACTACTGGTGTAGCAAGGTCAATGCCCACATCGGCAGTTTCATCGGCAGAGAAAATACCTGACTGGGTGCGTTCTATTCTTCCTTCACCCACTTTCTTTTCATCAATATAAACGGTACCCATTCCACCTTTACCCGGGCCTCCACCATCGTAGGCAAAATCAAATTTCACGGTATGTTTACCTGGCGTAAGTTTTTGGTTAGCAGCCACAGTATATCGCTCCATTCCCAGGAAGTTATAGTCGTATGCCAATATCCCGTCTTTCACATAAAATGCCCATCCACCAAAGCGTCCGCCTTGAGCGATAAGAATTCCATGTGCGGTTTTACCTTCAGGTATTTCTACCTCGGCAGTAAGAGTAATTGGCCTGTTTTTAATATTGATAAAAACATTTTCGGACATACCCATCATACCTTCAGCCAAAGTCAATGTTGTTCGGGTACCCATAATATCCGGTCGGGCTACATTGGCAGCAATCATTCGTTCAAATAAACGGTCATCTATGGGCAATGCATGGTTCTTCTCGGCCTCTTTCATAAACAATTCCTGCAACTCTTTCAGTTTTTCCGGATTTTGATCGGCAAGGTTATTTACCAGACTGAAATCATCGGGCGTGTAATAGAGTTCCCATATATCTTCCGCCAAAGGCCTTCTTGATTCACGTTCCCAGGGCGCCCTGTGGATGGTGCGTGCATACCAGCCATCATGATAGATGGCACGGTTACCGGCAATTTCAAAATATTGTGTTGTGTGTGTTTCTTTGGCACTGGCATCTTTAAACGAATAAACAAGGCTTTTCCCGTCCATCGGGCGTTGTACCACACCATTTACCATTTTTGGTTCTGGTAAGCCGGCTGCTTCCAGAATTGTAGGAGCAATATCAATTACATGGCTAAATTGGGTACGTAAGCCACCATTGGCTTTGATTCCTTTGGGCCAGCGAATGGCCATACCTACTTTTGTACCACCATGGTCAGAGCCAACTTGTTTGGTCCACTGGAACGGGGTATCAAACATTACTGCCCAACCGGCTGCCATGTGCGGATAAGTTTCGGGGCCGCCCCATTTGTCGTATTTTTTGAGCATATCTTCAACAGTTTCCTGCACACCATTAAAATAGGTCATTTCACTGAACATACCATTCGCACCACCTTCAGCGCTTGTGCCATTATCGCCATACACAAAAATGATTAGGGTGTTGTCGGCCTGTCCGGTTTCTTCAACTGCATCAATCAGGCGGCCAATTTCATAGTCGGTCATATCCAAAAATCCGGCAAATACTTCAGCCTGGCGGGTGAATAATTTCTTCTGATCGTCCGATAACTTTTCCCAATCCAGAATTGCTTCGGGTTTTGGAGCCAGTTTGGTGCCTTGCGGTACTATGCCAATTTCAATCTGTCGGGCAAGAATCTGTTCGCGCATAACATCCCAACCGGCATCAAACTTACCTTTCCACTTTTCAATGTATTTTTGTGGCACGTGATGTGGGGCATGGGTGGCTCCCGGTGCGAAATACATAAAGAAGGGTTTATCCGGTGTCAGGGCTTTTTGGTATTTCATCCAGGCTACTGCCTGGTTGGTCATGTCGTTCATGAAATGATAATTGGGGTCTTCGGGCAATTCAACTACGTGTGTTCCATCATAAACAAATGGCGCCCACTGGTTTGTTTCTCCACCGAAAAATCCATAAAATTTATCAAATCCCTGACGGTGAGGCCAACGGTCGAAAGGACCCGAAACACTAGTCTCCCAGGTAGCTGTTTCATGCCACTTACCAAAGGCTCCGGTGCTGTAGCCATTCAGGCGAAGCATCTCGGCAACGGGAGTAACGTTTTGCGGAATTTCTCCGGTACCACCTGGGAACCCGGTTGCCATTTCTGTAATGAACCCCATGTTATTCACATGGTGATTGCGGCCGCTTTTGATGGCTGCGCGCGTAGGTGAGCATACAGCCGTAGTATGGAAGTTGTTGAAATAAATACCCTCGCTGGCAACGCGGTCAAACGAAGGGGTGCTTACCGGGCCTCCAAATTGGCTGGTACCGGCAAAACCGAGGTCGTCAACGAGGACCAGTATAACGTTGGGTGCGCCTTCGGGAGCTTTTACTTCGAAACGTTCCGGTGGAGTTGCATTGCGTACATCCAACTCAGTATAAGTTGGTCGTTCAGGTGCTTTAACCGGCAATACGGTGCGGTCAAGCCCGTCAGCCCCCACCACAGATTCAGTTTTTTGCTCCCGGGGTTTGCAACTAAAAGTGATTACAGCCATAAAAACTAACAATAACCACTTCATTTGGATTTTGAGTCTCATTTGTATCAAATTTGATTTAATTCCTATCAAGTTACAAAAAGAATTAAAATTACCATCATTTTTAATTGCAGTATATAGTTACCAATAGGTATTTTATAATATTTTTGTTACCTTCATTCAAACTTGACTTTTCGAAAGCCTATGCCACAAAAACTTAAAGACTACAAGCTATTTCTCCAATTTTTTGAGACCTTTATACCCACTGGTTTTCAGGGAATTGATGCTAACCATCCTCTCCTGCTGGAACTTGAAGAAATGATGAAGTGCAACAACCAGTATTTCATTTTTGGTGATTTATTTGAAATGAAGATAGCTTATTCAAGCAATTTAAGCTCAAACATATTTGGGATTAATCCGGCTGATATTAGCCCCTATCATTTTTTTGAAGCCACCCATCCCGATGATCGGGAAAGATATACCCTTGGCAGGGCGAAACTATTCAAAGTGGCAAAGGAATTATTTGATAAACAAGGTGGTTATGCCATAATATCAACCAATTTCCGTATCCGAAACATCAGCGGGAACTATATACATACCCTCTTTCAATGTTACCTGCAGTTTTCTGCTAAACCACGTAAAACGGTTTATTTACTTCGGGTACATACCAATGTAGGGTGGTATAAAAAACTCCAGCAGAACAACCATTATTACGTTGGTTCCGATTTATCCTGTTTCAGGTACCCTGATGAGAAATTATTGAAAATGGGAACTATTTTTACCAAACGTGAATTTGAGATCATTAAATTGGTACAAGAAGGTATGCAAAGTGAAGCAATAGCAGAAAGACTTCATTTAAGTGCCTTTACAATAAATACACACCGGAGAAATATCCTGAAAAAAAGCGGTAAACCTACAATTCCCGATTTAATCATTGATCTTAAAGAGAGTAGTTTATTGTAGTGTATTTGTGCATCAAATAATCAGGCGTTTTTCGATAATTTTGTTTTTGTTTAAATTTTTTATTCAAAGGTTGTTTAGTTTGTAAAATTATATTAGTGACTTTATTACATAACACTCTTCGACTCCGCTCAGAGTGACTGTCAGACTGAGCGGAGTCGAAGTCAGACATCCTTAACAAAACGAAATTGATTTTTAATTTTTATTTTTCCATTTACTTTGCCTTTTGGAAAAACGAGGTCTGCCATCCGACCGACAGGGTCGTAAAGTCAGCCCCATAGCGGATAATGGCTCCCGTACTGAAAGCAATTTTCACTGAATGCACCTTTCCTGCAGGCAATACCAGGGTTCCACCCACGCGAGAGTTCGACTGCCGGTCATCCAGTTCAACTCCGTCAACTGTCGATTTTCCTCCTGTGTAATAGGTCATATCAAAGGCTGCCCACATTCTGGGTGAGATATTATAACTGATATGCGCCTGTACAGACCCCATGGGATCTTGTTTCCGGACCGAATTACCGGTGTAGAATGAGTTGTTACTTGTAAAAAACCAGATACCATAATACATATCAAAAAGCCATCGCTGGCCAATAGGCTGAGAAAGCGCCACTTCGGGCTTAACCGACCACCGGTGGGTACCCAGATTAATGAGTTTATCGGGATTATATTCGCCTGTTGGAACTGTTACAGAAAGACTTGTCCCCAGAATTGTACTGCGTTTGGCTTTTGCCAGTTCGCCCAGTGTCGAAGCGGGCGCGCCAATAAACAGGTACGAGAACCTGATACGCATGTCGCTTAACCCGGAAAGATTTAAACTTTTAGCAGCCCCTCCTACACTGCCGGTTATTTGTGCCCATGCATACGGCAAGGCAACAGAAACCTGGGAAGTTTTCCCAAACAAACCAAAAGTACAGCCCCCGGCCAGAGATGGAGCCTCTACTTGTGCATTCAGGTCCTTAATTGGGATAGCAGGATCGGTAACTATTCCGCCATGCGAATAACCAATTCCGGTTACCAGAAAAGCCATGTTTACAGGAACTCTTGCATATGCTCTCGGATCTAAATCCTGAGCGTGAGTGCAATCACCTATTATTAGAAGAATGAAAGCAGTAAAAATTCTGTTCAAATACTTCATGTTCGAAAAATTAGACTTTGTTAATACATTTGGTTGTCATTTAAAACCAGAAGTTAAGAAATCTGGTCATTTTTATATCAACTTATTACATCATATCCTTACTAATTTGTTTTGACACGAATTCAAAAAAGTACAAATTAAACATTAATAAAAGACAAATGGTGTTTCAAATGTCAATACTAATTTCAATCTCGCTTAGTTAAGCTGCGATGTTTGACCCCAACCGGGGTCAGATATTTATAGGATATGCAATTTCTCTACAAACAGGCGACCGAAGCCGGGGTCGAATCTTCTTAAATAAATGACAGTAATCCTAATTTAGTGATTTATATTAGAAACTGAAATGGCAAAAAAGTCAGGGACCAGCCAGACTCCGGATTATTTAACATCAGCTTACCTAATTTGCTTGTTTAAATCAGCATGGATTTACTGGAAAGTCCTCGAAGTAACAATTCCTGCGCCATCAAAAACCGATATGTAAAAGATTATTCCTAAAAGTAGTGGGTTAATATAAAAACCACCTTGTATGCCTCTGCGAACTAGGCGTTAATAACCGCAAAGAGCGCTAAGGTCTTGCAAAGAACCACAAAGAGAAATTGATAAGTTTGAGCTCTACTGTATACTCAATAAAATAGTTAGTATTAAGTATTACACACGTAATTTTTAATTCATAATTTTAAAAAAAAATGAGAATAGGTTCAATTTGAAACTAACTGTTTAAATCAAAATGATGAGTGCCGATAAGCAAATTAAAAAAGCAAGCACGTTTTTGAATAAAAAAACCAATTTCAATTGAAGCAAAAGACAGACTAAAATAAATAATATAATACCTGTTTAAATCAAATTATATACCAATGAAAATTAACCTCCTTATTTCGGCCGTACTGTTTTTAAGCGGACAAATTGTCTGCAGCCAATCAACCCAAAAAGCTGAAGGAAAGCGGCCCAATATCGTTATCATACTTGCCGACGATATGGGTTATTCTGATATGGGTATGTTTGGAAGTGAAATTAAAACACCTGCCATGGATGCGCTGGCTATGAATGGAACGCGCTTCACCAATTACTACACGCATGCCAGTTGCTCCCCTACAAGGGCTACGTTATTATCGGGGCATGATACGCACCTCAATGGTTTGGGTGCCATGGATGAGTGGACCGCCCCCAACCAGATGGGCAAAGAAGGGTACGAAGGGAATCTGAGTACAAGCCTGGTAACCCTGCCTCAATTGTTGAAAGATGCCGGATACCACACCTACATGGTTGGTAAGTGGCACCTGGGTAAAGCCCCTGACAAGATTCCGGCTGCCCGTGGCTTTGAAAGGGATTTCACTTTGCTGGACGGAATGGGAAGCTATTGGGACATGACCAATATGACAGCACTCAACCATACTTCCGTGTTTACTGAAGATGGAAAATACCTGACCAAACTGCCTAAAAATTATTATGCCACGGAGACTTATACCGATAAGCTGATAAATTTCATTGATGAGGGCAAAAAAGATGGTAAACCCTTCTTCGCCTATGTGGCGCATCAGGCGCCCCACGATCCATACCACCTGCCCAAAGACTGGAGAAACCGGCATGTGGGTGAGTATGACAAAGGTTGGGACATGGTCAGACAGGAACGACTGAAGAAGCAAAAAGAGCTCGGGATAATTCCGGAAAATACCCAACTCGCCGAGCGGATGTGGTTCGTTCCTGATTACAATGTTCTGGCACCTGCAAGCAAGGCTGTGATTGGGAAGAAGATGGAGCTCTATGCCGGATTAGTGGAAAACATGGATCATCATATTGGAAGGTTAATTCAGCACCTGAAAGACATCGGCGAGTATGAAAACACCATTTTTATCGTATTTGGTGACAACGGCGCGGAAGGCACCGACCTGGGCGCCATGATAGGTGGCACTCCCGGCACTCGTGATTATCTCTTCTTTGCATCGAAATGGTCCAACAACCACCCCAACGCATGGGGAGAACCGAACTCATACGTGGGCTATGGTGCAGGCTGGGCGCAGGTTTCAATGACTCCCTTCAGTCAGTACAAAGGCTGGATGGCGGAAGGCGGAATAAGGAATGCATTGGTAGTGAGCGGCCCAATCAACAAACTTCCGAAGGGCAGCATCAACCACGGCACCATGTTCGTGGCCGACATTATGCCTACCTTGCTTGAAGTAGCCGGTGCAAACTATCCCGACAATTTTAACGGCAAAGCGCAACCCAAATTAGCGGGTAAATCTTGGCTTCCTGTATTGAATGGGCAAGCTGCTTCTCCACGAACAGATCAGGATTACATCGCCTGGGAAGTTTTTGGTAACCGCGCTGTAAGGCAAGGCGAATGGAAGATACGCTGGGAGATTAAGCCAATGGGTAAGTCGGATTGGGAATTGTTTAACCTCGCTCAAGACCCTGCCGAACGAAATGACTTAGCAGCCCAAAACCCTGAAAAACTGAAGGAAATGCTGATACTTTGGGATAAGTATGCGAAGGAAAATAATGTGATCATACCCGATCGCGGTCCTTTTGAAGCACTGGAAGATCAATTACCGCCAAGGTTCCCTGTTCAGGAAGGCTATCCTCCACTTATCAATATCAGACAATTTATTCCGCCTACTGACATGATGGCCGAACCTAAAGAAATAAAAAAGAACTAAAGAACAACTAATCATGAAAAACTCTATAAAGTTTATCAGCATGCGCACAGGGATTTTTTCGATAGCACTATTAATCGTCATGCTTTGTGCATCCAATTCCACTATGGCCCAGGGCGATGGCGCCCGGTTTTACTGGAAAGGCCTGATGGGAACAAACGCCGTCCCTTTAATTGGTAATTCGATGGGTGGAAATGCTAACCCGATGGATCCTTCACATACTATTATGCCCGGATCTGAATTTAATGCGGGCATGAGCATGGTTGGATATGCCAAAATGCTGCCTGTATTAAAGCGCTCGGCTCTGGTTTCCATCATTGTGCCCATGGGCAGAATAGCTGGCGATGTCACGCTTGGCGGGTTAGACTATAGCTCAACTGCCAGAGGTTTTGGTGACCCCATGTTACAATTTGGCATAAATATTATAGGACCCAAGGCAATCATGAGCATTCCGGATATGCTGCGGTATAAACCCGGATTTTCCGTTGATATTATTGGAAGTCTGGCTATGCCTCTTGGAAGCTACGACAATACAAGTCCTGTTAATATCGGGCAAAACCGATGGTATGGCAGAATTGGCGCACCCGTAGTTTGGCAACTAGGCCAGTGGATTCCTGGAAAACGCACCACATTTGAGTTTCTGCCCGCCATTTGGCTTTTCACCGATAACACCGATTTTGTTGGTGTGACAATGAAAACTGAACCTATGTATCAGCTTGAGGCACATTTAACGCGCGACTTTATGGAAAGAATGTGGGGATCAATTGATATGATATCGTATTCGGGTGGAAAGGCAACTATAGATGGCGTGGAGGGCAATTCGCTGAATAATCTTGCCTTGGGGGGAACATTAGGATACCAGGTAAATGATAATATGCAGTTTACATTTTCGTATCTTTCGACTATAAACGATAACGATGCTGAGGATTTGAAAATGGACGGCTTCCGTATTACTATTCTTTATGGATGGCATCCGCTGATTGAAGGCATGCAGCGCTTGGGCCATGGTGAATAATGGTATGTTTAATTATTCCGCTGAAAATATTTTCTTTTGCTTTTGACACAAAAGGGAGAATGAAGTATAAATTTAGTTTTTGATACACGGACAGCATGGCTTTGCCATGCTGTCCGTGTATCCGGGGTTTGTAATGCACATCATTTTGATTTATGTTTTTCGCAGAAAAACCGAATGTCGGCTGATAAATTGCTTTTCATAACTGTCTGGTTAAATAATAAAATCTTTGGCTAAAGCCTGATAGTGGAGTAGTTTCAATTACCCCTGGCTTTCCGCGTGTCGCCGTAGCTTTAGCTGAGGACCAAGCCAGGGGTAATAAATAAAAAAATAATTTGCTTTAGCCCAAAATTTCAATTCGTTGAAATAGAGAACTATTTTTATGGCAATAAATTATATCTACAGCTTTCTTCATTTTAGCCGGTCAAAAGATGGCTTTTGTAAAAAATGCAGAACCAGACACACTGAAATCTGATGAGTCCTTAGTCATTCGGGGTTTTACTTGATTAAATACTTACTAATAAGTATTGATTAACATTGAAAATGAAATTATTTTTATAAAATATTTCCAAAAGATTCATGATAACTAATGATTAAAGAACCAGATATTTTACACTATTAACGACTTCTTAAAACAAGAAATAAATTGAAAAAAGAAAGCCTTTTTATAAGCGCATAATTACCCAGAATTTTTAAGATAATACCATTCAAAGACAATAGTCAAATACACTCACACTAAAATCAAAACTATATTATAAACCATTAAAAATTGTTATTAACATGAAAAAAAATGTGCTAGGCATTATTGGTATCGTCTTTCTGATGGTATCATGCTACCCCGGTGGTGCGGAGTATTATGAAGACATGGATATAGTGTATACTAATTACGAAACGGATTACGATTTTGCCAGTAAGGGCAATTATGCAATGCCCGACCAAATTGTTAAAATAACCGGCAATTTAGTCGAAGGCGAAGATCCCGAATTTGTAAAAGAACCTTATAACTCGCAAGTCCTGGCAAAAATTGCTGACAATATGAGTGCCTTGGGCTGGACAAAAGTGGATGATCCTGAAAATGCCGATTTGGTATTGTTCCCTGCCGTTTGGACAAATACCACGGTCTATTACTGGTACGACTATTGGTGCTGGTATTACTATTATTACTGTGGCTGGGGATATAATTACGCCTATGTTACTTCCTATACAACAGGCACTTTTGTGATGACTTTGGTTGCAAATGGCGATAACTATATCGACCCGCAAAGTGTATGGACAGCGGCTGCAAACGGATTATTTTCAGGCGCTTACGATGTGAGCCGTGTGAATAATGCCATTGACCAGGCATTTGAGCAATCTCCTTACCTGGAAACAAAATAAGTCTAACTATTAATCCTTCAGAAAATGAAAAAAATAATTGTCGCGATACTATTCGGCTGCCTGTTTAGTTTAAACAGTTCGTTCAGTCAGGATAACTATATAACCATGCAGTACGAAATGAGTTTTGGAACTGGGGATTTGGGAGAGTTTATTTCTGCTCCAAGTTTCAGAGGAGCTGCATTTCAATATAAACATACGCTCACCGGAAATTTCTTGGTAGGATTCGATCTAGCCTGGAATGTGTTTTATGAAGAAAAAAGCTATGACACCTATTCAGTAAACTCAATATCTCTTTCAGGCTTACAATACCGCTACCAAAACGAATGCCCGATTTTTGTAACGGTTGATTATCTTTTCTCGCCCGAAAATAAAGTTCAACCCTATATAGGCTTGGGCATAGGAACCATGTATTCAGAGCGATTACTCGATATGGGCATGTACCGGTTTTCGGAGACAGCCTGGCATTTTGCCCTGAAACCAGAGTTGGGAATGATGTACGAATTATCACCTGGTGTTTTATTTAAACTATCTGCAAAATATACTGCAGGTTTTGCAGCCGGAGATTTGGATGAAAACCAGAGTTATTTTACACTCGGTGCAGGCATTACTTTCAGGTACTGATAATATACCTGTTTAGTAAGTATGAAGTAGGGTTTATTAGGTTAATGTTAAAATCGGTCATTTATTTCTCCGGAAGTAAATGACCGGTATATTTTTAAATCGGGGTATACTCCGGTAATAATTTTACTCAAATCGACAATTTTAAACTAACCCTCGATATTTATTTTATTCATGATATCAACATACAATAACCAACATAACTTTTCAATAAATGGAAATTGAATGTAAACCTTAGAGATGTTTTTAAATTTTGTACATTAACAGAATTCATTTCTGGCATTAGCCATGGTTTAACAAGCTTGCTGATGAGCCAGCACAAGACTGAAAATTAACGTTAAAAAACAGTAGTATTCGCATCGGGCTAAATAGATTAGCAGAAACTTAAAACTTCGGATGATAGGGCCAAAAAACATATTTCATGTCTTGTTTATTGCTCTCATTGGAGTTGCTTATTCAAGTCCAGCCATGTCACAAAGTGTAAGTTATGAATTTTGGCCCGAGACCGATATCTGGTACAGGCTCAACTCGTCCTGGCGACTATCTGCATTTGTTCCGGTTACAAAATACTACGAGAGCAAAAACCGCGACCTCAATATTATCCTGCAGGCCGATTATGCCTGGGGAAAAACCAGATTTCCTTTTTACACCAAACTTATGGATGATAACCGGTCGCAGCAACTAAAAGGCTGGATGGTACGCGGTGGTTTTATGGAAGGCTGGAGCCTTTATGAAAGCGAAGATAAATATACCGAAGATATGCTGCTTGCAGAATTACACAAGCGAACCCCATTGATTGGAAATTACCTGCTTTCGATGCGTTTACGGACGGATTTTCGATGGGTAGGTGAAGAACCGGTTTTTTCCTATAGGATTCGCTATCGGATTTTAGCTGAAAAAGAATATGCCTTCGATAATTTTTCGTGGGTACCTTACGTGAGTGTTGAGCCTTTCTGGGACTCACGTTATAATAGAGTAAATCGGGTAAGGGCTATTGGTGGGTCAACCTTTTCGTGGGGACCACGAATGGCTATGGAAGGAAATATTACTTATCAATACGATGAAACTTATGCAACTACAAATTTATATGCTGTAAATATAATAATGCATTTGTATTTTTCCTCTGTGCGCAGTAAATTGGAAACTTTGTATTAAATGTTTGAATAAAAATATCAGCAAAGAATTAACTTGTAAATCAAAAACACATCATTCAACATATAATAAGAGGCTTGACCATGCATTGGCTTCTATTACGAATAGTATAATCTAAAAACTAAATAGTAAAACCTATGACCAAAAAAATAATTGTATTTGTAAGCGCAACATTGCTTGCGTCTTTTGTCAACGGCCAGGTTTATAGCAACAAGGAGGTAGGCAAAAAAAACGAGGCCACAATCGACAGCTTGAAAAAGTCGGAATACCCGTATTTGTTACCAATCTGGGGTGCAAAAGTTACCGCCATGGGGTATAAACTTCCCTATTCAGCAGGTATTGGAATAAACTATATGTGGCAGGAATCCGATATTGTGATTGATAATCTGATGGTGGGCTTCAATAACGGGCCGATGTATAATTTAGATGAAATTATACGGTTTGACAACTCAGTTGCTACGGCCCAGGGTTTAACAATCAGGCCGGATATTTGGGTATTTCCTTTTTTGAATGTATACGGTATAATAGGCAAGGCTAAAACATCTACTGCAATAGAGGCCGGAGTGTGGATACCCGACACTTCAAATGTTTGGAATGAAGTAACTTCAATTTCTACAAAAGCAGATTTCGATGCTACAACTGCCGGTTTTGGTCTTACACCAACAATTGGTGTAGGAGGTGGCTTTATGGCCTTCGATATGAATATGACCTGGACAGATATCAGCTCTCTTGATAAACCGGCTTTTGCATTTGTATTTGGCCCACGTATGGGTAAATCTTTTCATTTCAAGAAAAAAGATATGAATATCACTTTTTGGGCAGGTGCTTTCAGGCTGCATTTAAGCTCCTCAACCAGCGGCTCGCTTTATCTTAAGGACTTGTTTCCTATGGATGAAATTCAGGGAAAGGTGGATGATGGCATTGCAAAGGTCGAAGATGCCCAGACCAATGTTGATGAATGGTGGAACAGCCTAAGTGATTTTCAGCAAAGTCTTCCGAAAAATCAAGCCAAATACGAAACAGCAAACCGCACCATAGATAAAGCCGGTGAGGTTTTAACCAGCATTGATGGTACCCTAAGCGATGAGAATTATGCCAGCGTGCAGTATTCGCTTACAAAACGGCCAAAAGATATGTGGAATTTTTTGTTAGGTACACAGTTTCAGTTAAACAAGCATTTTATGGTACGAGGCGAATTCGGGTTTTTAGGCAGCCGCCAGCAATTTATCGGTGGACTACAATACAGGTTTGGGTTGTAATAGCATGACAAATAGGCTTTTTAATTGTCCATGGCTTAAGCCATGGACAATTAAAAAAGCACATGATAAATTGTCCTTGTGAATTGCCCCTGTGAATTGCCCCTGGCTAAAGCCAGGGCATATAAAAATTCAATAAGGCTTTAGCCAAAAAAAGCATATTTATAAAACAAATGCCCTGCATCAAGGTCTACATACATATCGTCTGGAGCACAAAAAACCGATACCCTTTTCTTACATCCTATAAATTAAGAAATAAAGTCTGGAACCACATATTAGAAAATGCCAGGGAAAAAGGAATTTTTATCGATTTTATTGGCGGTTACAGTGATCATTGCCATTGTCTGGTCTCATCGGGAGCAAATCAAACAATAAAAGATCTGGTGCAATTGATTAAGGGAGAATCTTCATTCTGGATAAACAAACACAAACTCTGTGAATCGCAGTTTAATTGGCAGAATGACTACTTTGCGGCTTCTGTATCAGATTTGATGCTGGATAATACAAGGAATTATATAAAAAATCAGGAAGAGCATCACAAGGTTAAAACATTTAATGAAGAGTATACTGAATTTATGGATAATCATGGATTTGTTAATTACAAGGAAGAATTAGGCTAAAGCCAGATTATAATAACCTCAATTACCCATGGCTTAAGCCATGGGTAATTGAAATGCAAACAAAAAATAATTTTTATGAAAAATTGGAATAAAACATTTTATACTCTATCAGTTGTTCTATTAATTACAATTAGTCTGTCGCAAAACAGTATTGCCCAGCAACCCGACAGCATTCCCTCGAAAAAAGCTCTGAGACAGGCCAAGAAGCAGGAGAAAATAGAATCGGGAAAGTTAATGATTACCCCACTGGCCGGTCCGGCCTACACTCCCGAACTGGGATTTACCCTTGCGGGTGGAATTATGACTTCGTTCAAAACAAACAAAAGCGATTCGCTCATACAACGCTCATCGGCCCCGATTATGCTGGGTATTTCTGCAACCGGGGCATACTTTCTCCAATCTAAATGGACGACCTTCTGGCTGGAAGATAAGCTGCGCATTTATGCCGATATCAATTTTAAATCGATGCCTGACAATTACTGGGGGGTTGGTTACGAATCGGCACAAAATACCGAAAAAAGTGACTCTACTACCGAATACCTCCGGAATTGGCTTCAATTCTACCCGAAAGTTTTGTGGCAGCTTAAAAAGGACCTATTTGTTGGTGGAATTATCAACCTGAACTACACCAAAGGAAGCAATGCCTGCGATGCAGTTGCCACCGACCCATTCTATTCAAAATACAACGATAAACCCTTCAACAGCGGTCTGGGTATGATTTTTCAGTACGACACCCGTGATATCCCGATAAATGCCTGGAAAGGTACTTTTGTTGAGATGTCTGCCACTTTTTTTGGTTCGTATATCGGAGGCCAGAACAACTATCAGGTGTATGATTTTGATATCCGAAAATACCAAACCATTAAGCGCGATGGACAAACTCTTGCTTTCCAGCTGCGGGGTCGCTTTGGGCAAAACGACATCCCTTATGGCGAGATGTCGCAACCCGGCACACCCTTCGATTTACGCGGATATACCTGGGGCCGCTACCGCGATTATTCTATGTTTTATGCCCTGGCCGAATACAGGCACATGTTTCTTAAAAGCAGCGGCGAATTAAGTCCTCATGGAATTGTTTTATTTACCGGCACCGGAACAATCGGCAAGGATATCGGCAACTCTAACGATTGGCTGCCTTGTGTGGGTGTTGGATACAGATTGCAGGTGCAACCCCGCATGAACCTGAGAATCGATTATGGTTTTGGGTTCGAAAGCCAGGGATTTTACTTTAACTTTAACGAGGCATTTTAAAATTCTAACCATTGCCCATGCCTTTTTAACCTGAAACCTTTTTACTGGTTCAGCAGCAGCAATTGATTCAATCTGCAGGTGAGAAATCCTAAAAAAGAAAAGGTTTCCGAACATTCCGATCAGAAACCTTTTGTATTATATGCGCATAAAAAACTTGGAGCCTTGAACCTTAAACTTTAATATGCGCTCATGCCAATTCTTTCCGCTCTTTAAATTCGCCCATTGTTTTGGTAAATATCCAGATAGCCAATATGCCTAATAAGGTGTGCAATGCAAGCGTGTACATAATGTATTCCGGATGGCTGGCTTCTTCGAAACGCCCCATCAGTCCGGTATAAAGACCACTTAATACCGCTCCAATAAAAACAGCCAGAAAATTTGTACCCATATACAAACCTGCCTTTTCCTTGGGTGCAATCCACATGATGTATTCCTGAATTCGTGGCGATGATATCATTTCGCCTATGGCAAACAGAAAAATACCAAGAAATACCAGGCTATTGTTGAAACTAACCGACAAACCAAGCAAAACAAATCCAGATGCCGCAATTACCAATCCTAATAGAAATGAAGAGATAGCGGCTCTTTTTTCAAAAAACCAAGAGATAAACACCTGAAAAAGGATGATGATATATCCGGTATGTGAAATGGATTCAGCATTGATTTTCCAAACCCCATCGCTACGGGTCGAGATAAAATTGGCGACCCTTTCGCCGACAACTGCTTTTACCGACAAGTAAAGCTTGGCGTTGTCGAGGTAATCGTTAATATACACTGCCAGGGTATTGAAAAAGGCCCAAAAAGGCATCCAAAAGAATACACCCAGCAAAATAATAAACAATAAAAATTTATAATCCGAAAGGGCCACTCCCATATCAATGAACTTACTTTTAAGGGTAGTTCCTTCAATTTCACGTGCCGGTTCTTTATAAAAAAACAAAGTGATTACAAACATCAGCGAAATGATGGCTGCTGCAGTATAAAAAACATAATCCCACGACATGGCACGCAATTTTCCCATAATCACGGGGCCAAAAGAAGCACCAATATTTACCATGGCATAAAAAATTCCAAACCCCAGTGTTTTATTGGTCGAATCGGTGGTTGCCCTCACTGTGGCCGAAATCAGCGGTTTGAAAATTCCTGCAGCAAAGCCTATCGAAAGCATGGTGAGCGCAATGCCGGAGAATGTTTCAGTAACAATAAGTAATAGAATAGACGGAAGGTAAGCAAGATACGAGATAATCAGCACCTTCTTAAAACCATACTTGTCGGCAAAAGTACCTGAGAATAGAGGCACCAGGTAGGAGATTCCCAGAAACACACTTTGAATAATCCCCAGGTCGGATTTTTGATAACCCAATTGTTGAAGGTAGATACCAAAACCCATGTAAATGCCATAGTATGCAAAGCGTTCAAGCACCTCAATAAGGTTGGCTGTCCAGAACACTTTTGAAAAGCAGTGCGTTTACTCATTCTCTTTATATTTTGTAGTTTTTAAAAAGCATATTGTATCTAACTTAATCCTTAGTTCAACAGAAGTGACAGAAATCATCACTCCGTTCTGAAACAAATTTTGTTGTCACTCAGTAAAACTCAAAAATGGCAAACTAAGTTTAATATACAATGCATTTTATTCAGGTTAATTGGCAAAAACTGTTAAAAACCTTTCAATCGCCAACTACAGAATACTTGTATTGTCTTATTCCCCAGGCAATTAAAAATTAAAAAACTATGTGGTCGAACAATAAATATTTTATTCTGGTATGTATTGCCGGGTTATGGCTTGGAACAGTTAGCAGCGAAGCGCAATTTCAAACTTTTCCGCAGGCATCAGGCTCAAGTATTAGCGGCGAAAATTTTGACTTTGAGGCGAAAAAACCTACTCCACGGAGCTACAAACGCCATATCGAAGACAATACCAAAAAACAAAAAATCAAAACAGGCAAAAAACAGAACAAGAATTATTCCTGCAGCAAATTGCAACCCTATTTTTCGGAAAAGACCACACAACGCAACAAAACACTGCAACGACAAAGACGCAGAAATGGTTAATCAAGGGATTTGCGAAACTCAATGACCTCAAAAAATTTAACTTTTCTGCTTTTGCTCCGATAAAGTGCAAGCATTGAGTATAAAAAGCTTGCCTAGCTTAGTCAATCAAGCTCCCCAAAGCAAGCTGCTGGGGTATCAATATCGAATTTTATTTTATTCTCCTCAAGAGGCGGGGTATTTTCCAGCTCACCCGCTTTCAGTCACCATAAACATTCATCATTATTTCTTAGCCTCATAAAATTCAAGTCTCACGATTAAAACTGGTTTTGCCGTTGCTTAAAAAGGTTCTATTTTTGCCGGCCGGGCTCTTCTATGCACAAAACAATTCGTGTGCTGCCTGAAACACTTAAAAGAATGAACCTTGAAGGACTGCTAAAACGCGAACAGCTTGTTAAACAAATTTGTGCACAGCTCAATAATTTTGTAGACCTGCGCAACACACTCTCCTCAATAATTGCGCAAATTAAAGACCTTACCCAGGCCGATGCCATTAGCATCAGGTTGAACGAGGAAGGCGATTTTCCTTATTACGTTTCCGAAGGCTTTCCTCCGTCATTTCTTGAGAAAGAAAATTCACTCCTGAGCAAAAATTCAGATTTTTTAGCACACGAATGCCTCTGTGGTCAGGTAGCAACGGGAAAGGCCGACCCGCATAAACCGTATTACACAGAAAATGGCAGTTTCTTTACCAACAGTTCCACCGAAACCACTCCTCAGTTGGCTGCCAGCGAGCAGGGCCTTACCATTCGAAATTACTGCAACACTTGTGGTTATGAATCAATAGGGCTTTTTCCGATAAAAAACCGCGGAACAATTATCGGCCTCCTTCAGATTAACCATAAGGCGCGCGACCGGTTTACTCCTGAAACCATTGAGTTTATCGAGATGATTGGTAATCAAATAGGAACTGCCATAGAAAATGCCAGCCTTTATGAAAAATTAAAAAAACAAAATACCGACTTAGAGGGAAGTTTAAATAAACTCAACAACCTTCAGGATCAGCTCATGACAGCCAAAAAAAATGCAAGCCTTGCCGAAATGGTTGCCAGCATGGCACATGAAATATACGAACCCATTACACAGGCACATACTTCTTCGTTGCGGGCACTCGAAATCACCTATAGCCTGGCTGAAAAAGATACCGGATATTCCCGCGAAATTTCCACGCTTGCCAGCGAGAGTAAAAAGGCTCTTAAATACATTGAAGAAATTCGCGAGCTCATTTATAGTTTCAAGGCCATAGCAATCGATCAGTTTCAGGAATCGAGGCAACTGATTAACCTAAAAGCCTTTATTCAAAACTTGCTGAAAGTACTCAAACCTTCCTTTCCAGATGTCGACATAAAGTTTGCGATACACTGCAAAGATCAGTTAGAATTTATGTGCTTTAGCGGTGCCCTTTCGCAAATTTTTTCCCAATTGCTTTATAATTGTTATCAACATGGGTTTAGTGGCCGTAAAACAGGCGAGGTAGCCATTCGTTGCCAGGTTCTGCCAGGCGATACCATTGAGATTTCTGTTAGCGACAATGGTCGTGGTCTGCAGCCCGATACAAAACAAAAGATTTTCGAGCCCTTTTTCACCACACAACGCTCACTTAATTCTGGTCTTGGGTTGAGCATAGTAAAAAACCTTGTCGAAAATACCCTGAGGGGAACCATCGAGGTAAATACTTCTGTAGACGAGGGAGTTGAATTCCGTATTCGTTTTCCTTATTAATAGTGATTGCGCTGGTTCAGGGTATCGTCTTGCCATCAGACATCAGATTCATAGTTGTCTTTCTGCCAAAGCAAAAATCATGTTTAGCTTAGCAGGCATTTGCTACATTTCTTCAAAGAAATGCAAACAAATAAAATGGACAACCTCTTGCTTTTAGGCGATGAAGCCATTGCACAAGGCGGAATCGATGCCGGTATGTCAGGCATCTATGCCTACCCCGGCACCCCTTCGACCGAAATTACCGAATACATTCAAGCTTCGAAAGAAGCTTCACAAAAGGGCATTCGCTCGAGTTGGTCGGCCAATGAAAAAACAGCCTATGAGGCGGCCCTGGGAATGTCGTACGCAGGAAAGCGCAGTATGGTTTGCATGAAACATGTGGGCCTGAATGTTGCTGCCGATGCCTTTATGAATTCAGCCATCACAGGAGTGCATGGTGGTATGGTAGTAGTGGTGGCGGATGATCCAGGAATGCATTCATCGCAAAACGAACAAGACTCGCGCTTTTACGGTCGTTTTGCCTACATTCCCGTGCTCGAACCAGCGAACCAGCAGGAAGCCTATAATGCAGTTCATTATGCATTCGACCTTTCGGAACAAACCGGGTTACCGGTGATGATACGGCTCACAACCCGCCTCTCTCATAGTCGTTCGGGAGTTATCCGCACCCAGAGCCGCAATCAAAATTCCCTCTCGCCCTACAACCAGAATAACCGGTTTATCTTGTTACCTGCCAATGCCCGCAGGCAATACAGCAATTTGTTGGAAAAGCAACCCGGACTGGAAGAAATATCTGACCATTCGTCTTTAAATTACCTGATAGAAGGAGATCATTTTAAATTGGGGATTGTGGCCTTTGGAATTGCCTTTAACTATGTTATGGAAATAAGGGTGCGCCATCATCTTCAATTTCCGGTATTAAAAATAGGGCAATACCCCCTACCACGAAGGATGCTCACCACAATGTTTGAGAAATGCGAATCGATAATGGTGGTAGAAGAAGGTTATCCGGTGTTTGAAGAGTTGTTGCGAGGGTATTTTAATAACGAAAAAAATATTCTGGGTCGGCTCGATGGTACCCTTCCGCGAACCGGAGAGCTTAATCCCGATTACCTGGCCAAAGCTTTGCAGGTAACTCTGCCCCCCACCCTCTCCCCTTCCGAAATCATGAAGGGGCGACCCCCGATGCTTTGTCAGGGATGCAGTCATCGAGATGTTTACGAAGCCTTGAATGAAGCCCTTGCGCAATACGAAAGGCATGTGTTTTCTGACATTGGGTGCTATACCCTTGGTGCTTTACCACCCTTTCAATCAATTTCTACCTGTGTGGACATGGGTGCCTCGATTACCATGGCCAAGGGTGCTGCCGATGCAGGACTTCGACCGGCAGTGGCAGTGATAGGTGATTCTACCTTTACTCACTCCGGCATGACCGGACTGCTTGATGCCGTGAACGATCAATCGCCTATTACGGTAATTATCTCCGACAATTCTACTACGGGTATGACAGGAGGGCAACAGTCTTCCGGAGAAGGTAAATACATTGCCATTTGCAAGGCTTTGGGTGTAAGCGATAAGCACATCCGGGTGATGAACCCATTAAAATTACACCACCCCGACAATGTAAAACTTTTTCAAGAAGAATTTGCATACGAAGGTGTTTCGGTAATAATTGCCCAGCGCGAGTGCATTCAAACGATGGCGAAAAAGAAAAAGAAAGCAAAATAGGTCTTCAGTTACTTAAAATGATAGTTTCCGATGAAAATAGACATAATTCTTGCAGGTGTAGGTGGACAGGGAATATTAAGCATTGCCGCGGTAATTGATAGGGCTGCCCTCAGCAACAAGCTCCACATCAAACAAGCCGAAGTGCACGGAATGAGCCAAAGAGGTGGTGATGTACAGTCGCATTTACGTATTTCGTCTGACATCATTTATTCTGATTTAATTTCGCAGGGCTGTGCTGACCTTATATTGTCTGTAGAACCCCTGGAAGCTTTGCGGTATTTACCCTTTCTATCGCAAAACGGTTGGCTGGTAAGCGCGGTAACACCCTATAAAAACATTGCATACTACCCCGATGAGAAAACGCTCCAGGAAGCCTTAGGTTCGCTGCCACGAAAACTCCTTATTGAGGCTGAAACAATAGCCCGCGAAAAAGGAAGCAGTAAAACATCGAATATGGTAATGCTTGGCGCTGCTGCCCATCTGACGGGCTTATCCAAAACCTACCTCGAGGAGGCGATTGTATGGCTTTTTGAAAGCAAAGGCAGCGAAATAGTCGAACAGAATCTGGCTGCTTTCAGAGCTGGGATAGAAGCAGGGAACAAACAGAATTAGCTTATTTTTCTGCCCGATGCACGGCCTGCTATCTGCTTACCGAATAGGCTGTTTAATTCCACCATTTCTCCGGGTTCATATTCAGTTTCTGTAAACGAGGCGATAAAATTATTGTTCAGCTCAAGCAAACGCTTAAGATAATCATCTTCGAGAAATACATTGCCGGAGTTAAACTTTTTGATTGTTACTTTTCTGAAATTCAAGTGACAAAAAGACACTTCGTATTCGTCGAGCTCTTCGTTGAGCCTTACAATAGGAAAGCCCTCGTAACGGCAGGCTGAAGGACGGTAAGAATAAATGGAACACTGGTTATCGATCAGAAAACGACACATACCAACGGCACTTTCTCCAGCCAAATGCAACTGCATTTCTTTGATCTGCCAACGAATGTATTCAAACTCGACAGGCAATACCTTAAATGCAGTGCAGCACGACGAACATCCCGATTTGCAGAGCATATTCATTTTATGCACTTTCCATAGCCTGGCGCATTGCTCATCCAGCTCCCGACGTAAACTAAGGTATTTCTCAAAAAACAACTTACCCATTTGCAGGTCCTCTAATTCAAAATATTAATTCTTTAATAAGATAGGGAATTAAAACAAAAGAAAAAAATTGTCTGAAACAAAGCTTAATTTTTTCTTAAAACTGCAATCGACCGAAAAAAATTAAAAAGAGATTTGAAATGAAAATTACCAACATATCGGAGAATAGCATAGCCATAAGCAGCCATATCGAATGCAAGGCTTTTCTTACAATCAAATAATCTTCATTTTGATGTCGAGGGGTAAAAAGATATTTTAGCGGCTTAAAATTACCTTTTTCATTCTTTGCCAGGTACGTTCAATGTCGTTATCGAGGCCAATGGAAAATCGCACCAATCCGGGAGTAAGACCCATGGCATGTTGCACTTCAAGGGGTATTTCCGACGAAGTGCTGCTCCCGGAATTACTAAACAAAGTTTTAAAATAACCCAGACTAACGGCCAGATACCCAACTCCTTCTTCTTGTAATTCTTTCATCATTTGCGATGCCTTTGCCGGAGTTTCAAAATCAACCGACAACATACCACCATACCCAAATTCCTTGTTGATTAATTGGTTGGTGAGCGCGAAATCGGGGTGCTCTGGCAATCCGGGATAGATCAGTTTCACACCTTCTGCCTGAAGCTTTTTTGCCAGATAAAGGGCATTTTTACTATGTTGAACCATTCGTAAATGCAGGGTATGCAGGTTTTTAAGAATAGCCGACGACCTAAGGGGATCCAAGACAGGGCCCAGCAACATGGCAGTGCCGTTATTAACATCCGAGAGAGAGTTCACAAATTCATTCGAAGCACAAATGGCCCCAGCCACGCAATCGTTCTTACCGTTTATGTATTTGGTCATGCTATATACTACAATATCGGCTCCTAACAATGCCGGCTGCATAATCATAGGGGTGAAGGTATTGTCGACCATCAGCAAGGCCTTATGATGCTTGGCTATTTCTTTAAGTCGTGGAATATCGGAAACCTGCAAAAGAGGGTTTGTCATACTTTCGGTATAAATAACTCGTGTATTGGGCCTCATGGCCTTTTCCACACTCTCGAGGTTGGAAATATCCACAAACGAAACTTCGATATTAAATTTTGGCAGGTAGTTCTTTAAAAAAGCATACGTACCACCGTAGGTAGTCACACTCGTAACAATATGGTCGCCAGAATTGCAAAGCTGCAAAATAGCACAGGTAATAGCAGCCATGCCCGAGGCCGTAATCCATGCCGATTCTGTTCCTTCCAAAGCAGCCAGGGCATCGGCCAGGTATTTGTTACTCGGATTCCAGTGGCGCGAATAAAGAAAACAGCCCTCCTGGTGGCCCAGAAAGGTCTCGGTCATCGACTCTGCTTCCATAAAAGTATAGGTCGAAGAATCGGTAATAGAGGGGTTGACACCTCCAAACTCACCAAATTGTTTTAGGTCCTGAATACGGCTTGCGGGATCTGTTTTCATGGCAAAGAAATTTTTCAAAAAAATAGCATTTCCTGTTGCCACATTATATGATAATTTGCAGCACAAGGCTGCATTTCATAAAAATAAATACAAAGTTATTGGCCGATTAATCCAAAGATAAGATTCCCTCGATGGAACGGTTGAGGTATGGCCAGTAAGGGGTTTCGGCCCACGTCCGAGTCTGACGTTAAAAAAAGTTGATGCGGGCCACAGGTTTTCGCGAATCGGTGAACCCCTTATTGGCTATACCGCGTGTTATGCTGCGTGTTTTTAATGGTAAATTTCTTTAGTAGTGGTATTTACAGCTATAAATCAATATTTCATTTTCTTGATATTGATAAACTAATCGATGCTCTAAATCTATTCTCCTTGACCAATACCCAGATAAATCAAATCTTAACGATTCAGGTTTTCCAAGTCCTTCAAATGGTGTCCTTTGAATATCCTTAATTAGTTCGTTAATCTTTCGAAGAATTTTTTTATCTTCTATCTGCCATGAAACATAATCTTCCCATGCATTTTTTGAAAAGGTAATTTTCATTATTCTTCAAATAAGCTCTTAGTTACCTTTTCTCCTTTTTTTATTTGCCGTATAGATTCGTAAAGTCTGTCCGAATTATTTTTAGAACTCAATAAATGAACAGTTTCCATTATAGAGTTGTACTCATTTAATGAAATCATTACTGTCCCCTTTCCCGTCTTTCTCTTGACAATTAAAGTTTCATTGTTGTCTTCAACATTGTCAAGATATTTTTTGAGGTTGGTCCTAAATTCTGAAAAATTAGCTGCTATCATTTTGAAAAAATTGAATTATTTAAGTACAAATATAAGTACTTAAATAATAATAGACAATTCTAGAAGGTATTTAGTTTTTCATTTCTACATGCAGCATAACTATTTAATAAACTGCCTCATCACATCCTGGGCATTTATTCCCTCCAAGCCTGCAATAATGGCTACTGCCTCTTCGCGGGTGCTGCCGCAAACTGCCTTTTCGGCCCGAAAACCAAGGCATACCGAGGGCCGCTCTGGCTTGCCAAACAAAGCGCATAAACCGTCGGTATTTAAATGAATGCATCGCACACCTGCAGGCTTGCCATTGGGCATACCAGGTATGGCCGACGAAATAGAAATAGCGACACAACAGGCTCCGCAACCTGCACGACACTCTATAAATTCAACTTGTGACTTAGTCGAGCCGGCGATCATACTGTAGTTTTAAGAAATCAGCTTCCGAAGAATTAAAAACCGAATAGAAGACTACCATTCCGTTGCGGAAGAAAGGATCTTATCCAGTCCTGCAAATTTTTCGTGGTAATCGTCTGTTGAGCGAACAATCACTTCACGTGCTTCGTCTGCACCATAAGTATGGGTTATTTGGGTTGCTGCCTTGTTACCAGGCAGGTCTTTATAGGTAAGAAAATAGTGTTTCAGCCTGTCGGTAACCAACTCGGGCAACTCAGAAATATCGTTGTAAACACTGTAAAACGCATCGTTATTGAGCACAGCTACTATTTTGTCGTCAGCCTCGTTGCCATCAATCATCCGAAAACCGCCAATTGGGCGCACAAGTGCCAGAATATCGCCGTGCACAATGTCTTTTTCGGTAAGAATGCAAATATCAATCGGGTCGTCATCGCCTTTAATATCTTTTAAACCGGTTTTATCCATGGCAAACTGGGCTACTTTTTTACCCGAATAGGTTTGAGGAATAAAACCATAAAGTGCTGGAACCACGTTAGAATATTTCTGAGGGCGGTCTATGCGCAGGTAGCCAGATACTTTATCCACCTCGTACTTTACCGTATCGGTAGGTACCATTTCAATAAAACACACAATCTTCTCTGGTGCATCAGGACCAATATCCACCCCATGCCAGGGATGCGATTTATATCGAAGACCCATTAAACGGCCAATGGGATCCATGAGTTTATTTGCCATAAATCTGCTTTTGTTTTTTTGTTTTATAAATAGGTTGATTCAGCAAGTAGCTTGAACTTATTAAGAGGTAAGCCTTAAAAATTTCTTATGCTTTCCCTTTGCTTTCTTTTACGCGGCGCAAAGATACTATAAACCTTTGGCTTGCGAAGTAATTTTAATATTTATCGGTTGTTTTTTTCAATCGAAAAAAAAATTACGCTAAACCATAATTATTCATACATAGGACTAGGCTGAGGTTAACTTCCTTCATACGACAAAAGACAGCATACTGCCTTGTAACAAGCTTTGAGAGGGACAATTGCAATATTGAATTGGTGTTAAAAAAAAGGTAAAAAACAGATTGCAAGAGTAAATTATTACCTTTGCGCCACTCAAACAAACCCGATCCTTGACTTTAACAACTTTCATTTTCTATTAGAAGTAATTATGCAAACTCCAATTATTTTCTGGGTACTTTTTAATGCCTTTGTTTTACTCATGCTGGCGCTTGATTTAGGCGTATTTAACCGCAAAACCCATGAAGTAGGTTTAAAAGAATCCCTCACATGGACTTTTGTCTGGATTTCCCTTGCACTTATCTTTAATGTAATTATCTATTTCTGGCGAGGCCCCCAACAAGCTTTGGAGTTTTTTACCGGATATCTGATAGAAAAGGCGCTGAGCGTAGACAACATTTTTGTGTTTATCATGATTTTTACTTATTTCCAAATCCCTTCGAAATACCAGCATCGTGTACTTTTTTGGGGTATCCTTGGAGCCTTGATTCTACGTGTAATCTTTATTTTTGCAGGCGTAGCGCTGATCGAAAAATTCCATGTCACCATTTATGTTTTCGGTGCCTTGTTGATATATACAGGTTATAAAATGTTTACCCAGCATGGAGAGCCTATCAACCCCGAAAACAACCGGCTGTTGAAGTTTGTTAAAAAACACCTGCCTGTTACCCATGAGCTGCACGATGGAAAGTTTTTTGTGAAGCAACAAGGCAAACGCTTTGCTACACCCTTGTTTCTGGTACTGATTATTATCGAAACTTCAGACCTGATTTTTGCGGTTGACAGCATTCCCGCCATATTAGCCATCACCCGCGACCCATTTATCGTGTATACCTCCAATGTGTTTGCCATCTTAGGTTTGCGATCGCTCTATTTTGCCCTTGCCGGTGTGGTGCATAAATTTTGGTTGTTAAGTTATGGACTGGCGGTAATTTTGGTTTATGTGGGTATAAAGATGCTTCTTGTTGATGTATACAAAATATCCATTGCATGGTCGTTAATATTTATTGCTACCATACTTACTGCCAGCATTGTAATCTCGCTTAAAATTAAGCCTAAAGAAAAAGCTTTATACGAAAAGCTTGAAGAGGCTGCTTAATCCTATCTGCCAGGAGAAAAACTCGAAATAAATTGCAGCAAGTGCGAGGGTCGTCAATTTTATAGATCGATTTTATCGCCTATGCATCGGGTATAGGTACCCGGAAATAGTTATTCAGGGAGATTAATGGTGTAAAAAACTTTTCGTACAAGAAACAAACTCAGAAATAGCGTGTGCTTTATTTCTTTCCAATTAACAACAATGCCTCCGGAAGTCGGGCATGCCAGGCCTGTTCGCTGTGGGTTGCCAGGGAATCAATTACAACAAAAAAATCCTTTGGCTGGTTATATCCGCTAGCTTTGAGATTCTGAACCATTAATTCAAGCCCGGGTCTTAACAGGCTGTCCACACCCTGCCCACCTAAATCGAAATAAGCAAACATTTCCCTTTTCTCGCCTTTGTCCGCCTTCACTCGATGGGCAAGATTTACCAAACCCTGTTTGGGATAATCGATAAAGGCTGGCGACATGCAAATGGCTTTGGAAAAAATTTCATTATACTCCCAAAGAAGCTCAAAGGCAATTGCCCCTCCGGCCGAGGATCCTCCTGTAAAAGTATGTTCTCTGCCGGGTTTAGTAGAATATACCGAATCGATAAATGGCTTTAAGGAAGATGTAATCCAATGAGCATAAAATGGCACCAGACTGGTCATGTATTCGGCTGTTCTTCTGTTAGAATTGTAAATACCCACCACAATCAATGGTTCGATTAGTTCCGCACGAATAAGGCTGTCGGCCACTTCATCGATGTGCCAGTCGTAACCAAAACTGGATGTTTTCGGGTCAACGATATTTTGTCCATCGTGCATATACAATACAGGATAGGCCCGATCTGAATTGTCGGTATATCCAGGGGGCAGCCACACAATTATACTCCGCCCCGATATAGAATCGGAACCTGACATTTGATGATACCTTACTTCGCTAGTGATGCCCAAACTAGTAACTTGGGATAAAACATCAAATGGCAGCCATAAAATAAGAAACACAGATGAGATAAATAACTTCATACGAATAATGGCGCTTATTACGAATTTACAAATTAATATTGCATTGTCAAGCCTTTAGGGCCAACATCCTTTTCGCAATAACCACTGAAATAAGATTCCATATGTGGCTTTTACTTTCCATTTTCTCCAGCATTTTCCTGGGCAGTTACGATCTGTTAAAAAAGTGGTCGTTAAGGGCCAATGCATTTGTTCCAGTGCTTTTCCTGGCCACACTCACCGGTGCAATTGCATTTGCTTTTTTCGTGTTATGCTCGCACTTTCAGCTATTCGATGAATCTAACCTCTTTTATGTTCCCCGGGTACCCGCTGAACAGCATGCCTTGTTTTTTCTTAAAGCTGTTATTGTGGGCATATCGTGGTACCTTTCGTTTATGGCACTCAGCCATTTACCCATTACCATTGTTGTGCCCATCAGGGTTACCGGACCCTTTTGGGTGCTTATCGGTTCGCTGATAATTTTTCAGGAGCGCTTCACTACCTTGCAATGGGCAGGAATTATCACGGTACTTGTATTTTTCTATATTTTTTCGCTTGCAGGGCAGAAAGAAGGAATACGTTTTATAAGGAACAAATGGATTTACGCCATTGTGGCCGCTACCATGCTGGGTGCCGTTTCGGGTTTGTTCGACAAGCACTTACTGATGCATTATAACCGGATGGCTGTGCAGGCCTGGTTTTCGATATACATGGTGGCCATCATGCTGCCTTTCTTGTTGCTTCTTTGGTACCCCAGGCGAAAAGTCTTGCCCCGGTTTCAATGGCGTTGGAGTATCCCTGCAATAGGATTGGTATTGGCTACAGCCGATTTTTTGTACTTTCTGGCTCTCAGCGATCCCGAATCGCTCATCGGAATTGTATCGCTGGTAAGGCGCAGCAGTGTGGTACTTTCGTTCAGTTTGGGGGCTATGATATTTAAGGAAGGTAACATTCGAAAAAAGGCTTATGCACTTATAGGCATACTCCTGGGTATGGTATTGCTTATCGCTGGTTCATAGTTCGAAACCTCTCTGTTTCTGTTGATAACAAATTTATCGATGCAGTCAATATTTCGTATTTTTAAGGCCGTGAAAAAATCGCTTTTTTATATACTCTCAATGCTGTTGGGTGCATTATCCTATCAGGCAAATGGACAGGTTTGCCCCGGAGCTGATGGAGGCACCCTTGTGGCCGATGATACGCTTCAATGTACCAATCAAGAAACATTGCTTACCCTTAGTGGATCGCAAGGTACTTTAACCTGGATCTCAAGGTTACATGGCACCACAGCATGGTCACCAATAGCCGGACAGTTCGATACCATTATTGTGGTATATCCCGCTGCTAACCGGGACTATGCAGCTTTGTTGTACAATGGAATTGATTGTTCCGACACTTCCAATATAGTTACTATTTGGGTAAGTAGTTTTGCCGAAAATCCTGGTCCGGGCATTGGCGGAGATATCTGCGGTAGAGCAACTTCTTTATCGGCTGTACCTACTGGCAGGCCCGTGCATTACTGGTCGCTTGCTAGCGGTCCTGGAACTGCGACGTTTTACCCCAATGCAAACATAGCTGCACTTGACAGCGTTGTAGCCAGCAATTATGGCAGTTATGAAATTGCCTGGAACATTGGCGATGGTACATGCACGAAAGACTCGGTAATTGAAGTTGTTTTTTACGAACAAGTAACAGCCAATGCCGGAACAGACTCTAATTATTGCGGCCGAAATTTTCAACTCTCCGCCTCTTATAGCATCAGCGGCGCTACCGGGCAATGGTTTAAGGTTTCGGGAGGTCTATTGACATTTACAAATTCTACCTTACCAACAACAAATGTAACTGCCAACCCTGGCCCCTATGTATTGCGCTGGCGAGAATTTAATGGCAGCTGTCAGGACGAAACCACCATCAGCATTAATGTAGCCGACCAACCTGTTGCCTTGGCTGGAGCTGGTGGCAGTGCCTGCGACCTCGATTTTCAGTTAAGTGCTGTTTCGAGTCCTTATTTTGGTTCCTGGTCATTTGTTTCAGGCCCCGACAACAATATAAGTTTTTCCAATGCCAATCTATACAATGCAAGTGCAATAGCCTCGGTGTATGGCGGAAATTATATTTTTCGCTGGACACTTACTAACAGTTATTGTAGCAGCTCCGATACGGTAAGTGTAAATTACTATCAGCAACCCGTAAGTCTTGCCAACAATCCGGCTAACGCCTGCGGAGACTCTTCTACCATTTCTGCAACACCAAGTGTTGGCTCAGGTTTATGGAGCTTTTATACTGGTCCCTCGGTGCCTATAATTGAAAACCCTGGCAGCCCTGTTTCTCCGGTTAGTTCAAACAACCAATTTGGCACTTTTTCTTTTATCTGGCGCGAAAACAACAACGGCTGCACCGATAGCGACACCATTAGTTTTACATTCTATGAGCAACCTATTAGCAATGCCGGAACACCCGATAGCGTTTGCAATCTGAGCTCGAGCGTTTCAGCACTTCCCTCAACCGGATCGGGACTATGGAGCCAGCTTAGTGGCCCCGGACAGGTGAATTTCACTTCGCCCGGTTCGCCCGGCACTAACCTCAACGCCAGCGATTTTGGCGTGTATACCCTTCAATGGAAAGAGGTAAATGCCATTTGCTCCGATAGTGCACAAGTTAATCTAAGCTTCTTCAGGCAACCTAATGCCAATGCAGGTTTGGGTGGCGACACCTGTGGTTTGAAATTTAATCTCCAGGCCATTCAGAGTATCGCTGGTTCTGGCGGATATTGGCTGGTGGAAACAGGACCCGGAACTGCCGTTTTTACCCCAGCAGACAATGCCAACAGCCTGGCTAATGCAACAATACCCGGCGATTACCAGTTTCAGTGGACCGAAACCAATGCACTCTGCAAGGATTCATCTCTGGTAGAAGTTACCTTTATTGAAAAACCTGTGGCAGATGCCGGCGAAGGTGGCAACGTGTGCGGATTTAGCTTCCAGCTTCAGGCAATGCCCTCTGCTGACAATGCCTTCTGGTTTGTTGCCTCAGGACAAACCGAAGCCGAATTTGTTCCAACAGAACGTCAGGCCAATGCCAGTTTTGTAGTGGCCGACACAGGAATTTACCAGCTCACCTGGCGGGTCGACAATGGAGCGTGTTTTACAGATTCCAATATTACTGTGCATTTCTACGAAATGCCAGTGTTGGAAATTATGCCCGCAGACAGTGTTTGCGGCAATAACACGCAGCTTACCTCCAGTCAATCAGTTGGAACAGGCACATGGAGTCTGGAGAATGGACCGGGACAGGCTATTTTTACTGACTTAAATGCAGAAAGCACCACAGTGCAGGTAAATTCCTTTGGCAGCTATGTATTTCAGCGTAATGTACTTAACGGTGCATGTGCCGACAGCGAAACTGTTGCCATAAGGTTCCTTGAAGCACCCGCAGCCAATGCAGGTACCTATAATGCCAACCAGGTATGCGGGTTCCGTTTTCAGCTCAATGCAGTGCCTTCGTCCGGCACCGGAAGCTGGAGCCAAACTGCTGGTCCGGGTGCAACGCAGTTTATACCCGAAAATAATGCTCCCGATGCTGAATTTATCGCCGTAGAAGCCGGAAATTACCTGCTGGTTTGGACTGAAAGAAACGAAATATGCCAGGATACTGCTCAATTGAATATCGAACTTATTCGCACCCCGGTGGCAGAGGCAGGGCCAGACCAGGAGCTCGACAACGAATTTGAAACAATCCTCAATGCCTCGCCTTTGCAGCCCAATGAACAAGGTACATGGACCAGCACGGGTGCCAATGTGTCTTTCAGTAGCAGCGACCTTCCAAACTCAGAAGTAAGCGGCTTGGTTCTGGGACAGAATTTTTTGAGCTGGAGCGTCGACAATGGTTATTGCGCCGATGCCGATACCATGCTGGTAATGGTTTATGATATATTTATTCCAGATGTAATTACTCCTAACGACGATGGCGAAAACGACTATTTTGTCATACGCGGAGTAGATGAAGTATCGGTTGTTGACCTTGTAATCTTCAACCGCTGGGGCATGGAGGTTTATGCCAGTGGTAATTATGATAACAACTGGAATGGAGTGAATAAATCGGGTGCGGAACTTACCAACGACACCTATTTTTATGTAGCCACAATCGATCGATCGAGGGTATTAAAGGGCTTTGTTGTAATTAAGCGATAGCATGAAACAGAAATTGTTTGTCATATTACTTTCTTTTCTCAGCCTGATGGCAAATGGGCAGCTTCATTCGCTTTCTAACCAGTATGTGCTCAACGGACTGGCTATTAATCCGGCCTATTCTGGGGCCGATGGAGCCCTAAGTACTACCCTGATGTACCGAAACCAGTGGACCGGTTTTACCGGTGCTCCCAAAACCCTTACCGCAGCTTTGCATGCACCATTGCGTAACGAAAGGGTTGGACTGGGGCTTTTAGTAGTGAACGATCAGTTGGGTGTGAACAACCAAACCACTATCATGGCCAACTATGCCTATATTATTGAGATGGGCGATGGAAAACTGGCCTTCGGGTTCGGACTTGGCATCAGCATGCTCAACGTTGGATGGGATAAACTGAAAGCCACTGACGATAACGACGACGGTCTTAATATCGACCCGGAAAAGCTTACTAACCCGAACTTCAGTGCGGGTTTATTTTACCACAACAAGGAATTTTTTGTTGGGTTCTCATCCCCTCTGCTGCTGAGTTACAGCTATGCCGGCGAAAATGCCACCGACCTGGAATTGAAAAACGATTTTTCGGAATACAACTTCTATCTCACCTCGGGCTACAAACTCGAACTGACCAACGACCATACTTTCTTCCCCTCGATTCTGATGAAATTTAACCCTGGAGAAGCCTTTCAGGCCGATGTTAGTGCGCAGTTTATACTTCGTAACAAGCTTTGGCTGGGACTCACTTACCGCAGCATCGATGTGCTGGCAGCCATTGTGCAACTGCAGGTTACCGACCAGCTGCGCCTGGCTTATTCTTACGACATAGGGATTTCTGCCGACTCAAGGCAGATGGGGGGCTCGCACGAGATTATGCTCAATTACCTGTTTAACTACAATGCCAGAGTAGTTGGACCAAAAAGGTTTTAGTGGCACTTGTATGCTTTGAATGCCCTTATGAATATCGGAAGTAACCAAATACCATTTACTTTTAAATGGAATGAAACACCTTAAATACCTTATTGTTGCTTTTACAGTATTTGCAGGTCTGCACCTGCACGGGCAAACCAGCATAATGACTCTAAACCTGAGGTATAACAATCCAAATGACAACGAAAATAGCTGGGAATACCGGAAAAAAGAGATTGTGACAATGCTTGAATACTACCGTCCGGATATTTTGGGAACCCAGGAAGGTATGCATGACCAGGTTACCTATCTCGATGAGATGTTAAAAGATTATACCTACGCGGGTGTTGGAAGAGACGATGGAAAAAACCAGGGGGAATTTGCCGCTATTTTCTTTCGTACCTCACAATTCGAGCTGCTAGAGACTAAAACCTACTGGCTTTCTGAAACACCAGACAGCATTTCGGTGGGTTGGGATGCTTCGATGAAACGCATTGCTACTTATGGGGTGTTTAAAAACATCCTATCAGAAGACACTTTGTATGTTTTTAACTGCCATTACGACCATATTGGGGAAATAGCCAGAAAAAATTCTTCGGAATTAATCCTCTCCCTGATAAAGGAAAAGGATCTGGCAACAAAGCAAATAATCGTAATGGGCGATTTTAATAGCGAGCCAGACTCTGAACCGATTGAGGTTTTAAAAACCGAACTAAACGATGCTTACCAGACTGCTGTAATTCCTGCTTATGGACCCTTGGGCACCTACAACCAGTTTAATACCAGCCTGGTGCCAACCAGCAAAATCGACTACATTTTTATAAAAAACATGGCAGTTAAAAATTACAGACACATCGATGACCGTCGAATGAACAACCTATACCTGTCGGACCATTTACCGGTGATGATAACGGTAGAATAATACATTACTGCCCTCGCGCAACTAGCTCTTAAAGTTAAGCACAAAATACATTCTGATGGAATGAACTACCTCGCAGCAGAGCTGTCAAGGTATCAAAATGGAATCTTTTTTCAATCGCTGCAAAGCCGCGGAGTATTAACCGAACCGCCGCATGGCGGAGAGCTCGGCGAAGCCAAACTCATTTATCCCGATACGCTGCGCTATCGGGATTATTAGTTTCACTGAGCTCCCTTTGGTCGGTTCCCTGCGGTCATGAAATAGTTCATTCAACTTACAAATTTCAAGTTTTACATGAAAAACTTGAAATTTGAGTTTCACGAATAAACCAAAAAATATCGATATGCTTCGCTTTCGAGATCATTCCGATGAACATCGGAACGACTTAATAATTTTAATGCGTCTTCGACTTTTTAAAATTATTGTCTCCCTGATAAAATCAAAATTGATCTATATTTGTAATAAAAAAATATGTTGGCAGTTCGCGGAATATATGACGGTAAGTCTGTAAAGATTACTGATAGAATCACAGAGAAAAAAAGATATAGGGTTGTGGTGACATTTATTGAAGAGTTGCCACAAAATGAAATTGAACTGCGCGATTTTTCTGCTCAAACAAATGGCCTTGAATTTTGGGAAGATTCAAAAGAAGATCTATATCAAGATTATTTAACTCCAGAATCCAGAATTAAATGAAAATTGGAGATATTATCCTCATTCCATTTCCTTATGCAGAATTAACAAATAAAAAAGTTAGACCGGCAGTTGTGTTAACTGAAACAGATGACAAATACAAAAATTTGGTGGTTTCTGCGATCAGTTCAGTTGTTCCTTCGAATATATCTCAAAGGGAAATCTTATTAAAACCTAACAAAACCAATAAACTTAGAGTTGAATCAATTATTAAGGTGGAAAGAATTGTAACTCTAAAAAAAGAAGATAAAATTGCTAATTTAGGCAAGCTCACAGCTTCTGAACTTACTAAGTATAAAAGTATTCTATACCAAATTATCAATTAAGACCTTTCAATATATGGTCTGCGTGCATGCGAACCTCGCTAATTTGGGTTTAACTTCTATCAACTACTTTGCCTTCGGCAAACACTAAACAGCTTCAATTCATTTGCCATCTTACTTCGTGCGATCGTGAGCCTTCCTTCAGGTAGAGGGTCGCTGAACTCCACTTCGTTCCTGTTGATAGATAAACTTGTATGAGGTTTTGTAAAAAAGAAAAATGTCTATTTTACCTGATACTATATTTAATAAACTTGCGAGCTAAAACAGCAATAGCCGAATTATATCAATTTAGAATGAGTATAAATGAATCATGAATAAAAACCCAAGTAACACTGAATTGGTTTATTATTAAACTATTTTGAAATAGAGCTGAATACATAATTATTTTGTGAAAATAAAAAAATGTCGTTCATTTGGAACGTTAAATATTGTGTTGAAACCTTAAGGCAGTTAAGCACAATAATAAAAGTGACAGAGTTAACTTTCTTTAGTTAAGTCGAAAATTACCTTATCGAATCTTGAAACTAAATAAGCTTAAGCCGAAAAGCTAAAATAGAGTAGGCAATATTCCTATATTTAATTAAATGAAAACCAAACCATTTTTTAAATTCCCAATTCTATTGGGGTTATCAGCATTATCGATTTTTCAATCATGTGAAAAGGAAAATTCTGGCCAATCAAACAAAGATGAGGACGGTACAGAAATGACTGATACTGTCATAACATATGAAGTGCTAATAACAGAGGAATTAAAAACAGAAAGTATCTTTCTAGATGAATCATTAATTATTTCACAAATAAACCTAGAGATCCTTAACGGGATTGGATTAGGCTTTGATACTATAGAACATATGCAAGAACTTTCAATTTTTCAGATTGGACCCAGAGATTCTATAGTAAAATTTACACTTAATGAATCAGAAAGTTTTACATGTGTATATTCGTTTGATAAACTTAAATCCAATAGGGCTCAGGATTCTCTAACTCAAAACAAAATAATTTCTGATTCAAGTTTTGTATTAAAATACATTCCTGTAAGCTCTCAAAGTATTATCAATCAAAAAAGTTCTACACTATATGTAAATCTGATATATAAAAAGATGCTGGGTAAAGTTCAAATTGATATTGAAAATAAAGCTTTGAACGAGTACCTGAGATTTAAATCAAGCATAATTGACAGTTTAGATAATGATGAAATTACAATATCTGCTGAAAATTTTAGAAATACCTATGGAGATTTATTCTGTAATGCAATTACTTTAGGTGTGTATTTAAACGTTGAGTTTGAGCTATCTGAGGTTACTTTTGAGGCTAGCAAACAAGCCGAAATATTAGAGGAAGCTTCAGCATTGTTCGCTGTTTTCATAAAAGGAAATTCTACATGGGAAGCATTGAGACAGGGGAGTTCCTACTTTAGCCAATCGAATATTTTTGATATGAACAGAACTGAAATTCCAAGATTCTCAATATTTGATGATGCTGTTCAAAACATTGTTTATCTTGACAGCATATATAAAAAAATGGACGTGGGAGTGCTATCAATGCAATACAAACCATATTCGTATATATATCCGAAATTTGATTTTTATGTTGATAGTACCGGTACAAATAATTAATTAATAGTCGAGTATGCTGAACTCTACTTCGTTCCGGTTGCAACCAAAACCAGCATAGTAAGCCATACTCAGGCACAAATCGGAACAAAACCTAATATTGTATTAAGTGCAATTGATGCGCTTAAAAAAAATCCGGATAGAAGAATCTACCCGGATTTTTTTATCCAATTAAAATAAGATTTTTTATTTCGAACATTCTAATCTCACACTCTCCACAATAGTTTCAGGGTCTTCATCAAAATTAAAATCTTCTTCGTACTGCTCAGTATAACTCAATACAAGCTTGCTGGAGGTAAGCTCTTCAACCTGCATGGTAACCTCATCCTCAGTGCCTTCATCAAATAGAATTGCGTTTCCTGAACCCCATTCCCAGGTTCCTGGAATTATCTCGTCATCTATAGTTGTCGCATAAGTACCATCTGAGTTAATGTCAATTGTTCCGGTGATCTCAGTATTAACCATTTCATCAATTTCCTCTTGTGTTAATCCCCATTCCTCCATAAAATACTGAACATAATTCTTTCCATCGATAGTTAAATTCATGGTTCCCTTGGTAATGGTCCATATGCCAACTATTTCAGCCTTAATAACTTCCTTTTTATCGTCGTCTTTCTCACAAGAGGAAAGAGAAAATAGAACAGATCCTAAAAGGATTACATTGATTGTTAAAAATTTAAAGGTCTTCATGCTTTGATGTTTTAAGTGAATAAAAGTATATAGAATTAAATTTAATGCCTGCATTATAGGTGTGTTCTCAGCTAAGAACCCAACCTTTGTACGAATATCAAAAAAAAAACGTTACGTTCACCTGTTTTTGGCTGTTGTTATAAACAAAAAAAAGGAACCCTCTTTCGAAAGTTCCTTCTTTGCTGGTAGCGAGAGGCGGGAATGATCCGCCGACCTCATGATTATGAATCATGCGCTCTAACCAACTGAGCTACCTCGCCATGTAAAATATTCTTTTTACTATTTGGCTTTTAACCGCCAACCTTCCCGATTATATCGGGACGCTCTAACCATCTGAGCTACCTCGCCATTCTTCACTTTTTTGCCGCATGTTTAGGTAAAATTCAGCAATAACCAGCTGCAATAAAAGCTAAAAACACGTGCTTGAAAAGCGGTTGCAAAGATAAATTTCTTTTTGATTGTTTTGCAATATTTTTAGGTTTCGCCTCTAAAAAAAATAAAAACACCTATTTTTGCCGCCGATTGATGCACGCATTTGTAATCGAGCGCAGCATTTAATATCTTGCAACTTTTACGACCGATTAAGTATTTTTACATGAAAGAAAAGCTGGTACTCGAGTACTCTATAAATTCATCCCCAAAAGTTCTATTTTCACGATTCAGCACTCCGGGCGGCCTTGCCGAATGGTTTGCCGACGATGTAATTCTCAAAGGTAGTTTGTTCATTTTTATGTGGGATGGAATGGAACAAAAAGCCGAGGTGGTGCAAAAAAAGGAAAACAAATACATTCGGTTTAAATGGATGGATGATCCGGAAGCCTATTTTGAGTTTCGGATTAATGTAGACGAAATTACCAAAGATGTAGCCCTTGTGGTTACCGACATGGCAGAACCCGATGATTTCGAAGACACCACCGAGCTATGGAATACACAAATTGCTAGGCTTAAACAAGTAATTGGACTTTAAACTTATCTGCTATTTACTGGCTCCGGTTTTTGTGCGATAAAACTTACCAAGCGTGAAAAAATTACACTTATTAATACTTCGTTCCTTTATCGGGCCTTTCTTTCTTATCTTTTTTATTGTACTGTTTGTGCTGCTGGTGCAATTTCTGTGGCGCTACATCGACGAGCTGGTAGGCAAGGGGCTCGACACTAAAACCATTGCCGAGCTCATGCTCTATATTTCGGCCAGCCTGGTGCCCATGGCATTGCCCCTGTCCATTCTGATGGCCTCGCTCATGACTTTTGGTAATCTGGGCGAACGCTACGAGCTAACTGCCATTAAAGCCTCCGGCATTTCGCTTCAGCGCATTATGAGGCCCCTGGTAATGGTGGTGCTGATTTTGAGTATAGGCGATTTCTTTTTTGCTAACAATGTGCTCCCCTATGCCAACCTGCAAATGCGTTCGCTTTTGTACGATATCCGGCAACAACGTCCCGAACTGCAAATAAAGCCCGGCGAGTTTAATAGCCTTATCGACGGATACAGTATCAGGGTGAAAAACAAAGACCCTAAAACTAATGTGCTATATGGTCTTACAATTTACGACCATTCGGCAGGCAAGGGCAATACCTCGGTAACTCTGGCCGATTCGGGCACCATGGTGGTTACTGCCAACGACAAACATTTAATTATTACCCTTTACAATGGCCATAGCTACAGCGAACTCTTCGATTCGAAGAAACCACAAAAAACCCAAAGCTATCCGCACCGTTACGATAAGTTTAAAGAACAACAGATCATCATTGAGCTAAAAGGGTTTGGGCTGCAACGAACAGATCAGAGCCTGTTTAAAAGCCATTATTCGATGTTAAATCTTAAACAACTGAGATACTATATCGATTCTTTATCACTGGAAATTGACGAAAAAAACGACCAGCTTTACAGATCGCTTCATCACGACTATTTTAAAATGAGGAACGTAAAAAGTAACCGGACAGAGAGACAGTCAGTTGCTTTGGATGAGCCTCGGAATGAGCGAAATGCGATCGCCGGTAATAGATTCCAACAAAAAAAACAAGCCCTCGACTCACTGGCGAAACATGCCCGAAAACCTGAAAGAAACGATCCGCAGGATACCATAAGTCCCAACATAAGCAAAGCCATCACAGGGCTCTTCGATTCCGACAGTCTTTTTAACACCTTCACTCTTCAAGAGAAAAGCCGTATTACATCCGCTGCTTTGTCTTCTGCCAGAACAACCAAAAACCTGGTTGCCAATTCGCACCAAACCATGGAGTTTAAATTTGAAAACCTGCGTCGGTACGAAGTAGAATGGCAGCGAAAATTTACCGTTTCTATTGCCTGTTTGCTTTTTATGTTCATTGGTGCTCCTTTGGGCGCAATTATTCGCAAAGGTGGCCTGGGCCTTCCGATGGTAATATCGGTCGTGTTCTTTATTCTTTATTATGTACTCTCGCTGATAGGAGAAAAATTGGTACGATCCAGTGTTTGGACCGACGAACAGGGTATGTGGGCAACTTCGGTTTTATTTGCAGTATTTGGTGCGTTTATTACCTATAAAGCCACCACCGATTCGTCGATATTTAACCTCGATACTTACAGTAATTTTATTAAAAAGGTTTTCGGACAGCGTTACAATGTAGTCGACATGGTGCATATAGATTTGATGGACGATACAATACGCACCGAGGCAAAAACAGAAAACATGTATTCTTCGCTCTTCAGCCTCAACGACAGCATCGACCAGCTGCTCGAGACGCATAAATTTACAGTGCCAGACATTATCATAGCCATATTTTCGCCTCAAAACGATTCGGAGCTTATTCTATTCGAACGGCTCTATTACAATACCTTTACTTCCATAATTAACAGTGCGGTTTTCCACAATAAAACAATCCGTGCCAAGACTTACGAGTTTCCGGCCATGAACATGCGAGAATTTCAGGATCCGATGGCCAGACAGTATGGTCTTATTTTTCTTGCCTGCCTGCCACCCTTTACGTTTTTTGTGGCAGGGCGCTATATCATTAAGCTTATTGTTTTGCGCTCGAAGCTAAAACAAATCAAGCGACTGATTCCGGAATTGGGTACCTCGCTAAAAATCAATATTTAGAAGCCATTTCTATGAAAATTCTACAGGTTTGCAACAAAGTACCCTACCCCCCAAAAGATGGCGGATGCATTGCCATTTACAACATGGCTCTGGGACTTTCGCAAGCTGGCCATGAAGTAGATATCCTCGCCATTGAAACGCATAAGCACCCCAACACAACTACTTCGACAGAACTGGCAAGCAACCTGAGCATGCACAGCATATTTGTCGATACAACCATTTCGGTACCTAAGGCGCTACGAAATCTATTGTTTTCTAAAACACCTTACAACGCCGAACGCTTTATCGATAGCAGGTTTCGTGCAGAACTTGTAGCTATGTTACAGAAAAAGGAGTACGACATAGTACAACTCGAAGGTCTCTACCTAATGGCTTACCTCGATGATATCCGTGCACATTCGAAGGCTAAAATAAGCCTGCGCTCGCATAACATCGAAAACGAAATTTGGTATCGTTTGGTTGAAAATGAACAATCGGTATTGAAAAAGTTCTATTTCAAGATTTTGGCAAAAAGGGTGGAGAAATACGAACGAAAGGCCATTAACAAATACGATTACCTGATTCCAATTACTTACCGCGATGCAGTGGAATACCAGAAGTATGGAAATAAGAAAAACTACAAGGTTATTCAAACTGGCATTCCGGAAGATCAGATTGCCGATGGACTTAAAATAAGGAAAAACCGGAAACTCTATTTTCTGGGCTCGCTGGAGTGGCTGCCCAATCAGGAGGGTATCCTTTGGTTTGTTAAAAATGTATGGCCCATGCTGAGCTATCAAAGCGCCAACATCGAATTTCATGTGGCCGGCCGGAATGCCCCCGATTGGTTTCACAAGACCATCGATAAACCAGGTATCTTTTTTCATGGCGAAGTAGAAAGCGCTACTGATTATGCCAATGAGTATGACATTATGATTGTACCCTTGTTATCAGGAGGTGGTATGCGGGTAAAAATTGTAGAGGCCATGGCATTGGGCAAGATTGTGGTCACCACGCCCATTGGGGCCGAAGGACTTGATGTCATACCAAACTACCATGCTATCGTGGCAGAATCGCCCGAAGATTTTGCCACAGGCGTGCAGATTGTGCTGGAGAATACAGATTTTTTTATCAAACTGGGCGAAAACTCCATCCGGTTTATACGTAACAATTATACCAACAAGGCCCTGGCCGAAGACCTGGTAAAATTTTATCTTGCTAACATCTGATGCTGGAAACTCTATTTTGGCTGTTGGCCGGCATCCTATTTTACACCTATGCCGGATATACCCTGGCATTGCTGTGCTTTACCCTATTTAAGAAAAATAGGCCTCTTCTATTTCCTTCCGAAGAGAATTTACCAGAGATAAGTATGGTTATAGCAGCCTATAATGAGGCTGAAATTGTAGAAACAAAAATCAACAACTGCAGGCAACTCGATTATCCGAAAGAAAAACTTCAGTTTATTTGGGTAACAGACGGTTCGGACGATGGTACAGAAAAAATTATCGCAGCCCAGCACGATATGATCTATCTTCATTCCGAGGAGAGAAAAGGCAAAACTGCGGCCCTTAACAGAGCTATGAAGTTTGTAAAAACACCGATTGCAGTTTTTTCCGATGCCAATACTTTTTTATCCCCCGACTCCCTGAAATGGCTTGCAGCTACACTTGACAACCCGAATGTTGGTTGTGCTGCCGGTGAAAAGCGTATTGTCAACCTTCAAAAAGATACTGCCACAGGTTCTGGTGAAGGCCTTTACTGGAACTATGAGTCGTACATTAAAAAACTTGAATCGCTCACCGGATCAACCCTTTCGGCCGCAGGTGAAATTTATGCCTTAAGAACCGAATTATATTTCCCTCCTGCTGAAAATACTGTCATCGACGATTTTGTGATTTCCTTACAGGTAGCACTTAAAGGCTACAAAATCAAATATGTACCTCAGGCAATGGCAACCGAGCAACCATCGCTCTCGATTGCCGAAGAAAGTAAAAGAAAAATTCGCATTGCTGCCGGCGCTTTTCAGGTACTTTTTAAATGGGCTGCGCCACTGAACGTTTTCAGGCATCCCATGCTAGCATTTCAATATATTTCTCACAAGGTGTTTCGCTGGCTTCTGGCACCTCTGGCAATTCCTTTTCTACTTCTGACAAATATACTTTTAGTAACTTCTGAAAATGCAAATACCTTCTACCAGGCAATTCTTACAATGCAGACCTTATTATACCTGTTAGCTTTGCTGGGGTATTTTATGCGAAAGAGTCAGCTTCGGTTTAAAGGATTCTTTATTCCATATTACTTGCTTATGATGAATTATGCCACCCTCTTAGGATTGTATCGCTACCTTAAAGGGTCGCAACATGCAGCATGGGAAAAGGCTAAAAGAAAGCAATAATCGGTTTTACCTTTTTAGTGTATTAGAAAAATGCGAAGGCATGACATATTTGTTGTGTATTTTTTGATACAAATCTTACTTTTGCCAATTGATTTGATTTTACCTCAATAAACAGAATGCAAGATAACACAGATATCATAAACCGTTTAAACACCATCGAAGAGGCTATCCTGGATATCCGAAACGGTAAGCTGGTGATTGTAGTGGATGACGAAGATCGCGAAAATGAAGGCGATTTTGTAGCGGCTGCTGAACATGTAAGCCCGGAGATGGTGAACTTTATGGCCACTTATGGGCGCGGACTAATTTGCTGTGCCATTCCCGAAGACCGCTGCAATGAACTTGAGCTGGACCTGATGGTGCGCTCCAATACTTCTTCGCATGCCACTCCCTTTACGGTTTCTGTCGATTTATTAGGGCACGATTGCAGTACCGGAATTTCAGCAAGCGACAGGGCTAAAACCATCAATGCACTGGTTGATCCGAATACACAACCCCAAGACCTGGGGCGGCCCGGTCATATCTTCCCCTTAAAAGCCCGTACAAAAGGCGTATTGCGCAGGGCCGGCCACACCGAAGCAGCTGTTGACCTGGCGAGACTGGCCGGATTGAAACCCGGTGGTGCCCTGGTGGAGATTATGAACGAAGATGGCACCATGGCCCGCATGCCTGAACTCATTGCCATTGCCAACCGTTTCGACCTTAAAATTGTAACCATTAAAAGCCTTATCGAATATCAGCTCCGCCGCGACAGCATCATTATCCAAGGCGAGAAGGCAAAACTTCCAACCGAATTTGGCGATTTCGACATTATACCTTTTATTCAAAAATCGAATGGCCGCGAGCATGTAGCCCTCATCAAAGGACGTTGGGAAAAAGATGATTCGGTACTTGTTAGAGTTCATTCGTCGTGCATGACTGGCGACATTTTTGGTTCGTACCGCTGTGACTGTGGTCCACAGCTGCATGAGGCTATGCGTTTGATCGATGCCGAAAAACGTGGTGTAATTGTTTACCTGATGCAGGAAGGCAGAGGTATAGGCATTTTTCATAAGATTCATGCCTATAAACTTCAGGAAGAAGGACAAGATACAGTAGAAGCAAATATAAGTCTCGGTTTCGAAAGCGATGAACGTGATTATGGCATTGGAGCAAGCATTTTGCACGAACTAGGCTTGGGAAAAATAAGACTTATCACCAACAATCCTGTAAAACGTGCCGGCCTTGAAGGTTATGGGCTTGAAATTGTTGAAAATATACCATTAATTATAGAGCCCAACGAACATAACAGGCGCTACCTCGAAACGAAGGAAGTAAAAATGGGACATTCGTACAAGCTTAGCAAGCAGAACAAAAAATAGAAAATCGCATTAAGAATGGCAATACGTGTGGTTTTTATGGGTACACCTGAGTTTTCTGTGGCCTCGCTCGATGCCATTGTAAAAAACGGAATCACCCTGGCCGGAATTGTAACCGCACCTGACAAACCTGCCGGTAGAGGCAAAAAGATTCAGAGCCCTGCAATAAAGGAATATGCCCTTCAGCATGGTATAGGATCCATTCTTCAACCTACTAACTTAAAATCGGATGAATTTATTAGCCAACTTAAAGAGCTTAAAGCCGATTTGTTTGTGGTAGTAGCATTTCGCATGCTTCCTGAAATTGTATGGACTATGCCACCGATGGGCACCATCAACCTGCATGCATCCCTTTTACCCGATTACCGGGGCGCTGCACCAATTAACTGGACACTTATAAATGGAGAAAAAGTAACCGGCGCCACTACCTTTTTTATCCGGCACGAAATCGATACAGGCCATATCATAGATCGTTGCAAAGTGGTAATTTCAGAGACTGACAATGCAGGCAGCCTTCATGATAAATTAATGATATCCGGCGCTGAACTCCTGGTGAAAACCATTCGTGCCATCGAGTCAGGAACGGCAAAGGCTATACCCCAACAAAACCTTTCGGAAAGTATCACACTGCATAGCGCCCCAAAAATATTCAAGGAGAATTGCCTCATTGACTGGAACCAGCCAGCAGACCGTGTGTATAATTTTATTCGCGGGTTAAGCCCCTATCCTGCTGCATGGACACGGTTTACAAGTTCAGAAGAAGAAACACTGGATGTAAAAATTTTTGATGCCACGGCAGATTACAATCATCCAAGTGGGGCCCCGGGCAAAATTGATTTTTCCAAAGCTGGCCAGATTCGCATTTTATGCAGCCAGGGAAGCATTGTGGTGAATAGCCTTCAGGTAGCTGGTAAAAATAAAATGGATGCCGCTTCTTTTCTTTTGGGGTTTCATAAAAAAGAAAAGTACTCAGTCGCTGTCTAAATCGTATTCAATTTTAAATTCTGTTGAATCTTCGCGCTGGAAAGGCTGAGTCTTCTTTTCCTTTTCAACTTCCTCATTCGAAATCTCAGGTATTATTTCTGCTTTGGGTTGCGAACTTACAGATGATTTCTTGTTAAGCAACAATAGTGTACCTGGTGCAGGTTCAGCACCATTTAGCAGGTTGTTCCGATCGCGAAGCTTCTGCTCTTTAATGGCATATTCCTGCGAGATAGAATACACAGTTTCACCTTCTTTTACAATATGACTTTTAGTATTGCCATAGCTACGGTTGCGCTTAGGTTGCAGATATACCCGCTGTCCAATCGAAACTGAATCATCGATGCTGCACTCGTTGTATTTTGGCAATTGCCAATCGAACAGATTTAGCTCCTGTGTAAGTGAGTACCAGGTGTCGCCCTGGCCTGCCACAATGTATTTTACGCGATTGTTATAATGTACTTCGTGAAGCTTGCCTGTGTCTATAGTGCTCTTTTTGTCTTTCTTTCCTGAAGAAGAAAGCACCAATTTATCATACTCATACAGCGTATTCTCTTCGATGATAGTGATAAGAGCCTTGTCGTATGTAGGGCTGGTGGCATAACCTGTTTTTTTCAAACCCTTAGCCCAAGCCTTGTAATCGTCTGGAGGCAGCTCAAAAAGTTCAGCATACCGTTTTGTGGAGGTCAAAAAGTCTGAGTGGTCTATGTAAGATTGTTCGGCAGATTTATATTTTCTAAAGCATTCGTTGCGGGCATCGTCGTTATGGCGCATAGTTGCCCCTGTCCAGTTATGGCATTTGATACCAAAATGATTGTTTCCCTTTACCGCCAGACTGCTATTTCCATTGCCCGATTCAAGCAGGCCTTGTGCCAGGGTAATGCTGGCAGGAATACCCGAGCGACGCATCTCCTCCATGGCCAGCTCTTTATAGGTATCGATATATTCCTGACGGGTAATCTTAGTTTCTTTCTGTGCCTGCAGCATGGCCACCCACATAATTCCAGCCAGTGCTATTGCAAATCGCCTCATAATATAGATTCTACTTGTTGCTTGCTAAAATAAACCTTAAAACTTGCCGGAATATTTCAACTTATCAACATATTTTTCTTGGGCAGAAGAATAACGCTATTTTATTGCTGATTGAACAGATAGAAAATAAATCGGAAAGCCCACTAAGAATGATAGCTCTGCATTACTTAAACAAGTTCCAGAGCTTTTCGCTTGAAGGCATAGGGGCTACCAGGCAAACTGGTTCATTTTTCACAGGGTGAACAAATTCTATTTTTCGTGCATGCAAGGAAATACCCCCATCCTCGTTCGAGCGGTCGTCGCCATATTTCAGGTCACCTTTAATGGGGCAGCCCATGCGGGCAAGCTGAGCGCGGATCTGGTGATGACGGCCTGTTTTCAGGTTCACTTCCATCAAATAATACCTGTCGGAACGCCCGATTAGTGTATAGTGAAGCTCTGCCCGCTTCGATTCCTTCACTTCTTCGTCGAAACAATATGATTTATTCTGCTTTTCGTTTTTCTTCATATAGCATACCAGCTTACCTGACTCTGCCGGAGGCATTTTTCGGGTAATTGCCCAATAAGTTTTTTTAATATCGCCCTCACTAAAGAGTTTGTTAAGCCTGGCCAACGCTTTGCTGGTGCGGGCAAATAAAACCACACCACTTACAGGTCTGTCGAGCCGGTGCGTGACCCCCAGAAACACCTCGCCGGGTTTATTGTATTTTTCTTTCAGATAGATTTTAAGCCGCCTATCCAAAGAAGCATCGCCGGTTTTATCGCCCTGTACCAGGTCATGATTGCCTTTGTTTACAGCAATAATGTGGTTGTCTTCAAAAATAATATCGAGGTCGAGACTCATAAAAACGAATTAAGGCATCGCGCTACAAATAATTAAGCCAGATAAGAAGAATATAAAATACCCTGAAAATATTAGTATTGCTCGCGCTCGTTGGGGAATTCGAGATTCTTTACATCGCGAATGTAATTCTCGACAGCGCCTAAAATCTCCTGGTGAAGGTTATGATACCTGCGCAAAAAACGGGGAGAAAATTCCTGGGTAATTCCAAGCATGTCGTGCAATACCAGCACCTGTCCGTCAACGCCTGCACCGGCGCCAATGCCTATAACAGGCGTTTTAATCGATTTAGTCACTTCAGCTGCCAGTTGGGCAGGAATCTTCTCCAGCACAATACCAAACACTCCTGCCTGATCGAGTAATTTTGAATCTTCCTTTAGCTTAAGGGCCTCTTGTTCTTCACGGGCACGCACAACAAAAGTTCCGAATTTATGAATAGCCTGAGGTGTTAGTCCCAGATGACCCATTACGGGGATACCTGCCGAAAGAATACGCTCCACCGATTCAATAATTTCTTTTCCTCCTTCTAATTTGACAGCATGAGCGCCCGTTTCTTTCATAATTCGAATGGAAGAATTCAGGGCTTCTTTGGAATTACCCTGGTAAGTGCCAAAGGGTAAGTCCACCACAACGAGTGCACGTTTCACAGCCCTTACCACTCCAGCGGCATGATAAATCATTTCGTTCAGGGTAATGGGCAGGGTAGTCTCATTGCCCGCCATCACATTCGAGGCAGAATCGCCAACCAATATGATATCAATTCCAGCCTGGTCGACAATGCGGGCCATGGAATAATCATAGGCTGTGAGCATAGAAATCTTTTCGCCCCGCAACTTCATTTCATAAAGTACGTGGGTGGTAATTCTTTTTACCTGGCTGTGTATCGACATGGTAACGGATTTTATTCCTTGCAAATTTGAGAAAAACTTTTAACACAGAAGCCACAACAAGATAAAAAGTAACACAGACACTGTATTTACTATAAAAATATTGCGACTTGATAAATACTCTTCGGGTATTTAAAACCTAAATAGCAACCCGTAATGCCTGTCTGGTATTAAAAATGGTAAAACTTCTGTCTTTTTGTCACAAAAGAAAGTGCATGAAGCAAGGCTAAATTCATTTTTGTCAGCAAAATGGTTCTTAAAATCCCTTGGCATAATCATTGACTAAAAGCTGGCTATCAAATGAAAAATTAAGTAAATAAAATATCGAATCATGGGTAAAATAATTGGAATCGATTTAGGAACAACCAACAGTTGTGTATCTGTAATGGAAGGTAACGAACCTGTGGTGATTCCTAACAGCGAGGGTAAACGTACAACCCCCTCAATAGTAGCTTTTATAGAGAATGGAGAAAGAAAAGTGGGTGATCCGGCGAAACGCCAGGCAATTACAAATCCTACGAAAACCATTTACTCTATCAAACGTTTTATGGGCGAATCCTTTACCAATTGTACAAAAGAAGTACAAAGGGTGCCCTATATTGTAGAGAAAGGCGACAACAACACACCACGTGTAAAAATTGACGACCGTCTTTACACTCCACAGGAAATATCGGCAATGGTTTTGCAGAAAATGAAAAAAACTGCCGAAGACTACCTGGGTCAGGAAGTAACCGAAGCAGTGATCACAGTACCAGCATATTTTAACGACTCGCAACGGCAGGCTACGAAAGAGGCCGGAGAAATTGCAGGTCTTATTGTAAAGCGTATCATCAACGAGCCCACCGCAGCTTCGCTGGCTTATGGCCTTGACAAAAAACATCACGACATGAAAATTGCCGTGTTCGATTTGGGTGGTGGTACATTTGATATTTCCATTCTCGAATTAGGCGATGGTGTTTTTGAAGTAAAATCGACCAACGGCGACACCCACCTTGGTGGTGACGACTTCGACCAGGTTATTATCGACTGGCTGGCCGATGAGTTTAAAAAGAACGAAGGTATTGATCTCCGCAAAGATGCTATGGCTTTGCAACGGTTAAAAGAAGCCGCTGAAAAAGCTAAAATAGAACTTTCAAGTTCATCGTCAACAGAAATAAACCTGCCCTACATAATGCCTGTTGATGGTATACCCAAACACTTGGTTCGTACCCTCACACGCGCCAACTTCGAACAATTGGCCGACAAATTGATCCAGGCAACCTTAGATCCTTGTAAAAAGGCCATAAAAGATGCCGGATTGTCTGTATCAGATATCAACGAAGTTATTCTGGTAGGAGGTTCAACCCGCATTCCTGCCATTCAGGATATCGTAGAGAAGTTCTTTGGTAAAAAACCTTCGAAAGGAGTAAACCCCGACGAAGTGGTGGCTATTGGTGCTGCTATTCAGGGAGGTGTACTCACCGGAGAAGTGAAGGATGTATTGCTCCTTGATGTTACTCCTCTTTCTTTGGGTATCGAAACCATGGGAGGCGTAATGACCAAACTCATTGAATCCAATACCACAATCCCTACCAAGAAAGCTGAGACATTTACTACTGCGGCAAATAATCAGCCCTCGGTGGAAATTCATGTATTACAGGGAGAACGTTCCATGGCTTCCGACAATAAAACCATCGGACGTTTTCACCTCGATGGTATTCCACCGGCACCGCGTGGAATTCCTCAAATTGAAGTGGCTTTCGATATTGATGCCAATGGAATTTTACATGTATCTGCAAAAGATAAAGGTACAGGCAAAGAACAAAGCATACGCATCGAAGCTTCATCTGGCTTGTCTGATGCTGAAATAAACCGTATGCGAGAGGAAGCCAAAGCAAACGAGGATACCGACAAAAAAGCACGCGAACGCATTGACAAAATCAATGCTGCCGACAGTTTAATTTTCCAGACAGAAAAACAACTTACTGAGTTTGGAGATAAAATACCGGCAGACAAGAAGTTGGCAATAGAAAAAGGCCTCGAGCAACTTAAGGAGGCCCACAAGAATCAGGATATTGATGCCATTGACAAAGCCACTGCCGAACTTAACACTGTTTGGCAAGCTGCCTCGCAGGATATTTACAATGCCAGTCAGCAAGCTCAGAATGCACAACCTGGCAGCGATCAGAACGCTCAACCCACAGAAGGTCAAAAAGGAAAAGACCAGGAAGTGACCGATGTAGACTTCGAAGAAGTAAAGTAAAAGCCAAAAACAAGGATTTTTATCCATACACAAACCGCTGTAAATACTTAGTTTACAGCGGTTTTTTATTTTATTTCCTCTCGATATTTATTGATTCATATCGTTATTTTTCTTATATTTGCTACATATTTGTTACGCGACTTAATTAATGATAAAGTGCGACAAATACATACTTATCACTATCTATTAACTATAAAAGTGATTGATATGCCTGGTAGCAAATTTATACTTCCGAAGACTTGCGAAATCTGTGGCACACAGTTCAACGCAAAGACAGTAACCTCCAAATATTGCTCCGAGAAATGTTCTAAGGCTGCCTACCGAAAAAAGAAGGCGCAAGCCAAAAAAGAAGAACAGCGCAAAAATCTGGTTGAGCAAATCCCAACCGACCGCCCTTATATTTCAATTGCTGAAGCTGTGGCCTTATTTGGTATTTCAAGAGATACCATTTACCGCCAAATCAAAAAAGGAAATATACCGGCTGCAAATCTGGGAGAGCGATTAACACGCATTAGCCGTATTCACATTGATGCAATGTTTCCAAAGGTGGAAACCGTTTCTAATATCCAACCCGAAGCAATAAACAAAAAGCTCGACTATAATCAGAATGAATGCTATTCCATTGGAGAGATAACCGAGAAATTTGGCATATCTGCCTCCACAGTTAATAAAACCATTCGCAAAAATGGCATACCCAGAAAACAGATAGGAAAATTCGTTTATGTTCCTAAAGTTGAAATAGACCGGATATTCGCTCACAGATAAATCGCAGAACTATGAAAAAGAAACTCGCAAAAACCAAATGTACTGTCAAGCTCCGCAAATCTGAATATCGTAACGAATGGTATTTAATACTTGAAAGCTATCCGGTGTTTAATGGAACAGACAAACCTCAACGATTAATAGAAGCACTTAACAGAACCATAACAACACCTGTTTGGGATAAATCAAGAACCGCCCGGACTGATGCCGATGGAAAGAAAACATTCAAGCCGAAAAGAGATGTTAATGGTATAATTCAATGTAAAGGTACCATTGACCAGGAAGCCTGTATTTTTGCCGATGGCGTTCGCAGCATCCGACAAAAAGAATATGACAACGCCGATTTATACACCGAGAAAGAAGCTGAACTTGCAGTTCAGAACCAACGCCAGCAAATAGATTTTATAGAATACTTTTTTAAGGTTTCAAAAGACCGTCACCGCAATAGCTCACAATCCATAATTGTAAATTGGAATCGTGTCGGGGAATTATTGAAACTCTTTACCAATAATCAACCGCTTCTGTTCTCTCAAATCAACATGGGTAAAACAGAAGAAATTCGTCGCTTTATACTTTCAGCTCCGTGCGGTGGCAATAAAACAGGAACAGTTTCACACAATACCGCAGCAACTTATTTCAGCATTTTTAAAGCCGGATTAAAACAAGCCTTTGTCGATGGATATCTAACAATAGATATTTCAGCAAAAATAAAAGGCATACAAGATAAAGAGAGCCGAAGAGAACACCTATCAGTTGATGAATTAAATATATTAGCAGAAACACCATGTGACCGCCCGATATTAAAGCGTGCCGCTTTATTCTCTGCCTTAACAGGCATTCGCCATTGTGATATTCAAAAATTGAAATGGAAGGAAATACAAGTTGTCGGCGAACAAATTCGCCTCAACTTTACCCAACAAAAAACAAAGGGTGTTGAATATATGCCAATATCAAAACAAGCCTATCAACTATGCGGAGAACCCGGCAAGCCGGAGCAATTAATTTTTGAAGATTTGCCAGACCCCTCTTGGATTTCGGGGCCATTAAAACGCTGGATAAAATCTGCAGGAATTACACGCAACATCACTTTCCATTGTTTTCGCCACACATACGCCACCCTTCAACTGGCTGGTGGAACAGATATTTATACCGTATCAAAAATGCTTGGTCATACCAATGTTAGAACAACTCAGATTTATGCAAAAGTGGTGGATGAGAAAAAACAGAAAGCAACAAACGCAATTAAAATCAATTTTAAAAACAATTCCGACCTATGAACCTGCCAATTATACAAAGCATATTACACGGGGCGTTGCGCCCTAGTAATAATCCTGACATGCCATATCAGGCATTGTCTCGTAAATTCAACAATTTACCGGCTAATCTAAATGATATTGAAAGACTTTTCATTACTGAATTAGGCAATTTTGCTGTATTTGATTTTGAAAAAGCGATTCCAATAAACAACATTGCACCTGATGATTATACATTGATTACAGAATACTCAATAAAACCTGCAATTGAATTTCAAGAAGATAAAATCTCACCAACACCTCAAACAAACTTTTATGAAGCTATAATCACAGCAGAAGCAACCCGGATTAAAATAGCTTTACTAAATTATTCCGCTGTTGTACAATCCGATATTGATACAAGACAGGAAGTAAAAGAAACATTAAGACAGATAAAGTCATATATTAAAAAAGCTACGGAAATAGACGATGCAATTCATCAGACACTACAAACAACACTTACAAAGCTATACTATGAATTATCTATTGAGTTTGATTTGCTGTTAACTGAAACAGACTTTACAGCTTTTGAAGAATTATATTTCGAATGTTTAAATCATTATCCTTCAGATGAAGAAATAAACGCCTATCAAGCAGCTAAGTACATACATGAGGTTCAAAAACAAATTGCTTTAAATATTGATTTAGAAGAAGCTCAAAGCTTATATACAGATGTATGCAATTCAATTACATTAAACCAACAAAATTCAATACTCTTTACCATTGGTTTGGCTCTCGAAAATTATGTGTTTTTGAAATACACAAATCAGGCAATACCCTCATTTGACCAATTGACTAACAATGAGTTTGTAAATCTGATTTTAAAGGAACAGAAGTCTATTTTAAAACAACGTTATGAAAGGGAGGAAATAGCAATTGACAGAGTAAATGCAATAGATGACATATTTACTGAACTTCCATTAAAAAATACACTTCAAAGCACGCTTTCGATTGCAAATAATTTATCCGGCTTTTTATTACAGCAGAAGGATACTTACTTAAAAGACCCAAGTGCCATTTATAAAGTAGTGTTAGAAAAACAAGTAAGTGACATTAAGAGAAAACCGCAGCCAACTGCTAAGCCGATGCAAATCAAATCAAAAATAGCCCTTGCACATAAGCACTTAGCTTTTCTAAATGGTGTAAATCCACAAAATAATGAAAGAATCATGTCTGAAAGTGATTACAATTTGATGATTGCTTATATCCAACACCTAATCCAGCACAACAGCATTCCCAAGATTACAAAGAAAATACCGAGGGCTAATCTGGGTAAAACTTGGTTTCGATATTCAATATATCTTGTTCACAAAGAATTATACTCCGCAATTCAGGATTTATGGATTGAGTTTATGCAACAGGCCTTTGATGAGTTTTCCCCGAATGTAGTAACTTTCTCTACTCTTAAAACGAAGTTTAGCCAACAACCAAGCGGCTACAATCAATTTATTAAGAAAGTTTTAGGGTAATCATTCGGGGTAATCCAAATAACGAAAGGTAAATGAGTAAAACTCTCATTTACCTTTTTTTGTTTTTATCAACATTTTCACTCATTATCAATGCGTTGGGAAAATATAATAGGTAAATAGGGTAAGGCTTTTTTACCTCTGGGTTACCCTTTTTTTACCCAATCTATTTGAACCACTATTCTATTTCGGAGTAGTGGTTTTCTTGTTATTGGCACACCTGAAAATCAAATCGCCGAAAACTAATTACAAAATGTTTTCTACAGAGATTTCATTTAATGATATGCCGAAAGCGTTGGCGTATTTAATTGGTAAGGTGGAGAGATTAGAATCCTTACTTAGTGCAACAAGGTCAGAACTGCCCGAATCTGACAAGTGGTTTAATTTACAGGAGTTGTGTAGTTATTTGCCCGACAAGCCAGCCCGGCAAACCGTTTACGGTTGGATAGGTCAAAAACTCATTCCTTACCACAAGAAAGGTAAAAAGCTCCAATTTCTAAAAAGCGAAATTGATGCATGGCTGATTGGTGACAAGCACAAATCAGTTTCTGAATTACAGGCAGATGCAGCCGCATTTGTCGCCAACAGAAAGGGAGGTTTGAAATGAGCGAGCCTAAAACAACCATTGGCGAAATTCTGACAGATTACTTTTTAAACAGTCAGGAACCTTTTGCAGTTGCTTTCCGAAATCATTTTAAAACAAGCAAACAACAAACGAACCAGGAAGAAAACTCCTGTTCGGTTTGCCCTGCAAATGTAAACAGTCCTTTAGCTGACAGGTTAGAGGATTGGCTCGACAATCAAGATGTTATGCAAATTTTGCATATCAGCCCCCGGACATTGCAAACCTTGCGTTCAAATGGCATACTGCCATTTTCCCGCATTGGCAATAAAATCTACTATCGCCGCTCTGATATTTCCCGAATCCTTAACAACCATTACACAATGGTTAAAATCAAGTGTTATGGAAGCAATAAGTAAAGAGGCGATTTTGTCAAAAACTCAATATGGCATTGGCATCTATGCACATATTTTGCGATTGTATTATCCAGATGAAACAGTCCTCTCCCTTTCGGGGAGGACTTGTTCCCCTGCTAAAAATCCATTCAATGCCGATAAACCGACATTGAATATTTTCATTTATAAAGAAAACATTCTGGGGAATGCATTGGATAAAGAGTTTGCACGGCATACGGATAGTGAAAACAATATCCCTGCCGGTGATGCGTTCTACTTCGCCGAACTGCATTACAAACAGTCAGGTGATGACTTGTTGCAAATCCTGAACAAAGAAATGAACCTGCGTATCGGTGAGAATTGGAGTTTCTACAAACAATCGAAAAAATCTAATCAGAAGCCGAAGAAAGAGTCTGTTAGTGTAAAAAATGAAAAAGCCTTTGCCTTTTCATTTTATAAGGCCCCGATACGAAATGTTTTTCCACACAAAACCGTTTCGTTGGCTCAGGTCTATAATGCAATAAAAGGAGACTATTACAGGCATCAAACGGAAGAACTCAGAAGTATAGAGGACAGTGCCAAAGCTCGAAAATACAAGGCTGCAAACTTCGATTATTGCACTTTTTCAGGCGTGTTCAATTCCCGGAGCGATAAATCACTTGTAAAACATTCAGAGCTTTTATGTATCGATTTCGACCATGTACAAAATTTAGATGCTCTCCGTCAAGCTTTGCTTGCCGACGAGTATTTTGATACCCAGCTTTTGTTTGTAAGTCCTTCCGGTGATGGTTTGAAATGGATTATCGAAATAGATACGCAAGAAGCCCCACACGGTGAATACTTCACCTCAGTGGCCAATTACATTTTACAAACCTATTTGGTCGAAGTCGATAAGTCTGGAAAAGATATTTCCCGGGCGTGTTTTCTGCCATTCGACCCGGACGCTTTTATTAATCCTTTATTATTAAGTAAGCATGAGCAAGAAGAAATTTAAACCCCAAGATTGGGCAACAGATAATGTCACAGAAAAAAAAACAGTTTCAACACCCGTAATACCACAATCAAATATTGATACTTCAAATGAGATTGAAACAATAGCACTGCGGATTGAAGCTGCATTTATTGATATTGCCCCAAATTATGCCGATTGGCGAGACCTTGGCTTTGCCCTCGCTGACGCTTTGGGCGAAAGCGGTCGGTCGTATTATCATCGTTTAAGTAGTTTTTATCCTGGTTACAATCAGTCTGAAACTGATAAACAATACAACGCCTGCCTTGCTTCGCACGGCCACGGCGTTACAATAAAAACACTTTACCATCTTGCTAAGTCAGCCGGTGTCAGTGTTGCTATACCTCAACACTCAAATAAATCAGCAGAAGAAACAAATCAGGTAATACCAGTAAAAGAAGATACAGAGGAAATTGAGGAACTAAAGGAAACTAACCTTCCGACATTTCCAGATGAAGTTTATTCCGACCTCCCTGAACTACTGCAAAAGGTAGTGGCAAAATCCAACTCCAACGAAGACAGAGACCTTCTTTTGTTGGGTTCATTGGTTGCAATATCGTCATGCCTACCAAATATTTACGGAATCTATGCAGAGAGGGAAGTTTATCCGAATTTATTTCTTTTTGTTACTGCTCAAGCTTCCGCTGGTAAAGGCCGTTTAACGTTGTGCCGCAAATTGGTTGACCCTATACACAAATCGTTAAGGGAAATTTCAAAGCTCGAATTTGAAGAATACCAAAGAAAGCTCACAGAATATGCCGCATCCAAGAACAAATCAGAAATGGAACGCCCCAAAGAACCACCTGTGAAAATGTTGGTTATTCCGGCTAACAATAGTGCAACAGGTTTATTCCAGGTACTAAACGACAACAACGGCTCCGGGCTTATATTTGAAACCGAAGGTGATACACTTTCGATGACTTTTAAAAGCGAACACGGTAATTATTCCGATGGTTTTCGTAAAGCGTTCCATCACGAAACAATTTCATACAACAGGCGAAAGGACAGGGAATATGTTGAAATCAACAATCCCCGTTTATCTGCCCTGCTATCAGGTACACCGAAACAAATTTCTGCATTAATACCAAGTGCCGAAAATGGTTTATTCAGTCGCTTTATGTTCTATTTTATGAATGTTCGACCGGTTTGGAACGATGTATTTGCCAATTCATCCGACCAAACTCTCGACAGCTATTTTAATCACTTAGGACATGAGTTTTTTGAATTATACAAACATTTACAGTATCAAACGGAGCAAACACGTTTTTGCTTAACCTCCGGTCAGCAAAACGCTTTTAACGCTTATTTTGCCCAAACGCAGAACCAATATTTATGTTTGTACGGTGCTGATTATCTCGCCACCGTTCGGCGGCTCGGTCTCATTACATTCCGTATCGCAATGACACTCACCACACTCCGCATTATGGATACAGGGGATATTCATTCCCCGTTGGTTTGCAGGGATAGCGATTTCAATACCGCTCTGGCTATGGTTAAAATACTTGTTCAGCACGCTGCCAATGTATTTCAGCAGCTACCTGCCGAAGCAGTAACAGCAGCCCCTAAGAATCAAAAACAACAGTTTTTAGACGAACTCCCACAGGAGTTCTGCCGGAAAGATTATTTGACAGTAGCTCAAAAATTAGGTATTCCTGACAAGACAGCCGAGAAGCATATAAAACGTTTCACAGACAATGGGTTAATTAACCACTACGCCCACGATAAGTATCAGAAGCCCTGATAGAAAAGCGAGCAGAGATGTTCGCTTTTTTGTTGATAATTCACATCATTTATTTTTCAATACTTATGCTTATTTATTTATATTTGTTCAAATTCTGACAATTCAAAAATTGAAAAGTCTTGCAAATAAGAGCAGAGGTCAAACTCGTTTGAACCTATGCCGAGTGCAGCAGACTTTCTGTTTACAAAAAGTCACATAAATAAAATCAAAGCCAATGTTATTTGCCGATAAAATTCGACAGTTGAGGGAAGAGAAGCAATTGCTTCAAAGACAATTAGCCTCAGCACTGGAAATTGATACCCCAATGTATAGTAAGATTGAACGGGGCGACCGCCCTGCAAAAAGAGAACAGGTAGTTACTATTGCAAAAATACTTTCTACTGACGAAAATGAATTACTATCACTTTGGTTAGCAGATAAAATTCTTGGAGTAATAGAGAAAGAAAAAACAGCAGACAAAGCATTGGAGATTGCAAAAAAAATAACAAGAGAAAATCATGAAACTCTCAAATAGACTAACAGACATTATTGATGAATTAGTAGACCAATATTTAGAGGATGACCGTTATAACCGTCCTTGGATAATTGGTTTTAGTGGTGGAAAGGATTCTACTGTTCTGTTAACTTTAGTTTGGTTAGCGTTAGAAAAGATTCGAGACAACAACTTAAATTTCAAATACACACGTCCTATATATGTTGTGTGTAATGACACAATGGTTGAGAATCCAATAATTGAAGAATATGTTCAAACAGTCTTAAATACAATTCAAAAAGCGGCTAAAGACCAAAGCTTGCCCATTATAGTAAAAACAACAACTCCTAAATTAGAAGATACATTTTGGAGTTGTGTAATTGGCAAAGGGTATCCAGTTCCAAATAATGCATTTCGTTTTTGTACAGAGAAGATGAAAATTAAGCCTACTTCACAGTTTATAGTTGAGCAGGTAGCTGCTGATGGTGAAGCTATTATTTTAATTGGAACAAGACTCGATGAAAGTCAACAACGAGCAAAATCAATAAGGAAGCATGATATTAAAGGACATAGACTTTCTAAACACCCACTAAATCCGAATACATATACATATGCCCCAATAAAAGAATTAATGCTTGAAGAAGTTTGGTATATAATTAACGCCATACCTTCACCATGGGGGTTTGATAATAAAATACTATTCAAAATATATTTGGATGCAAGTGCCGATGATTATGAATGTCCTACTGTAGTAACAGATGAATCTCATAAATCATGTGGACAGAGCCGTTTTGGATGCTGGGTGTGTACTGTAGTGAAGGAAGACAAATCGATGACAGCACTAATTAATAACGGAACAGATTGGATGCGACCACTTCTTGATTTTCGAAATAGGTTAGTAGTAAACAGAAATATATCCGAAAATAGATATGCAACACGAAGAAATGGCCAGATGGCTGTTGATGAATCAGGGCATAATATGGGTAACTACACTATTGAGTACCGAATACAGCTTTTAAGAGAATTACTTACCATTCAAAAAGATACACAAAAATACAGATCAAGTATTGATCTTATTTCTAGTCAGGAACTAATAGCAATTCAAGTAATGTGGTATCGTGATGGTTTTTTCAATATTACTGTGAATGATATTTATAATGATGTTTATGGTTATGATATACCTAATGATAAATTAGGTTTACAAGAAAGATTATTACTTGAAAAAGCATGTGATAATCCAAAACACTTCTCGCTTATTCAAGAGTTACTTGCATTGCAAAAAAACAAGATACTATTAATGAAAAAATACGGACTTCAAAACGACCTTGAAGCAAGATTAGACTCATTTATAAAGGAAATAATATGATTATTAAGAGCATAGAATTAAATAATTATCGCCTTTATAAGGGTATTAATAAAATATCATTTTCAAACGGAAGTGATAAAAATCTTTTTTTGATTTCAGGTGAAAATGGCTTTGGAAAATCGACATTTTTACAATCTCTGATTTGGTGTATGTACGGTCGTTTAATGGCTGATATTGATGAAACCTATCGTAAGGAAATTCAAAATGCAGGCGGTTATAACCAGGTGCAAATAAGCAATTTAAACGAGTTATGTCTTAAAAGTCTTAAGGATGACCATTCACAAAACTTATTGAGTTCAATAAAGAAAAAAGGATATTCTATTGATAATGAATATGTAAAACAATGGTCTCAGTATAGTGTTACATTAGAATTTTCTGAGATTTTCATCCCTTCTATACCCTGTCGTTCCTTAGTAATTACACGTACCTATGATATAATTCGTGATGAAGAAAATGTCGATATTCTAATAGATGGAATACCAAATGAACTTTCTACTGAAATTGGGCATGAGGTTTTTATTAATGATTTCATTTTAAATAAAGATATTGCTCGATTTTTCTTCTTCGATTCAGAAAAAATTGTATCGCTTGCTGAAACAAATACGATAGATGAGAAGCGAAAACTCTGTTCAGCTTACAATGAAGTTTTAGGAGTAAAGAAATATGAAGATTTAAAGAAAAATCTTGAGAACTTACGTTTACGATTTCGACGTAAGTCTGATGATATTGAAAGTCGTAATAAATTGAACATATTGCTTTCAAAGCAAAAAGCTCTTAATGAAAGTATTTCTGAAAAAGAAAAAGAAACAAGTCTACTTGATGAACAACTACTTTCATACCGTAAAGAGAATGAGAATTTTCAAGTGCAACTTATGCGTGAGGGTAATGGAATTACTATTGAAGAGCTTAAGCGCCAAGAAGATGTAGTTATTGCAACTAAAAAACGAGATGAAGAATACAAACAAAGACTCAAAACTTTTCTTGAATATGCACCTTTTGCTATTTCGGGCAAACTTTTAAAGCAAGCTAAGGAACAATTAGAAAACGATTTTAATGCTCTCCAATCTCAAAATGACATTCAAAACCAAAATCTTTTACTTCAAAAGATTTCAAATGATTTATCAATCGCAATTGAGCAAATTCCAATAACAGGTATCAATAGGAAAGAGTTAGATAGTTCTATACATAAAGTTATTTCTAAATATCAAAATCAATCAACAGGAAAAGATCCGTTATTGAATGCAAACAAAGAAACTCTTGAAGAATTTTTATCTGTGTATCACAATATCATAACTACCTATAAAATCGAATTTGAGCACTTGACAGATGATTATCGGAAAAACAAACAGATTCTTAATAATGCCGCAAGAAAAGTCTCAAATATGCAAAGTAATGAGAATGACTCCTTAATTAAGAATATTCGTAAAAGTAAAAATGAACTTGAGAAAACAATTGCTGACATCGAATCTCAGATTCGTCAACTGCACGAAATGAGAGGTGGCATGAGTAAAGAATTAGCTGTTGTAAGTCGTCAAATTTCAGAGATTAGTAAAAAGGTCAGCCTTGATGACAGTGACTCAAAGAAAGACCAAGTTGCAGAGCAACTTATTACAGAGCTAAATACATTTCTTGTTTCATTGAAAAATGAGAAAAAATTCTCTCTTGAAAGGCGTATTAAAGGCACAATGAATAAATTAATGCATAAATCTAGCTTCATTAGCAATGTTGATGTTTCAATTTTTGAAGATATTATCGAGATAAACTTATATGCAAGTGATGGTAATATCATAAAAAAAGAGTCCCTCTCAAAAGGTGAACAACAATTATTTGCTACTTCACTTCTAAAAGCTTTAGTAGAGGAATCTGGAATTCAATTCCCTGTCTTTATTGATAGTCCGTTGCAGAAATTTGATAAAAGACATGCTAATAAAATTATTACAGAATTTTATCCCTCTGTTTCTAAACAGGTCATCCTGTTTCCGCTATTACATAAAGAATTAACAACAAAAGAATTAGATGTAATGAAACCATTTGTTAACTCTTCATTTCTTTTAAGAAATGAGAATGCATATTCATTTATACAAGAAGTTGACATTAACAATTTAATGAAAGAATAGAAATGATTTTTTCTCATATAAAGACTAGTAGTAAAAACAAGGAAATAGTTGTTGAATTAACACGCAAGTTTAATTTGGGTGCTGAAAATATAATTGCTCGAATTGCAATTGGCTATTCCTTACAAACTGGATTAAAATTTGAACCTACAGACATTAAAGATTCAGGAGGTAAGGAATATAGTAAGAATGTACTTTTCGGCAACTATTTTCCAATTTATTTAGCAATAGTTTGTACTCATTATCAAATTAATGAAAGCAATAAGGATATTCCACGTTACTTTAAAATGCACCTTGACCACGGATTACAACTTATATATGATGACATTAATAACAATCCAAATTTGATAGGTTACGATTATCTATTTGATAAAATTGAAACTGGTTTAAAAGAAATATGTTAAAAGAAGATTTATCCAATATTTCTATTTTGGACTTATACGAGTCTAATAAAATATCTGCTAGGGCTTACACGAGCTGCTGTAATGCTCAGTTTAAATCACTTTATGAAATAGTTTCATATTTCAATCAGGGTCATTCCTTTAACGATATCAGAAATGCAGGTCGAAAAACATGCGAAGAATTAGAATGCTTGTGTAAAAGCATAATTCCTCAAATAATAAATTTTGAAAGCCCAGAACCAATCTCGAATGAGAAAAATGAAGAATGTGAATCAAGGTTTGAATTTAATACATCTCAGAAGGTATTATTGCAAAACAAATATTATGAATTAATCAATGAATGTTCAGTGAGGACTTTCAATTGTTTAAATAAGTTATCTGTAGAAGAATTCGCTAAATACTATTTAAACTGCAGTATTAAAGAATTATATAACATTAAGAACATAGGAAAAAAATCAATCGAAGAAATTGTCGCCTTTAGAATCAAGCTAACATCCTTTATTGATGAATTAAAATCGATTGAAACCTCACCACTATTATATATAAAGTTAGATGCAATTGACAAATATGGAAATCTATGTGAAAATGATTTCATTATTGATTTCTATAAAAAAAATAATCATCTACCAATGCTTTGGATTTTGGAGCAACATTTAAAAAATGTCAATTCCAGAGAAATAAGTATTTTATTAAGTTCTTATAACATAATCAAGGATCAACCTCATTACACTTTAGATGAATTAGCAGTACAGCATGGTTTATCTCGAGAACGTATTCGACAAATCAGAAATGTTACTTTTTTAAAAACGTTTGCAATTACAAATGAAACTGTTGATTATAAAAGATGTGATTTAACAAACATTAGAATAATTCTTCAACATAGCAGTGATTGGTCATATTTATTAGATAAACTAAAGAATGATGATATTGTTTGCCAAGAATCATTTGAAATTCAAAACTATTTGAAAGAGGAAAATTCTAACTTCTCGTTTGAATTTGTTCTATATATTATAGCGTATATTTTTAGGGATAGATATTCTCTTTTGGGTGATATTGATGTTACAAATAAGTCAAACAACTGGGATAGTTCCTTTATTGTTAAAAAAGAATATTCTGACATTTTTGACTTTGAGAAGTTGAGAATAGAATTTAGCGATATTTTAATGGATAATGACTCAGAATATCTATTGGATATTGAAGAATATGTTGCCAATTCTCCCTGTTGGATAAAATATGATTACAATAAAAATGACAGCATAATAAGTATAGTAAGAGATATTTTACTATATGAATTTCATTTATATTCAGATGGAATCGACGGCCAGATTAAGATTCCAGCAAACAAAGAAAGAAAACCGATAGATGTGATATATGAAATATTACAGAAAACCGGAAAACCTATGCACATAAATGAAATATTTGAAGAATTCAAAATTATCTTACCCGAACATAAATATACAGAAGCTTCGCAATTAAGACCCTATTTACAAAAACATGATGCCATTTCATACAGAAATAGAAATAGTGTTTATATGCTCAAGGAATGGGATCATATCAAAACTGGTACAATTCGTGATGCAATTGTAGAATTCTTAATTGAGAATGATTTACCTCAAACAGTTGATGATATAACAGAATATGTTCTGCAATATTTTCCAGACACAAATGTCTCCAGCATTAGGACAAGTATGCTTATTGATACCCCAAAGCGATTTTCATACTTTAACAACAATAAGTTTGGATTAAACAACAAAGAATATCCTCCTGAATATGAGATATGTGAACAGCAGGAAGTTATGAGAAGGTCTTTTGAGCAAAGATTACTTGATTTGGAGTTATTTATTGTTGAAGAAGAGCATTTCCCTTTTACTACGAGCGACAATAGTAAAGAAAGTTCACTTGGACGTTGGTGGTATAGAATAATTAATAATAAACAAAACATTACAGAATCTCAACAGGCAGAAGTAGAAAGAGTTAAAGCTAAATATTCAGGATTTGATACAGATAAAACAACTTATGATTGGCATATCAATTACAATAAATTAAAATGCTTTATTCTTGAAAACAGATGTTTACCGTCAGCCCGAGGAGATGAAAAATTCCTCTATGGTTGGTTTCAACGTGCAAAAGCTGACTTCCATCATAATAGATTAACTGAAGAACAACGACTAAAGTTTGTCAATCTCGCTAAACTGATTTGAAATGCTTAAAGACAAGGTTTTTAAATATAGATATTCAACAGGTAGAAAGGATTTACCATTTGACTTTTTTGAAATAGCTTTATCAAACAGTAAATCTTTTGATATGGGGCTAGGATATTTTAGTAGTGCTTCATTCAACATTCTTTCCGTTGGTATTGCTCATTTTATTAGCAATGGAGGTAATATGCGACTATATATTAACCAGCATCTTACTGAAGAAGACTATAAACTATTACAAAACAATGAAAAAGTTGATTTTGAAGATTATATCTTACAGTCATTTTATGAACTAAGAAAAACCTTATTACAAAGGGATGAACATTTCTTTAAGTGCATTTCATACCTTGTTCAAACTAATAGGATTGAAATAAAGATTGTTGTTCCTAAAGATGGGGGATTAGCTCATGAGAAATTTGGAATTTTTACAGATGAAAATCATGACAAGGTTGCTTTTACAGGTTCATTGAATTTAACCGCCGCTGCTTTAACTCGTAATATTGAAACAATTGAATGTACCTGTTCTTGGAAAGGAAACGATAGCAAAGAGAGAATTGAAATAAGTGAACAAGATTTTAGTGAAATATGGGATGGTAAAACCAATAACGTTCTTGTATTTCCAGCAAAAAAATTCTGTCAAGAGATTGTAAAAACCTACCCAAACGTAGATTCAAATGAATTGCTGATTCAAGAGAAGGAAATAATTAAAAAACTATCTAAGAAACCTAGTCTTGAAGACGAAATAATCTCCTCCTCAATTATAATAAGAGATCCTCATTTCCCAGATAAGTATCCAGATGGTGCAAGACCATATCAAATAAAGGCTTATGAAGAATGGCTAAAGAATGGTAAACAGGGGATTTTTGCTATGGCAACTGGTACAGGTAAAACTATCACCTCATTAAATTGTGCTCTTCAAGAATACAAAAATGAAGGTATTTACCAGTTATTGATATTAGTCCCAACTATTGCATTAGTAGAACAATGGATTGAAGAGATAGCCCTGTTTGATTTTAGGAATGTAATTACTGTCTTTTCGGAAAATCCACGATGGAGACAACAAATTGTCAAATTAGTAGACAAAGTCAGTAGAGGTAAAAAAGTTAGTTTCGTTATTATTTCAACATACCAATCATTTACAAATAAAGACTTTCAACAAGTATTACCTCAATTACCATCTAGTTTGACTATAATAGCAGATGAAGCTCATAATATAGGTTCTGAATCTGTTAGAGCAATTTTTCGAAAACTACATATTAAAAAGAGAATAGCATTATCTGCTACACCAAATAGAATATATGATGAAGAGGGTACTTCAGAATTAGAAAGCTTTTTTAATGACAAACCACCTTACGTTTTCAATTTTCCTATGAGCCAAGCAATAAACGAAGGGCGTTTAATGGAATATTGTTATTATCCAAAAATTGTTTATCTGGATGAAGAAAATGAAATGCCAGAATATGCTTCAATTACAGAGCAGCTTATGCGAATGTTTGATAGTTCAACAGGGCAGTTTAAAGATAGTCAGAAAGCAAAAAACCTATTGATGTTACGTAAGCGAATTTTACATAAAGCCAGTGATAAAATCCGCGTGTATAATGAAATAATAAATGAAATAGGCTGTGATAGGCTTAAATACTGTTTTGTATATGTTCCAGAAGGTAATAAAGTCTTTGATTCAGATGAAGCTCTATTATATTCGAATACCGACTTAGATGCAAATCAAGAACTATATGAAGAAAGTATAATAGATAAAATGCTTGAGATAACAAAAGCAACTTTTCCTGCTACTACTTGTAATACATACACTGGAAAAAATAACAAAGCAGAAAGAAAAGCTATTTTACAAGGTTTCGAAAATGGGCAAATAAACGTTCTGTTTGCAATGAAATGTTTGGATGAAGGAGTTGATGTTCCAAGAGCTGAGTATGGAATTTTTGCTTCAAGTACAGGGAATCCTCGTCAGTTTATACAAAGGCGAGGTCGTTTACTTCGTAAACACAAAGACAAAACCTTCGCCCATATTTATGATATGGTTGTTGTACCTAATTTTCATTCTCCACTATACTCCAGAGAGTATTGGCAAATGGAACGTAACCTAGTAAAAGGTGAATTAACTCGCGTTGCATATTTTGCAAACTTAGCAACAAATAATTATACCGGAGCTCTTCAAGCTCTTGACGAAGTCGCTCGTTTTTATGATTTAATATTATCGGAACTAATTTTAAGTATAACCCAATAAAAAATAATATGACAGCGGAAGAAATTTTCAAGGAAGTAATGAATTCGCCTGAATTTCAAAATATTTTTGATATTCCCAAAAGTATCTTGGAACAAGAAGCTTTTAATTCAAAATCTAATTACCCTGTTATCGAAATAGTTAAAACAATTATAAGTGGTCAAGAAAATCACAGGGACAAGAATGCAATTTTTCAAAATATTCAGAAACAGATCATGCAATTATAGTTATGCCAGCACTAATAAAATCAATAAGTTTCAAAAACTTTTATAATTATTATGGAAGTTTTGAAGATAATACTTATCATTTCAAAGAGGGAATCAATATTGTTAATGCAGATAACAATATGGGTAAGTCAAAGTTCTATAATGGAATCCTCTGGATTTTGAATGATACCGTTTACGATTCTGATTTAAAACGAATTGTCAGTGCCTCATCTTCTTTTAAAAAGATGGCGTCAGGTAAAGCATTAAATGAAGAAACCAATTTTGAAATGGGAGTTAATATTGTATTCTCAGAGAATGCTGATAAATATTCTGTTTCTAAAATTGTGCAATTAACCAAAGTAGGTGATAATTGGAACTCCAATGATAAATTAGTTATTATACAAACAATTGACAATAGGGATATTCCAATATTAGACCAATCCGACAAAGACAAAATTGTAAAAAAAATAATTCCAACTGAACTAATTAACTATGCATTGTTGCAAGGTGAATCAATGGAAAAATTAGTTGATTTATCCTCACACAATGGTCTATCTTCTACAATTGAAGCTTTAGCTGGAATTAAAAACCTTATTGAGATTTGTGATATTAGTAAAGATTTAACACAAAGATCAAAGAAAGTATTTAATGATAAGGAATTTGATTATCCATTTTTATACCAGTAATTATCAGACATTGCAACTACAAGTCTATCAAAGAGCCTGTCGCCGTAGTATCTGCGGTTTAGTTTATAGCAAAATTCATCAAGATATAACTGTAAATATTTCCCTTTGATTTTATGATAAATGCCTAATAAAGTTCTTTTTGCATTGCTAAT
>JAMIIA010000050.1:0-1167 GCA_035913795.1 Bacteroidales bacterium
TAAAGGTTACGAAGACGGACTTTATCCAATGGTGAAACGCGAACAAGATGGAAAAATGTTCAAAGCTTCCGGTGGCGTTTCTTCCATGCGTTCAGGCTTATATCGCAAATCAACCATTTTAGTGGGCGAAGGTCCGGGCAATCAACCTGAAATGGTGATTGATAAAAAGACCTATGCTCGTATTTCTCCACAAGTGCAAGATGCTTTACTTCGTGAAATTCGTGGCATTCGTGGCTTTGAAGGGGGTTACTATGATAAATCAGGTACAATGCAGGTTCCTGTCACGCCATCAACAGCTCCGGCTCCGGTGCAAGATGATGCCGCTCTTTTTGCAATGACAGCAGCTCTCAATAGAAACTCAGCTATTTTAGAGAAAATTGAAGAAGAAGGACTTTTGGCAAAAGTATTAGCATCTGATTTTAAAAGCATGGAAAACCTGAAAGATGGTATAAAAAAATATGACGAACTTAAATCTAAATCACGACGATAATGAGCTACACAACCGATCAGATATTTGATAGCCCCGCGGCCAATTCCTTTGCAGATATTTTATATTTCGAATTAGAAAACTATTTAACGGAATCGGAATCACTATCAGCTCCTTTAGATGTGATGGTGCTTTCCGGTTTAGCCGCCGCAATTCTGCAAGGTGAAACAGAAGTTCCCCTGAAGAACATTTGTTTCGTAACTACCGATTTGGAATATTTAGACATGTTTAAACGGGCAACAAACATTCCGGCAAAAAGAATTTCCTATAAAGAAAAAGTACTTTTCTATACTGAAGAGGCGTATTTTGAAATCCACCTGTTCACGGATACGCTTAACCGTGAACCCTATGGAACAATCGGACTGCAATTAATTACTGACATCCCAACTAATCTTTTATAATATGCAATTAGATCTCAACCAAGCCAACACCGAAACCCCGAACGAAGTAGAGTTTCAATCGTGGTCGCCTATTCCGGCTATTACGAATTATTACTACAACACGAATGTTCCGGCAGCTGTGCCAACACCTTTTTCAGTAATTCACAATATAAAAGATGTTATCGGAACACCTCTTGCCGTTGGGTATTATACATTTAAAATGGAAGTGAACCGATACGGAACACAAAACAACAACCCAACTTGGTTCAGAACTACCGAACTGCCAACCTTTGGTTCAGT
>JAMIIA010000051.1:0-2245 GCA_035913795.1 Bacteroidales bacterium
GGCTTTTACCATCTGTATTGCTCACAGAACATAGAAAAATATTCCTAAAACCTTCCCTGTATTCCGCCATTTTAGTAGGGTTGGTAATAATTTCTCCAAATCTCATTTGGCAATACAACAATAATTTTCCAGTATTTCAGCACTTAAAAGAATTGGCAGAAACTCAATTAGTAAATATAAACAGAGTCGATTTTTTAAAGAGCCAATTGTTCTTTTATGCGGGTTCGCTGATTGTAATCTTTTCATCATTCTATGCATTGCTCTTTTATAAACCCTTCCGAAAATTCCGGCTTTTCTTTTTCTCATTAATCTTTACGTTATTGGCTTTTATTTACTTTAATGCAAAGGATTATTATGCCATTGGCATTTACCCTATTTACATTGCTTTGGGTGCTGTTTTTCTGGCAGACAAATTAAAAGAAGGGTGGAGAAGATATTTACAACCCATTGCCATTGTAGTTCCTGTATTATTATTTATTCCGATTTACAATGTGGCATTTCCGAATAAGAGTCCGGAGTATATCATTCAGCATTCAGATAAATACAAAAAATTGGGGATGCTGCGTTGGGAAGATGGAAAAGACCATTCATTACCACAGGACTTTGCAGATATGCTTGGTTGGAAAGAATTAGCAGAGAAAGTTGATAGCATTTATTTAGGTTTACCGAACAGAAGCAATACACTAATTCTTTGCGATAATTATGGACAGGCAGGAGCAATAAATTTTTATACAAACCAAAATTTACGTGCAGTTTCATTTAATGCTGACTACATAGATTGGTTCGATTTAACTAAAAAATACGAAAACTTAATCAGCGTAAAAGAAGCAGAAGAAGTAAGTGTAGAATTACAAAAAACATCGCCATTATTTCAACACTCAACTTTTGCAGGCTCAATAACTAATCTACATGCCAGAGAATTTGGAACAGGAATTTTTGTTTTCACAGGTGCAAAAATGGACATTACATCGATAATTAAAGCTGAAATAGACAGAAAGAAAAACCATCACTAACACCGGCAGCCGTTGCGTCACTATCACAAAAAATGAGAATAAGCAATTCCACCAAACATCTACACCGACCGCAGAAGGTTTAGATGAATGATTTTGTGCACTTTTGCCATCAAAAAGTACCGAAAAAAGCGCTTCAACCTCATAAAACAATAATCTAATATCCCATACATCTCATTTCTCACCATTAGCTAATTCTCATCGCGACGCAGTCTTACTACTTACTACCAGCGTCTTGATACTAACTATTTCGTACCTTTACCGTATAATTTCCACCCATGACTTTTGAACAACGCGCCGCACTGTCGGAAACCCATATTTTCAAAGCGGTATTCCCGAACACCACCAATCATTACGATACGCTGTTCGGAGGCACTGCCATGCAACTGATGGATGAAGTCGCCTTCATCACGGCCACCCGCTTTGCCCGGCAGAAAATGGTGACGGTCACCTCCGACCGCATCGACTTCAATGTACCTATTCCGAGCGGCACCATCATCGAATTGGTGGGAAAAGTCGTAAAGATGGGCAACACCAGCCTGGATATACAGGTGAATATTTTCATCGAACTGATGAATTCCGACAAAAGAGAACTGGCTATTTCGGGAATGTTTAAATTTGTAGCCATCGGCGAAGATAAAAAGCCGGTTAAAATCGACTTATCCAATATACCTGTTACATAATTTACCATGCAATCACTCCGAATAATCATCCTCACCGCCGTCCTCCTGATTTCATTTACCGGTCAGGCGCAGGACAAAGGCATGCTCTTTGAAAAATCAGACTGGGCAGGCATTCTGGCCAAAGCAAAGAAAGAAAAGAAGTACATTTTTCTCGATGCTTATGCCAGTTGGTGCGGTCCGTGCAAATGGATGTCGAAAGAAATATTTCCGCAGGAAAAAGTGGGCGAGTTCATGAATGCCCGTTTTGTGAATGCGAAGATAGACATGGAAAAAGGCGAAGGCATTGCACTGGCTCAGCAATATCAGGTGGGCAGCTACCCTACTTACCTGTTTTTCAATCCCGATGGCGAGCTGGTGCATCGCGGTCTGGGCTCCATGCCCGCGGAAGATTTTATCGCCCTTTGCAGCAACGCGCTGGACAGCAGCAAGCAATACATGACGCTGCGCAAGCAATACCTCGGCGGGCAGCGCGACTCCGCTTTTCTGCGGCAGTTCACCTATGTGGCATCCGATGCGCAGGACACGCTGACACAGGAAATCCTGAAAGCATAT
>JAMIIA010000052.1:0-2887 GCA_035913795.1 Bacteroidales bacterium
ATTAACCCTTCTTAATATGGTTCCTGGTTCTGCTCAATATCAAAGATATCAGGCAGAATTATCTCAAGTTTCAGCAAGAATGAGGGAATTATCCGGAAGAGCCGCACAAGCCCGTTTCTCTTTAGGCTCAATGGCCGATGGTTTCAATCGTTATCAAGCTCTTGCCTTCTCCTTCGTTGCCACCTTAACCGGAATGGTCCTCTCCATTCAAAAAATAATCGACATCAACGGTAAACTTTCCGATGCTCAATCGGATGTGATGAAAACCACCAACATGACGAAAGAGGAAGTCAACGACCTTACCAAGTCATTCGGATTGATGAAAACGAGAACTGCCCGAATAGAATTATTAGGGTTAGCCACAGAAGCCGGACGTTTAGGAATTGAGGGTGTCGACAATGTAAAGGCATTCGTTGAACAAGCTAATAAAATGAAAGTAGCATTAGGCGATGACCTTTCTGACGAAGCTATCCGTGAAGTAGGGAAGATGGTCAACGTGTACAAAGTGGGCGAACAAACAGGTCGAGACTTTGCCGGTTCCATGGATGCTCTAGGTTCTGCCATCAACGAAGTTTCTTCTTCCGGAGCTAACCAAGCCGGATATTTAGTAGATTATTTAAAACGTCAAGCAGGTATTGCCGCTCAAGCGAAACTCTCTGCTGCTGACAACGTAGGCTATGCAGCAACCTTTGACGAAATAGGGCAAAGTGTCGAAGTTTCTGCTACTGCCATGAATAAGGTTTGGATGGATATGTTCACCAATCCGGGGCAATATGCAAAAATTGCCGGAATGTCTATCAAAGATTTTAACCAACTTTTGACGACTGATTCCAACGAAGCAATGATTCGGTTCTTGGAAGGATTGAAAGGCAACGATGCCGGATTACAAGCCATGATGGAATCGTTAAAAGATTTAGAAGTGGGTGGAGCTCGAGGTGTTTCTGCTTTATCAGCATTAGCAAACAACACCGATTTATTGCGTAAACGTCAGGTTACTTCAAATCAAGCGTTAATAGAATCAACTTCATTAACCGATGAATACAATATTAAGAATCAAAATTTACAGGCTACCATTAAAAAACTACAAAAAACAATCATGGGCTTTTTCTCCTCTGAAGGTTTTGTACAATGGTTAGAATCTGCCGTAAATTGGATTTCAGAATTTGTAGGGGCGACAGACACAGCTGAAACAGCTGCAGCATCTTGGAGAACCGGAATTGTAATCACCGCAAAAGTATTAGCCATTTTAGCCGCCGCTTTGATTACTAATGTGGCATGGCAAAAATTAGTGTTCCTTTGGACAAATAGAAATACACAAGCTACCTGGTTGTATAACGTAGGGGTGAAAGCTCGTGCCGTAGCAGAAGGTATTTCAATTGTAGTAACTCAGGCTTATGCAGCAATGACCATGTTATTACGTGGTAATATTCTTGGAGCTACACAAGCTCTTCGAGTAATGACGGCTACCATGTTGACAACTCCTTGGGGTTTACTTCTTGCCGGAATAGCTGCTGTTACTGCGGCCTATTTTCTATTTAGAGATTCTACCGAAAAAGCTACTTTATCTCAAAAAACGTTTGCTAAAATTCAAAGTGAAGTTAACTCAGGGGTTAAGGAACAAAGAGAAAACCTTGATTTACTCCTAAAAATTGCTCGTGACCAAAATGAAAGTGATGAAGTTCGATTAAATGCTATAAAAAAAATAAAAGCGGAATATCCGGGCTTATTGGATTTCTTGACGTTGGAAAATGTAAATACCGACAAAGTAACTGCCGCTTTAAATCGATACATCACTGCTTTAAATAATAAATTAGAATTAGAAGCGGTAGATGCAGAAATAAAAGCATCCAAACAAAGAGCATTGCAAAAAGAAGCAACTGACTTGGATGAATATGGGAAATGGTATGATGGTTTCGTTAATAAAATTCTAGGAAATCAAGCCGGTGCTACATCTGATAAAGTTACTGAAGCTATCAAACGTCAAAGTACTGACATTGCCAATGAAACCACTTTACAAGGGGATTTATTGAAAAAACGTGAAGACTTAATGCGTAAAATGTTAGGTTCTGAAGCAGCTACTGTCATACCAGGTGGAGAAACTCCGTTACCAACAGGAGAAACGGAAGAACAAAAGAAAGCAAGAGAAAAAGCAGCAAAAGAAGCGGAAGATGCTAGAAAAAAACGCATTGACGAACTCAAAAAATCAGCTGAAGAAAGACTAAAAACAGAACGTGAACTAGAGGATGAAATCCTTAGAAACATGGACGAGGGCTATAAAAAAGAATGGCAACTCGAACAAACTAATTGGACGCGTCGTATTGAAGATTTGCAAAACCGTATGGTTCAAGAATCTGAAATTGAAGCTGCTCTCAAAAAATCTAAAAATACCAAACTTTCTGCGGAGGAAAGAAACTTTTGGTCAAAACAAGCAGATGCTTGGATTACCAATAACGCTCATGTTCAAGGTTTAATTGAAACCGCTGAAAAAACGCATCAAACACGTTTATCAACTATACAAGAAAACGCCGCCAGAAAAGAAATTGAAACGGATCAAAAAGCATTTGAGCAAAAGAAAGTTTTAATTCAAACCGAGCTTCAGGAAAGACTTAATCAAATTGGTATTTCTGAACAGGAAAAAGAACGGCTTAAAAAAGAGTACCAACAAAAGGAACTCGACGAAGAAGAAAAATTCCTCAATCAGTTAATCAAAAAATTTAATGTAATTGTTGGCAAAGGCAAATTCAACAACTTTGATTTAGGCTTACTCACACCAGAACAGGTGGACCAATTTACTGCTGAAGCTCAAAAAGTTGGACTTACGTTTCAGGAACTCATCAACAAGAAAAATGAATTTTCCGGAAAGTCTGCTGATTCTAGTTTACAAGAT
>JAMIIA010000053.1:0-3132 GCA_035913795.1 Bacteroidales bacterium
ATGGCACAGCAATGCTTCGTTTTCAAGAAATTGATATTGAATTTGTAGGGGCACGAAAAGAAAGTTATCAAACCGAAAGCAGAAATCCACTAGTAGAAAATGGTACGTTAAAAGATGATCAGGACCGACGTGATTTTACCATCAATGCGTTGGCCTTTTCATTGAATCAAACTAATTATGGCGAATTGGTTGATCCTTTTAATGGAATCGAAGATTTAACTAATAAAATCATTCGAACACCTTTAGATTCGGATATTACTTATTCTGATGATCCGTTGCGAATGATGCGAGCCATTCGATTTGCTACACAATTAAATTTTACCATTGAAGAAAAATCATTGGAAGCAATTTCAAGAAATAAGGATCGTATTTCCATTATTTCCGGTGAACGAATTGTAGATGAATTGAACAAAATTTTAGCTACCGAAAAACCATCCATTGGCTTCATTTTGTTGTATCAAACTGGTTTGCTAGATCTGATTCTACCTGAATTAACAGCTTTGAATCAAGTAGAAGAAATCGAAGGTCATACCCACAAAAATAATTTTTATCACACCTTAGAAGTCGTTGATAATATTTGTCCGAACACCGATGATGTTTGGCTTCGTTGGGCGGCATTGCTTCATGACATTGGAAAATGGGGATTGGTTGGGGATTGGATGGGGGGTTGATGGGGTAGGAGTGTAACAATAATCATCCTTTAAAATCAATAGGTTAGGATGATTTGTTTTGAATTTTGAAGTCAATAAAATCAATAGGTTATGGGTGTTTTAATAATCATGTTGGAATATGTGATTAAAAACAAGGGGTTAAGTGTTGTGTAATTCAAGGATGCGATTGTATAAATTTTAATAACGTCAATACGGATTTTGGGATATTTGAATAAAAACAAAGGGTTGGAATTGTGTAACCTGGCTGTGAAGTTACAGGTGTATGGATTTTTAATCATGCAAAAAGTGTATAAATTTTAATAATTTGAATGGGAATGGGGTTTTTCGTGAATACAAAATAATAAGTATGGATGAAATGCAGGATTTTGACGGGTTTATTGTTAATACAAAAAGCCCCTTTTACGGGGCTTATGGGGATTTTGGGGGTTTTACGCTGCGATTTCCATCATTTTTTGTCGCATTTTATCAAGTGTTTCCCAGCATTTATGGGGAACATGGGTAAAAATTTTGCAATCTTTTTCGCTTTTGACGAAAGAGTGCTGTGGCATGACGTATATGTGATATACATCATCGTGAATTTCATCAATAACAGTTGCGTATAGGCAGGGTATTTGTTGCATGACGGCGCTCCAAAGTTGGGGTTAGTGTGCTTATGCTTTGTCGGCGTTAATCATCGCTGCCAAAGCACTTAACTGTTCTGGGGAAAGTTTGTTGAATAACGCAACGGCATTAAGTTTCTTTATGCCCTCGTCGAATTTTTGGGCGCTTGCACCGGTTCTTTGCCGGGTTTGCCATTCACCGCGTTCTGTTTGAGCATGAGCAGTGGTTAATTTTTCGATGTTTTTCTTCCCGCTACTCCAGACATTGCCTAAACGCTCGCTAAGGCCAAATTCCACTAAGCCTAGCACGAATTCTGGTGACCATTCGCATGTCAAAATTGTGCGAAGTCTGGCGGGTGCGTCTTTTGCCGAGTCTATTTCAATCCGATCAGGCAATTCAATTACAATTTGGTGTGACATTGCAGTTTCCTCGTTAATTCTGGCGGGATTGCCAGGGTGATTACAGGATAGGGTATTGATTATGTGTTGTCAATACCCTTTTGGAAATTCTTTTTACCCTATTGAAAATTCTTTTTACCTTTGGAACCATGCGTTTAACGTGTAGTGTTTCCCGATCCACGTTAAAATCCGAATAACTTCATCGTCGTCAGGAAATTTTTCAGTATCATCAATGATACTATTGATAATACCATCAATGGTATTTTCGCCTGAATAGCCAATTACATTGGCCCAAAAGTGATAGTACTTTTTTGCGTGGCACGGTACGCCAAGTGCCATGCAAAGCTTCTCATCAATGACTCGCAATGATTCAGGCTCACCAGACTCTCTATCGAATAACTGGATGTAGTTAGCCATGATAGGCTCCGTGTGTGTGTGTGTGTGTGTAGGGCGGGATTGCCAGGGTGAATATAGGATAGGGTATTGCTTGTGTGTTGTCAATACCCTTTTTAAAATTCTTTCGGGTATCCACGATTATATTTTTCGTGGTAGTTGCCATAATCATCCATGAATCCATAGCCGTAGTACCATGCCCAGATGTAACCTTGGTCGTGTTTCATGGCTTCAGTGTTGTTACGGTTCATTGCGAACATGGTAGACTCCTTAAAATGTTTTGTTGGTTGTTGGGCGTCATTATCCATGAATTTATGGGGCTGTCAAGCCTTTCGTGTGTACGAAATGATTATTTTATTACGCCCATACAATACCCTGTATGGCATATATTATGCAGCATGGCGGCAAGGCGCATGGGCCAATGGGCCACGTGTGGCCCGTATATAAGGAACGCGCGCGCGCGTTGCATATACCATGCCATTGCGTTCGCAGTGGTTTGGCGCAAAATTCACTCGTGCGTTTAAATCTTTTGACCCCCGGCCCATTGTTTTTGAGGTTGCGGATATACTATAGGCCTCAAGTTCTAAACTAACTGACTTTAGAATCTGTATGTACGATATACTCCCCAAATTCTAAACTAATTGGGCTCAAACAATAATTAACTGGAACTGTTAATTAACTTTAGTTGACTTTTCCTAAAATTATGGTACAATGCACAATGTACAAAAGAAACACCCCCAGCCGGCCGGCCAACAAACGAGGGCCCCAACAAAATGCTCCCAACCCCCAAACCAGAAAGCCTCGCCGTTGAAGCCCGGCGGGCTCCCGCGTTGGCCACCCTGCGTCGCCGCGTAACAGAAGACAGAGGCAGAGGAACAGAGGAAAGAGGAACAGAGGAAAGAGGAACAGAGGAAAGAATAATAAAAACTGTTCCGTCTGGTGCTGTAGTTCCCTGTTCAGCACCCCCGTTCAACAGAAGCTGTTCAACCGGAACCCGCGCCAGAGGATTCGCATACGAGCGGAAAGTAGGTAAATTCCTTCGCCGGGCTTGCGATGCAGCAGGTTGGAAG
>JAMIIA010000054.1:0-3724 GCA_035913795.1 Bacteroidales bacterium
CGATAATTGCAATGCTCGCTGTCTGATAAGCACGCTTATCAGACCTTGCCTCTCGCCTGCTTACGCAGGCTCGACCCCTGCGGGGCTTTACAGCGCCACCCTCCGGCCTCTGCCTGCCGTGAGCCCGGCAGGTGAGGCTTTACATAACAAAACGTTATGCAAACTTGCCAGGGGTAATGATGAGCCGCACGCCGCTAACGCGACTACCGCCCTAAAAAGGCACACGGCCCGCGTCCTGTCGAGGTGGCAGGGCTCCGGCAGCTTCGCCGCCTCCACACCTGCCACCTCCCGGAAAGCCCTTCGGGCTTCCGCAGGTCGCTGCAATGCCCATCTGCCCCGGCCGAGTCCCTACCGTTGTCATCTATTGTCATTCTTCCGACTTCTTGCGCCTTATTGTCTCAGTCGCCGTGTCATCTGGACATTGTGGCCGTGTGCAAAACGGTCTTAAACAACTGGCCGGTAATCAGCGGCAGGCGCAATCCCTCCCACCGGCCCCCAGGGGCCTCCTAAGAGAAAACCCTCTATTGAAAGATGTATTTACCTTTCAATAGAGGGTTTTAAGCAAAGCCAAGTTATTTAGAGAAACACTTTATACCCGATGTTAAAGAGTTCACCAAGCTTTTTGGCCAGATTCTTCCCAATTGGTCGCTCACCTTTTTCCATTGCAGAAATATTCGGTTGCTTCATTCCAAGCTGTTCAGCAAGCCATTTCTGCGATTTCCCGTCGCGATACCGCAAACCGCGCAAAATTTTTCCTGGGCTACTGTCTGGCAAGACCTTCTGCCATGGCACGCTATCATTTATTTCTTCGGCTTCTTCGTCAACCTGTCCTCCCAGTGCTACAATGACGTTTTTAATGTCTTCAAGTTTTTTCACCGGAACACGAAAATGCACGCTCATCAGGCTATTTTCTGGCAGCATAGTGATTGTTCTCCCTTTATATCTGCTTATATTTCAAGGTCTGTAATTAATACCCGGCGTTTTCATGGGTGCCGGCATATACAATCTGAACCAAATTCTTTTGAAGAACGACCCATTTCGCAACATATGTTGGCCGGCCACCTCCGAGGTGACAATGATGTTCACCTGTGCTTAACTTACTGTAATGAGGCCAATTGCCGCGCACTGGCCCGTAATTAATAATATCTTGAACAAGAACCTTCAATATTTCTCGCCTGTTTGCCGGTAATTTCTTAACCTGTTTCTCCGCTTTCCCGGAAAATGTTACCTCGGTCATGGGTTAACTCCTGCAATGTCTGAATCTGATATAAACATACTAAAAAAAGATATATTTGTCAATTTCCGAATGTGGGGATTAATGAGCAACAGAACAGAAAACTCGGTTAAGGTTTATTCATCAACCTTTAAACATCCCTAATAATCGAAGTTCCCCGCGATTGATTGTCTCTAGAACCTTCAAAAGAAGCATGTCGGAGTGAGGTATACTTCAACCTGACGTCAGAAAACCTGATTTTCAGTGTCAGATTAGAGTCTAATGTCACATTTATTGACATATTTGTATAAATATCTTAGAATCATTCCTGACACATTTCAAGGGAGAGCCACAAATGCAAGGCCAGAGAATCGGGTATATCCGCATCAGCACCTTCGATCAGAACCCTGCCAGACAACTTGAACAAACCAAGGTCGACCGTGTCTTTACCGACAAGGCATCTGGAAAAGATGCTAAGCGACCGGAGTTAGAAGCCTTACTGGCCTTTGTGAGAGAAGGTGACACGGTAGTGGTTCACAGCATGGATCGCCTGGCTCGAAATCTCGACGACCTGCGCCGGATCGTGCAAGATTTGACCAAAGCCGGCATCAGGGTGGAGTTTGTAAAAGAAGGGCTTATCTTTACCGGCGATGATTCGCCAATGGCAACGCTTTTGCTTTCGGTAATGGGTGCTTTTGCAGAGTTTGAGCGGTCACTGCTTCGAGAGCGACAACGTGAAGGAATCGCTCTGGCAAAACAGCGTGGGGCCTATCGCGGCAGAAAAAGGGTTTTAGCTCCTGCTCAAGCTGAGATTCTGCGACAACGAGCACGCGACGGCGAAGAAAAAGCACATCTGGCCCGTGAATTCGGAATTAGTCGCGAAACGGTGTATCAATACATCCGCTCTGAAAGATGATTGTCATGGCTCAGAAATTCCTTAGCGTACGTAAATTTCCGTTTGGTGTGGTGACCCCAAGAAAGCTACCAGAAGCACAGAAACTCAGTGTTAGCAAATAAAAACAAGGCTATGGACTTTTCATCTGGGTTATGATGGTTACTTAAGAGTTGGAGTATTGCCTGACTTTGATATTTTTGTTGTAGGATTAGAACCAACAAGGAGCAAACTATGAAGGAAAATGTTTTGACGTTTTATGAGCTTTATAGGAAGTATGAAAAGAAAGTTCACGAAATCGCTCTATATTGCGAGGGTGAGAATAAGCTCAAAGATTGCGAATGGGGCAGTATTGAGCTTGTAGGCGATCCAGAAAGTGAAGAATGCGTAACTGTTTCTTATTTCAGACGTTGCCGTGAACATGTTCCATCGCCAGAAGGTTTTGTCGGAATGAAAATGACAGTAAGCTTTCCCTTGTCATACCTTTGGAAAAGTGACTGGAAGAAGCTTGTAGATACCAACAAAAAAAAATACGATAAGCACGAGAAGGAAATGATACAATCTATGGAAGAAAATGAAGACTACAAAATAAGACTAGCGGCGCGTGTGAGGCTTTCTAGAGAAAAGTCTGGGCTTTAGTAGACCTGCGCCGAAAAGGTCTCAATCGCGGAGCGTGGCGTCCGCTGCGCCCGTTTTCCTCGTTCGCTAACAAAATGATTGTTCCGGCGTTGACGGTGGATCTAAATATTTGATGACAGTCTTTTTAGTTTATCATTGCTACGTTTATTTAAAGCTCACAAAAAACAAAAGCAAAAGGTATGCGCAAATGAATGATCAGGAGAAGGATCGGCTGTTTGGAGAAATAGGAATTGACCTTGGTTTAATTAGTCTGAACGATATGGAGATTGCATTAAAAGAGCAAAAAGTGGATGAGGCGATCGGTGTGTGTAAACCAGTCGGAGCTTATTTGTTTGCCAATGAAAAACTTACAAAAGCGCAAATTGGACAAATTGTTGCTATGCAAGAAAAATTCTTAGCAAAACATCAGACGAAATCAATTAGTAATAAACCAAACATCAAGCGAGACTTCTTCTACGAACCCAGATTACAAATCTTCATATACCACGTATTCATTGGTAGCATTTTTGATTCCTCCACTAGGCTTTTTACTAGGCGTAGTCGCTCTCATGAAATCTGATCCGAAAAAAAAACTAGGGGAGCATGCACTAGCGATGTCAGTCCTTTGCTTTATTTTTTGGGTCACAGTTAATACGTTTATCTCGAAGTAAAAAGCATTTGAAAGTAGGTAAAATATGAAAAAGTTAACCATTACAATATTCCTGCTTGTTTTTTTGCCATTTGCAAGCTTCGGACAAGACACACAGCATGTTGTGAGCACTGGGTTTGGCAAGGATGAAATCTCCGCATTAAAAATTGCCCGCCGTAATGCAGTCGAGCAGTTAATTGGCTTTTTAGTTGAACCAGAAATCCTCGTTGAAAATGACAAAATATTAACCGATCAAATTATTTTACAATCTCACAATTACATTGAGAATTTCGAGACAATCGATGTCTTTAAAAATGATTCAAGTGGGTTCGGGACAGTCAAAATAAAAGCA
>JAMIIA010000055.1:0-2238 GCA_035913795.1 Bacteroidales bacterium
CCCGTTCGCGTGCGTGTTTGCCATTCACCTTTCTCCATTTGGGCATGACCCTGGGTCATTTTTTCGATGTTCTTTTTGCCGACGCTCCAAACGTTCCCCAGCCGCTCGCCAAGGCCAAATTCCACTAGATCCAACACAAACTCTGGCGACCATTCACACGTTAAAACGGTGCGGAGTCGGGCGGGCGCGTCTTTGGCGCTATTGATTTCAATGCGATCCGGCAATTCAATTACAATTTGGCGTGACATTGCAGTTTCCTCGTTAATTCTGGCGGGATTGCCAGGGTGATTACATGGTAGGGTATTGATTATGGATTGTCAATACCCTATGGGAAATTATTTTATTCAATCGGTTTTCACGATCATTAACACAAGATCGTTAATTTGATCTTGGTTAACACAATACTGGGGGGAATATTCTTGTCCCCAGGGTTGTGCTATTAGGTTTGTTTCAAACACTTCTTCACCGGTTTCTGGAAGATAAGTACGCATTTCTTCAATGCGTACTATAGCGTTTGGGGCTACTGCCTGAATTTGGTTGATTGCATCCTGCGGCAGATTGTTGATATGCCGGTATTCTGGCGCAGGCGAGTATGCGATTGATTCAAACATTTTGGTTTCCTCGTTGGGCCTGGCGGGATTGCCAGGGTGATTACATGGTAGGGTATTGCTTTCGTGTTGTCAATACCCTATTTGAAATTCTTTCGGGTATCCGCGATTATATTTTTCGTGGTAATTGCCGTAATCATCCATGAATCCATAGCCATAATACCATGCCCAAATGTAACCTTGGTCGTATTTCATGGCTTCAGTGTTGTTACGGTTCATTGTGAACATGGTAGATTCCTTAAATGTTTTGTTGGTTGTTGGGTGTCATTATCCATGAATTTATGGGCCTGTCAAGCCTTTTGTATGTATGAAATGATTATTTTATTACACCCATACGATAGGCTGTATGGCATATATTATGCAGCATAACGGCAAGGCGCATGGGCGCACGGGCGTATATAATGAACGCGCACGCGCGCGCGTTGCATATACCATACCAATGCGTTATGGGTGCATGGGCGCATGAGCATTATGCCCTGGGCGTGCGCGCTGGTTTGGCACAAAATTCGCTCGTGCGTTTTAATCTTTTGACCCGCGCCCCATTGTTTTTGAGGTTGCGGATATACTATAGGCCTCAAGTTCTAAACTAACTGACTTTAGAATCTGTATGTACGATATACTCCCAAATTCTAAACTAATTGGACTCAAACAATTAACTGGAACTAACTGTTAATTACTTTAGTTGACTTTTCCTAAAATTATGGTACAATGCACAATGTACAAAAGAAACACCCCCAGCCGGCCGGCCAACAAACGAGGGCCCCAACAAAATGCTCCCAACCCCCAAACCAGAAAGCCTCGCCGTTGAAGCCCGGCGGGCTCCCGCGTTGGCCACTCTGCGTCGCCGCGTAACAGAAGAAAGAAGTAGAGGAACAGAGGAAAGAGGAACAGAGGAAAGAGGAACAGAGGAAAGAATAATAAAAACTGTTCCGTCTGGTGCTGTAGTTCCCTGTTCAGCACCCCCGTTCAACAGAAGCTGTTCAACCGGAACCCGTGCCCGCGGCCTTGCTTACGAGCAAAAAGTAGGTAAATTCCTTCGCCGGGCTTGCGATACAGCAGGTTGGAAGCTGTGGGATCACCAGTGGTTTGAGTACAAAAATAAAGTAGAAAAAGAAGAAAAAGTTTGCCACTTCCAACCAGATTTTATTATAGAGCGGCCAGGTCAAGATGGGATTTTAATTGAGGTAAAATTAACTTACATAGACACAAAAGAACAATTAAATAAATACTTAAAATATTTGAGTATCTTTGGGGTAAATTGTTTCCCTGTTACAATAGTCCGTAATCTTGTGCCAGGCATACCAGAATACATAAATAATTTTAACGAAATAAAACCCAATTCGGTACTGCATTTATGGATGTAATAGAAGCGCGCACTAAACACGTTCCCGCTTGGCAACGCCGCCCGGCAGACGTGACCCCGCCGAAAAACGTAGACCATTTTAAAGAGCTTGCAAACCAGTACTTCGAAGAATGTGCTGATACAGACACTCGGCCAACAATAACTGGTTTTGCGCTTGCAGTAGGTTTACCCGGCCCGACTTCGTTAATTCGGTTGGGGCAGCGTATTCCCGAATTACGTTATGTGATAAGTCGTTGTATGATGACAGTTTCCTCTTGTTATGAGGAG
>JAMIIA010000056.1:0-1311 GCA_035913795.1 Bacteroidales bacterium
TGCCAAAGGCAGAAGCCATTAAAATGCCAGTATAGAACCTTTATGATTTTCCGACTGCTGTTACTGAAAACAAAAAGACCGTCAGTAAGCGGGTTTTTGGAAAATTCACCTGCTACCAGCGACGACAAGCCGTTTATCGATTTCCTCATATCGACCGGGTTGATGGCGATAAAAACCTGAGTGTTATTGCCGAACATCATAGGGCGACAACCAGTTGTAAAACAGCAGTCAGGCACTTTGCATCAAAACCAGTGGCAATTTCAAGTCGGGAATTTCGACCAAGGGTAATGCTGATGCCGCTTGAATGGTTGCTGTTCTGAGAGGACCCGGCTGAAAGAATATTCAGTGGTAACGCAACCAGATCGAGTTTCGCTGGTAGAACTTCCCTGACTGGAACTTTCTTGTCGGCACCAAGACGGCAAACCTTGTGGTGGGCAAAGGCCTTGTCTCGCAAGCCATGCCGGCGGCAATATTCCTTCTGGCTCAAACCACTTAAACGCCAGGCATCAACATGCATGTTCCAAAATGAAATGGGGTGTTTAATCGGTGCTCTACGCTTCATAAATGCTCCTGTAAATGACATTGGGGTTCACAGAAGCAACATTGCCACAAAAAAATCAGGAAAAAAAGATGCGGTTTACTGAGCGCTTACATAGAATGGAATGGCACCAATAGCTCGATAAGTCCGGCTATGGGTATCGAAAATGCGATCGTCACAGTATCAAGCAGGTGGAATTGCAGCGGATGAAGATTCCACCAGGCACAGAACGTAAAAACGATCAGAGCAAACCAGACCTGCAGCCGATTTCGATTGCTGTATCTGCCAATTAGTCTGCCCATATTATTAATATTTTTTGCCCGAGGCTAACCTGATGATTGAGCCTGTTAACAAAATTTGTTGTTGATTCTTGCATTAGATTCTCCTGAAAACTTTGCTTTCATTTGCACTAAATTATTCAAAAAGCAGCTCGGGATACACCTTTTAATGCTTCAAAATTCATGTCATAAGTTGTCTTATTGCTTTATATTTTGTCCTGCATTGTTCTCAGGTTGTGTTCACTTTTTTGCTTTTTGCTGGAACGACGGTCGTGACCTGATTAATTTTTTTCAATTGTTCTCAAAAATTCTTCTGCATCTAATACTTTGAATTTATCAGTTTTAAAATCCTTATTATTTCTGGTTATGAGAAAATCCACACTATTTTCTGCAGCAATAGAGCTATGTACGTCATCCTCGAAATCTTTGAATTTATTGGAAATCGCTTCTTTAATATTTTTAAGAGAAACCCCTGGCACCGAAAAGATACGCAAA
>JAMIIA010000057.1:0-22026 GCA_035913795.1 Bacteroidales bacterium
CATTGACTTATGGCCAATATACCGTACAACTTGAATTGCAGTTGAGCCCGATTTGGTCTTGACTTTTCGTATCGAATACATACCCCAAAAATATACGTTAGTGCGGTAAATACGTACTAATTTTTAGGGTAAATATCTCGAATTCTGATATTTAAAAAATTTAGCTCATTGGAAATTCAGTAAGCGTCAGAAGTCAGGAAATAACAACCCCCCACTGCCGCAAGTTTGAGCGAAAGCGGTAACTTGTGGCAAGGGGCAAAGGAATGGTAGAAATATACTGTATAGATTAAATTTGTTTTAACCACAAGTCTTAGACTTGCGGTAGAGGGGTGTAGTTTGCCAAAATAGCCGGCATAATTGTCTGAACCTGGATTAGATGGATTAAAGGATTGGTAGGATTTTTTGTAGCGGAATCAAGGTAATCTTTTAATCCTGCTTAATCGTGGTTCAAGACAATAATCGGGTACATCCCACTGTCGCGCTTTTAAAAGCGGGCTGAATTGTTTTGAATAGCAGTAGGAAAGGATTTGTAATCCGGCATCTATAGTAAAAGGTTTTTAATTAATGAAAATATTGTAAAGGACACGAATAAAATGCGAACACCCCCTACCGGCCCGCGAGCGATAAATAATGTAAAAGTTTTGCTGTGCTGAGCTCTTCCGATGTACATCGGAATCAGTTTTAACTTATTTATATACAAAGCCTTAAAGAGATGAGGGACTTTTTTACGGTATAAAGTTTACGAGGTCTAAAATTTCTTTGTCGGAGAGGTTGTCGATGTCGGTTTTATCGTAAATGGAAAGCAGATAAACGGTACTTTGTTTAAAGACGAAATGGGTAATGGCTCTTGCACCGCCCGATTTTCCTTTTCCTTTGCTGGCAATGGCAATGCGTATTTTATAGCAATCGTTGCCAATGGGGGTGCCTTTGGTTGGCCCTTCCTTCAGCTCGTTAATGAGTGCCTGTATTTCGTTTTTGAGCGAAGGGAATTTTTTCTTCAGGCGTTTAGCCTGCCGTTCAAAAACGGAAATGGTTTTAACATTATAGCTCATTGAGAAAATCTTCGGCGTTACGGGCTTTCAGTTTACCTTCTTTAACTTGTTTCATTTCTTCCACGGCCTCGGCCAGTTCGGTCATAAAAAGCTTTTTGTTCCTTAACCGCTGCAACTCTTCAAGGTCTTTCTGGATTTTTTCCCAGTCCCTGATAGGCAATTGAATGCCCTTTTTATGCCCATTCCCGTCTGTTACAAATTGTAAGTCCATAGTTTTAATTTTACCTGTTTGCATAAGCCTGTCCTGTTTTTAAGTCCCTTAAAGCCATCGAAACCAATTACATTAAAGTTCATTAAGAAAATCTTTTACAGCTTTTAATTTTCTTTTATCCTGCCTGTGCAGTTCAACTTCGTTTAAAGAATTTATAAGTCGTCAACGAAATCTGATTGTTTGCTGGTTAGCCTTTGTACCTTTTTATGCCAAGGTTGTTTACAAGCTTCATGAAGAAGTTTATTTTATTGTCTGGTATGTCGAGTACTACCCTTTGCATAATTCAATAACCTATGTTTACAAAAATAAGTAATTATTAAACATTGTTACATGAAAATTGGTTTACCCCCTAACTGAGCGTAGTTTACCGGAATAGTTGGCATAATTGTCTGAACCTGGATTAGATGGATTAAAGGATTGGCAGGATTTTTTGTAGCGGAATCAAGGTAATCTTTTAATCGTGCTTAATCGTGGTTCAAGACAATAATCGGGTACATCGTGGTTCAAGACTTTTTTCCTAAATTGCCTTACAATGAAATACGAAGAATTAACAAAGGAAATTATTGGTGCAGCCATGGAAGTACACAGGGCTCTAGGGAATGGCTTTCAAGAAGTCATTTATCAAAGAGCTTTGGCAATAGAATTAGGCGAAAAAAATATTTCTTACGAAAGAGAAAAGGAAATGCCTGTTATGTATAAAAATATCGAAATTGGAACAAGAAGGGTTGATTTTTTTGTTAGCCATACGGTTATGGTAGAATTAAAGGCAATAACTAAACTTGAGGATGTACATCTTGCACAGGCATTGAATTACCTTGAGGCTTATAATCTTGAAGTTGGTTTATTGATAAACTTTGGAACAAAAAGCCTTGAATTTAAACGTCTGCAAAATCAAAAATATAAATCGAAGTAATCCTGTAATCGGGTAAATCAAGGCCTGTCTGCCAGGTAGATTCAAGACATTTGGATTAAAAACTTATTTTTTCTTAGGTTTCAACAGTTCTTTAGCGCTATCAATAGCCAAACAGCAGATGTTACCGTAAGAACCTTTTCCTTTTTCAAAGATTTGGTATGCGTTTACAAAGTTGAAATATGCTTTTACGGCCTTGGGGCAATTTCTGGCTTCAATAAGTGTGTTATATGATGAATTGCGCAAATCTTCCCTGATAATATTGTCAACGTATGTTTTTAAAACCTTATTGTCAACAAAAACTTCTTTATCAAGTTCGGCTATAAACTTTTTTCTTTCTGCTTTTGAGCGATTTGGAAACTTTTTCGCAATCCCTTTCTTTGCTGCAAAATAATCTTTCTGTGATTCAGTGGGCCAAGCCATTAAAGAATTTCCCTTTTCATCGGACGGGTAGAGCCACATTGTTTTTTGCAGGGCTTTTTTCGTTTTTCTGGGTAGCCGGAATTTCTCCATTTTTTTAGTTCATGTAATTTTTGGGCGTGTTTTGTAATTTAGGAGTAGCCTATTCTTGAAAATCTTACAAAATATTTTTAAAGAGCTCCCGGATTTCATCGTCGGAGATATCGTCTTTTTCTCCTTTGTTTTAGATAGAGAAAAGATAAACTTTTTCATTCACAACTTTTACATGTGTCATCACACGGGCGCCGCCACGTTTCCCTTTGCCTTTAGATTTAATAGCAAGATGGATTTTGTAAACATTATTGCCTAAATAGGTGCCGGCAGTTGGGTTTTCGGAGAGTAAATTACCTAGTTCTTCGAGTTCGGATTTCAGCGAAGGATATTTTTTCTGTAGCTTTTTAGCTTCCTTCCTAAAATTATCGGTAAGTTCAACGCTATAGCTCATTTAAAAAATCCTTTAAAGGTGTAGCCTTCATTTTACCTTGTTCGATAAGCTGCACTTCTTTAAGTCCTTGAGTTATGTTTTCCTTAATCTCATCTTTTGTAGGTTCAGAATACACTTCCTTTTCCACTTTCACAAAATCGAAATTTTTAACCAGTTCCAGGAAAAAACCAACTTTGTTGTCTTTTATATTTAAAACAATTTGTGTCATAATTAATGGTTTTAAACTGAGTAAGCCGGTGTTGCTTTAGTTTTAAGTTTAAAAGAAAAATAATCAAAACTATTACAGAAAGCTTATTAACTGTTTTTAAATAGAACTGCTATTTAGCGCAACAAAAATAATCATATTTTGTCAAATTAGCTCAACAACCCACTGGCCTGCTTTTGCAAAATGCACCGGATGATCTTCCCACCACTGCCGCAAGTTTGAGCGAAAGCGGTAACTTGTGGCAAGGGGCAAAGGAATGGTAGAAATATACTGTATAGATTAAATTTGTTTAACCACAAGTCTTAGACTTGCGGCAGAGGGTTTGCCGAATAAGTAGGCACAACAAATAAACGAAGAGACTAAGGCCAAGTATTTACTGCGCTTTTTTATATTTGCAGCTTGCGCTACGATTAAGTCGAATACCCTATTGCAAGAAGAATACATTTTGAATGAGCTATACAAGCACCCTGATAAGCGAAATGGAAAGACGATCGGCAGCGGTTTCGAAAGAAAGCCAGCTGTTTCTGGAACGCATGGCCAGAACAAAACCGAAAAACCTCGACAATCTTGTTCAGACCCTGCACATCGAAGCGTTTGAAAAAATCGATTGCCTCGAATGTGTCCGCTGTTGCAGCTCCCTTGGCCCCCAGCTTTTCGAAAGCGATATCGATCGCATGGCAGGTGCGCTAAAGCAAAAATCGTCTGTTTTTAAAGATAATTATGTTCGAATCGACGACGAGGGCGATTCTATTTTCAAACAAAGTCCCTGCCCGTTTTTGTGTGATGATAAGCTTTGTTCAATTTATACCAACCGGCCCAAGGCTTGCCGCGAATACCCGCATACCGACCAGAAACGATTTTACCAGGTAGCCCGCAAAACCTTTCATAATGCATCGGTCTGCCCTGCGGTTTATTCTATTCTCGAATCGCTGAAGAAAATGCTCTAGTTCTTTTCTCTGACCGTTTTATCTTTCAGGCTGGGGGCTATTATATTCAATCCATTTGGGATTACTTCAATACGAACCGGGCCAACCAATTTAATCGGGTCGCCGTCGACATGAAAATCGAACATCTTTTTTTTGCAAAATACAAGCGACGTGCAACTTTGTAAGTCAAGATATTTGCTTTTATCCATGTTGCGGGTAAACAATTTCATGCCCAGGCCAAAGGTGTGTCGGTGCGGAAAGGGTTTTAAAATGCACACCTCTAACTTTCCGTCGTCGATTTGTGCTTTTGGGGCAATGTAGGCATTGTTGCCATATTGACCGGCATTGGCAACCGTAATAAGAAATGCCCTTGTACTTTTCTTTTCGCCATCGATTTTTATTTTATACTTTTTCGGACGGTAAGTCAGGTATTCGCGCAAGGTAGTTTTTATGTAGGTATGAAATCCGCGTGTACTTTGTTCAGAAAACTTTTTGCCGATTTTGGCATCGAAACCCACGCCACAGGTACAAAAAAAATATTTCCCATTGATTTGTCCGACATCAATCTGTCGGGACAATCCTTGCGAGATGCACTGCAAAGCTCTTTCGGGCTTTAGCGGTATTTTTAAGCTTCGGGCCAGTCCATTGCCCGAACCACAAGGCACTATACCCATGCAAGCCTTTGTACCTACCAATTCCGAAGCCACTTCGTTCACCGTGCCATCGCCACCCACTGCCACAAAATGCTTTACACCTTTTTTAAGTTTTTTTTTCACTATTTGGGTGGAATGACCTGCAAATTCTGTTCGCATAAACTGGAGCTTCCAATTATCATCCAATAGCTTAGCAGCCAAATTTTCCAGATTGGGCACTTTTCGGGTTCCTGCGATAGGATTTATAATGAATACAATTTTAGTTTTGGCAGCCATAATAACACAAAAATATTCTTTTGTTGCACTAAAACTACAAAAATCGCGTTAGCTTTCGGTAAACTTTCTGCATGGTCAGGGGTTTAATACAAAAGTTTTAAGCTGTTTTATGAAAGTGATTTCGCGATGTAGTTTTGTGTTTTGTTTGCTGTTATTTTTCCCTAACATGCTTATTTCTCAGTCGGGAGGCAATAACACTTATGATTTTCTGAGTATCACCAATTCTGCCCGTGTGGCCTCACTCGGTGGACAATTGGTAAGTTTGCAGGACAAGGATATAAACCTGGTTTATCACAATCCGTCGCTGCTTACCCCTGCTATGAGTAAGCAAATGGCAATGAATTATATCAACTACTTTGCGGGCACAAATTTTGGCTATGTAGGATATGCCTGGCAGCCAGAAAAAAAATACACTTTGGCAGCTGGCCTTCATTATCTTAATTACGGTGAGTTTATTGCTGCCGAACCTACAGGAATTCAAACAGGCAAATTCAGAGCCGACGATTACGCACTCAACACTTATTGGTCAAGGCCATTGGCTGATTCGAACTGGCGCGTTGGCGTAACCGCCAAAGCCATTTATTCGCAATACGAAATTTACAATTCTTTTGGCTTGGCCTTCGATGCGGGTATCACTTATTCGAACGCGGAAAAACTTTTCTCAGCTGCCCTGGTAATGAAAAATGCCGGCTTTCAGCTGAAACGCTACAATCCTAACGACAAACACGAGCCACTGCCCTTTGAAATTCAATTAGGTTTAACCCAGCAACTAAGGCATGCCCCATTCCGGTTTTCTTTTACCGCGCAGCAACTGCAGCAATTCAACCTGCTGTACGAAACCGAAACTGACAAAGAAGAAAACATCGATCCCCTTACCGGTCAACCCCTCCCCGAAACGCCTGTAGCCGATTTTGCCGATAACCTGATGCGGCACTTTATTATTGGTATGGAGTTTATTCCATCCAAAAATTTTTATGTGAGCCTGGGCTATAACTACAAACGCCGACAGGAGCTTAAGATTGACGAAATGGGAGGAATGGCTGGTTTTTCGTATGGTTTTGGCTTGAAGATCAAAAAGCTGAGACTTAGCTATGGCCGTTCGACCTATCACCTGGCAGGTGCCTCTAACCACTTTTCGCTTACACTCAATCTTTCTGAGTTGAATCAAAAGCTCTAAAACGTTTTAAAACCTTCCGTTTAAGGTCAATTCCGCATATTGGCAGATAAGTGCTATTTTTGAGATGACTGCCATTCACACAAATTATCCATTTGCCAGGCTTTAAAAGAAACTTTTTTTAGTTCTTTGAGTTTTAATAAATTTGTAAAAACAACAAAATGACAGATTTAGTATTAAAATATAATTTACTTAGTAAGTCGGCCAGGCAAGAAGTTTCAGACTTTATTGATTTTTTGCTAACAAAAAATTCAACTAAAGGGCAAACTGATTTATCAGAGTATAAAAAGAAAATACTAAAGGTTTCTACATGGAATGAATCTGATATTCAAGTGATAATTGATAATCAACAAAAATTTAATCAATGGAAGGCTCAAGAGTGGTAATTGATTCATCTATTTTTATAGATTACTTGAGGGCTAAGGACAAGCGAAAGACTGAACTTTACAAATTACCTTCGAATCAGATTTTATATATTTCGGCTGTCACCCTTTATGAATTGTTGATGGGAGCAACGAATGAACAAAAATTACACGATGTTAAATTATTAACTGAAGATGTCATTACCTTGCCGTTTGATGAAGAAGTCTCTCTTAAATCTGGAGAGATTTATCATTCTCTAAGAAAATCAAACAATATGATTGAATTTAGAGATATATTTATTGCTGCAACTTGTTTGGTGCATGACTTACCAATTAAAACAATCAATAAAAAGCATTTTGAGAGAATTGAAGGCTTAAACATACCTTAACGGGTGCCAGCGCATAGTGCAAGAATGCGGGTCTAGCTTCTATGTAAAGGTAATCTCTGGTAAATGTAATTCATTGTAAGCCAGGTGTTCATTGGGAGATAGGTTATCGCCCCATACTCTTCCAAGACTCGCTATAATCAAACGTTTAATTCTTTTTTATGCTAACCAGTAAAAAGTTTATCGTTGCAGTCGATGGTCACTCTTCATGCGGTAAAAGTACTTTTGCCCGGCAAATAGCTAAAAAGCTCGGTTTTTTATATATCGATAGCGGAGCCATGTACCGGGCTGTGGCTTGTTATGCCCTCGAAAGTTTAAATTGGAAAGGAGAACAGATTTCTGCCACAAAATTGATTGCCGCTTTGCCAGATATTCATATTCATTTCGAAACCTTGCCTAATGGGGCTAACGAAACATTTTTAAACGGTAAAAATGTCGAATCAGCTATTCGCGGCGTAGCTGTTTCGGAACTGGTGAGTGAGGTGAGTAAAATTAAGGAGGTGCGCTCTTACCTTGTAAACCTTCAACAGCAATTGGGCAGAAAAGGGGGCATTGTTATGGATGGCCGGGATATTGGCACCGTGGTTTTTCCGCAGGCCGAAGTAAAGCTTTTTATGACTGCCAATGCCGATGTGCGTGCCAGGAGGCGCCATGATGAATTAACAGTAAAAGGAATAAACGTTTCTTTCGAAGAGATAAAGAATAATGTGGTAGAGCGCGATTATCACGATATGAACCGTGCAGAAAGCCCCTTGCGCCAAGCCAGCGATGCGGTTGTTCTCGACAACAGCTATATGACGGTGGAGGAACAAATGGAATGGTTTATTCAATTGCTTCAGCAGCGCAAGCTTATTTAAAGTGCCATTATGCAGGTTATTATCGATGAAAAATCAGGATTTTGTTTTGGGGTGCAGAAAGCCATTGCCATGGCCGATGATAGGTTAAAAGCCAAAGGCCAGCTGTATTGCCTGGGCGAATTGGTGCACAATGCACAAGAAGTGGAAAGGCTAAAAAAGCTCGGACTCGAGGTGATATCGCTGGAGCAATACTATCAGCTAGCATCATGCACGGTTTTGTTGCGCGCCCATGGCGAACCGCCAGAGGTATATGAGCACGCCCAAAAGAACCAAATCCAACTCATCGATGGTACTTGTCCGGTAGTGAGCAGGCTGCAAAAAAGGGTACTAAGAAGCTTTGATAAGCTCGAAGGCCAGGGCAGCCTCGTAATTTTTGGTAAGGCCGGACATCCGGAAGTAACCGGCTTATGCGGACAGGTGAACTACCAGGCAATAGTAGTGGAAAATGAAGCAGATTTAAACAAAGTTGATTCTGCCAAGCCGGTAATTTTATATTCTCAAACCACCATGAGCCGGGGTAAATATTTACATCTGAAAAGTTTGCTGCTGGAAAAGCTCGAAAATCCTGCCCTTTTAGAGTATCACAATACAATATGTGGCCAGGTTGCCAACCGGGGGCCGTGGCTGCAGGATTTTAGCCAGAAGGTGGAGGCAGTGGTTTTTGTGGGCGGCAAGAAAAGTTCGAACAGCAAAGTTTTATTCGAAATTTGCCAAAAAGCTAACCCACAAAGCTATTTTATTAATTCTCCAAACGAAATTAAAGACCTACCATTAGCGAGCTATAGAATAATTGGTGTGTGTGGGGCCACTTCTACTCCGCGCTGGTTGCTGGATGAAGTAGCCGAGGGGTTAAAAGCACAGTTTCCATGAGCCAGCCTCCAAAACAATATGTGGATGTAATATTGCCTGTTGCGGTACCCAACCTGTATACCTATCATGTGCCCGAAGAGTTATTGGATCAGCCCTTGATGGCCGGCATGCGGGTGGGTATTCAGTTTGGAAAAAGAAGGCTATATACCGCTCTTGTTGTGGAAGTGCATCAGCGTTCGGTAACGGAGTATGTTACAAAGTCTGTGCTTGCCATACTGGATGATAAGCCAGTTGTTTTTTCTTGGCAGATAGATTTTTGGCGATGGATGGCTGAATACTATCTCTGCACTCCCGGCGAAGTTTACACTGCTGCCCTGCCGAATGGCTTAAGGCCCGAAGGTCAAACCCGCGTTTTTGCTGCAATGCTCCCCGAAACCGGAATTGATTTGAAACCAGACGAGGTACAAATCCATCAGATTATCAGCAACAATCCGGGGATGCCTATCGAGAAACTGCAATCTTTGTTTGGGAAGAAGCCGGTTATGCCCGTGTTAAAACGAATGATAGATAAAGCTTTGCTGAGTTTCGAAGAAAATCTGAATAGAAAGCATAAACCACTTTGGAGGGATTACATCGTACTGCACGAATCGCTAATGCAGGATGATGCGCTTGGCGAAATGCTCAACCGGCTCGAGCGCCGGGCACCCAAACAATCCGATGCCTTGATGGCTTACCTTCAACTGGGAGGGTATATAGCCCAAAAGGAGTTTAATCCTGTAAATAAGCAGGAATTATTAGAGGCTTCAGGTGCTACCTCGGCCATAATTGCCACCTTGATCGAAAAGAATGTTTTTACTTTGTTGCGGGTAGAAACAAGCCGTTTTAACAATCTGCCTTCAACCCTTATGGAGCCATTTGCTTTGAGTGCCAAACAAAACCAGGCACTTGAAGAAATACGCGCGGCGTTCAGCAAAAACAAGGTTGCCTTGCTTCATGGAGTTACCTCGAGTGGTAAAACGGAAATTTATATTCACCTCATTCAAAAACAACTCGAACAAGGTAAGCAGGTATTATATTTATTACCTGAGATTGCGCTCACTACCCAGATTATCAGTCGCCTGCGCAACGTATTTGGCAGCCGGGTTGGCGTGTATCATTCGAAATACAGCGATAACGAAAGAATTGAAGTGTGGAATAATCTTTTAGGTGAAAGACCCGAAGGATCTGCAGCGATAGATGTGGTTTTAGGTGTTCGTTCTTCGGTATTCCTGCCATTTAGTAAGCTCGGATTGGTAATAGTGGATGAAGAACACGAAAATACCTACAAGCAATCCGATCCGGCACCACGTTATCATGCCCGCGATGCAGCGATTGTATGCGCCTCTGTGCATCAGGCAAAAGTGTTGTTGGGTAGCGCCACCCCATCGCTCGAAACTTATTTCAATGCTAAAAACGGGAAATACAGTCTGGTAGAATTGTTTGAGCGCCACCTGGAAATTAAATTACCCGAAACCGAATTGGTTAACATGCAGCAGGCCAGAAAACGCAAACAGGTTAATGGTCATTTTAGCACCCGGCTTATTGACGAAATACAAGGGGCACTGTCAGCCAGCGAACAGGTAATCTTATTTCAAAACCGACGTGGTTTTGCTCCTTATCTCGAATGTGCCGATTGCGGCTGGATACCTCAGTGCAAGCATTGCGATGTGAGCCTTACCTACCACAAAGGCATTGATAAGCTCAATTGCCATTATTGTGGGTATAGCGTTCAATCTATTGTTCAGTGCCAGGCTTGCGGGAGCACCAACATGCAAACCAAGGGTTTTGGCACCGAAAAAATTGAAGACGACCTCTCGCTCATTTTTCCGCAAGCACGAATAGGAAGGCTTGATCTGGATAGCACCCGACGAAAGGATGCCTACGAAACCATTCTCGATGCCTTTGCCAGCGGCCAGGTCGATGTGCTGATAGGCACACAAATGGTATCGAAGGGACTGGATTTCGACAATGTAAGTGTGGTAGGAATTATGAATGCCGACAGCATGTTGCATTATCCTGATTTCAGAGCCTACGAGCGTAGTTTTCAGCTTATGGCGCAGGTGAGCGGCAGGGCCGGAAGAAAGAAGAAACAGGGAAAAGTAGTCATTCAAACTTCCACACCGGAAAACATCATTCTGCAGCAGGTTGTACAGAACAACTACCGTGCTTTTTTCGATATTCAACTCGAAGAACGTAGAGTATTTAAGTATCCACCCTATTACCGGATCATAGGTATAACCCTAAAACACCAGCAGAGAGAGACAGTGCAAAAGGCAGCACGGATTTTAGCCGAGGGGCTCAGACAAGTTTTTGGCGAGGCAGTGCTTGGACCTCAACCACCGGTGGTTGGAAAGATCCAGAACCTGCACCTGCAGCATATGCTGATTAAACTCGGCAAAGGACCCGGTCTGACACAACAAAAAACTATTCTGCTCGAAAAATGCAGGAATTTGAAGCAAGCAGCAGGCTTTTCCTCCCTGGTGGTAAACATTGATGTCGATCCGCAATGAGAAGAAATACAAAAACTGATTCTGCCAGGTCTTAGCTTCAAAAAAGATGCTTATTTTTGGGCATAAATTCAAAAATATAAACAATTGAAAAATAAGGTGTTGCCTCCGGAGTGGGCCAGACAGGCGTATGTGCAGTTAACCTGGCCACATGCAGGCAGCGATTGGGCTCCTTATCTTGGCGATGCAGAAAATTGCTATCTGAATATAGCCAAAGAGGTGGTAAAAAGGCAAGACCTGATTATCGTGACACCAGAAAAAGATGCAGTACGTGCCAGATTAAAAGGGATGGATTTAAACCGTATCCGATTTGTGGAGATGCCTACCAACGACACCTGGGCCCGTGATCATGGCGGCATTACGGTGTTGGAGAATGGGAGCGGAGTGATTCATGATTTTAAGTTTAATGGTTGGGCGCTGAAATTCCCTGCCAATTATGATAACCTCATTACCCAAAAGGTTTTTACAGAGATTTTCTCCAATAACTATACCTATCGTAATTGCCTGAATTTTGTATTGGAAGGCGGTGCCATCGAATCTGACGGCTTAGGAACTTTGCTAACTACCTCAGAGTGTCTGCTATCGCCCAACCGGAATGGAGGTTATACTCAAAGCGAAATTGAGGCCTATCTGATAGAGGCATTTGGATTAAAACGGATACTCTGGTTGAACCACGGATACCTCGCCGGCGACGACACAGACAGCCATATTGATACCCTGGCGCGTTTTTGCTCGCCTGACACAATCGCTTATGTCAAGTGCGATAATGCGAATGATGAACACTACGAGGCCTTGAAGTTAATGGAGCAAGAATTAAAAACCTTTACACAGGCCGATGGTAAACCATACAAGCTTGTTGCTCTGCCCATGGCCGATTTTCTCGAATTCGAGGGAGAAAGACTGCCCGCTACCTATGCCAACTTTTTAATTGTCAACGAGGCCATATTGGTGCCAACATATGGTTCACCCAAAGACCAAATAGCCATTTCGGTTTTGCAAGAAGTGTTTCCCGAGCGTGAAGTAGTAGGGATTGATTGTTCAGTTTTAATTAAACAGCACGGTTCGCTGCATTGTGTTACCATGCAGTACCCACAAATATAAAAAATATGGACACAAGCAGCTTTAAGGCAGGACTTATACAGCTTTCGGTTTCAGACAATCCGGCAGCCAACATCACACGTATTTCTGAATCTGTAAAGAACCAAGCCAATCTTGGAGCCAATCTTATCGTACTTCAGGAGTTGCACAACACACTCTATTTCTGTCAAACAGAAAACACAGACAACTTCAACCTTGCCGAAACCATACCGGGACCTTCCACTGCACATTATGGGTCGCTCGCCAAAGAACTCGGAATAGTTTTGGTTACCTCCTTATTCGAAAAGTGTGCGCCAGGGCTCTATTACAACACGGCGGTGGTATTCGACACCGATGGAACCATTGCCGGCAAATACCGAAAAATGCATATCCCCGACGATCCGGCCTATTACGAAAAATTTTACTTTACCCCGGGCGATCTTGGTTTTGAACCCATTCAAACATCGCTTGGTAAACTGGGCGTGCTGGTGTGCTGGGACCAGTGGTACCCCGAGGCTGCTCGCCTCATGGCCATGAAGGGTGCCGAAGTACTCATTTATCCCACCGCTATTGGCTGGGAATCGACTGACAGTGAGCAGGAAAAGAAACGGCAAAAAGATGCCTGGATGATTGCTCAGCGTGCACATGCTGTGGCAAACGGTCTTCACGTAATTTCGGTAAACCGCGTTGGCTATGAACCCGATCCGTCGGGAGCAACCAATGGCATTCAGTTTTGGGGTAATAGTTTTGTAGCCGGGCCTCAGGGCGAGCTGCTTTTCGAAGCCGGAAACAAAGAGGAAGAACAGGCCATTGTGGAGATTCAGCCTACACGCACCGATGAGGTACGCCGTATCTGGCCTTTCTTTCGCGATCGCCGAATTGATTCTTTTTCTGATATCACGAAACGCTGGGTTGAATAACTAATTTGGAATTCATAGTAGACAATGGCATTTCTGCAGAAGCTTATTTTGTCATCAGGCTTAGTAGCCATAAACTTCCATTGCTCTTCGGCGGATAGCTACCGCATAATCATATACAAATACAAGGTTTATAAGCGATTGTAGTTGTTCGCGGGTAATTGACGGATACAGAAACAGGACTTTTTGGTTGTAAAGCGGATTGATCAACGCTATAAGGATATCATCGGCATAAACTTCCAGGCAATTGTATGCCTCTATATAATCGAAACGATATTCTCTGCCAATGTATTTGCCCGAAAATCGGTTTACTTCGTAATACGTAAAATAACCTATGTGTTTGCCTGCAGCATCTAGCAACTGCAAGTCGATGTCGGCCATCGGGTCTGTTTTTTGCTGCAAAGATTGAATAGAACCTTTAATCCGAACCACATATTCAGTTTGGTTAAGCCGGTTTATAAAGTGATACCCATTATCGAGAAACTCCAGGGTAACAAGGTTCGAAAAATCGAATGCCTGCCCATAGTTTTCCCAATAAATCTGAGCAAACCGAACAATTTCTGCCCGATCATCCATCGATTTTCCATAGCTGTAGCCATCGCTTTCGGTAACCAGGTAAAATTTTTCCGACTGGCTGATATAATCGGTATAATACTCCGCTGCCGGTTTTACGATGTAGCGTTTGTTGCTTAATTCGTTTTTCCCTTCAAAGGCATATTGCAGACCATCGAAATAGAAGGCATAAAAATCTACTTCGCCCATGTCGGCCAAGCCGGTAATTTCATCGCCAAAAACTGTTACGAAAGGAATATGATTTTTGTAACTGTAGATTTCTTTTCCTTTGTCGTTATAAACCGAAACCCTTGTTGTGAAGCGGAAAAGCTGCTCGTTGTTTAGGTAAGCATATTCCTGTAAAATGGTTTCGATAGCCACATACAACGATGCCCGCACAGCTCCCGAGCGTGCATATTCTTTTACCCGTGTTTTGGGTGCTAAAATCGATTCGAAATAGAAGATGCTGTCGTCTGAAGCAAAAATAACTTCCTTCACGCCGAACTTACTTTTCAGGTGTTTCTCAATGTCGCTCTGCACATCGGCAGCAAATTCGCGGTAGTGAAAATAAAACGGAAAGCTGCGTTCATTCATAAGTTCGCCTGGCCTGCGCATGAAATTCAGGTCGGTTACAAGGGCTTTTTCATAATTTTGTGCACACAATGAATTCAACTGGACAATTGGAAGAAGCACCAGATAAAAAGCCCAGGTGCAGATTGGCAGCGATAGATTGTAGAAAGATTTCATAACAATCCAAAAATGGAAATTTTTTGTGAGGAACGAAAATTATATCTTTGCCACAATTAAAAAAAAGATGCATGGCTGTTCAGCACGATGTAAAACAAATTCTTGAAGCATTCCGGAGCCGGAAAATTGTTATTGTGGGCGATGTAATGGTCGACGAGTACCTTTGGGGCGAAGTAAACCGAATAAGTCCGGAAGCTCCGGTGCCCGTGGTGGCTTGCGAGAAGCGCGAATATCGTATGGGCGGGGCAGCCAATGTGGCCATTAACATAAAAAAGCTGGGGGCTGAGCCTATTATGTGTTCCGTTATCGGACAGGATGAAACAGCACGTGTGTACCGTTCACTTTTAGGCCAACGCGACATGACGGATCAGGGAATTATAGAATCTAAAAGCCGTATAACCACTGTAAAAACACGAGTCATTGGAAACCATCAGCAATTGTTGCGTGTCGACCAGGAAATTACTGACTTTATCAGTCCCGAGGAAGAGAAGCTTTTAATGGCGCGGGTTGAATCGGCAGTAAAAAAAGAAAAGATCGACGCCCTTATTTTTCAGGATTACGACAAGGGAGTGCTTACCCCTAATATTATTGCACAGGTAACTGCGCTGGCCAATCAGCATCATATTCCCATACTTGTCGATCCGAAAAAGCGTAGTTTTCACCGATATGAAAAGGTAAGTCTTTTCAAGCCCAATTTTAAGGAATTGGTGGAAGGCATGAATTTAAGCCTGAAAAAGAGCGATACAGAAGGCATTTTTCAGCAAGCACTCAAGTTGCATGCAAAGGGAATAAAGTATGTGATGATAACCCTTTCGGAGCGTGGTGTTTTTATTAGTAACGGTGAGAAATACAAAATATTCCCGGCAGAGGTACGCGACATTACCGATGTGTCGGGCGCAGGCGACACGGTGGTAAGCGTGGCGGCACTAAGTCTGGCAATAGGCCTTTCGGCATTTCAGGCGGCTTTCCTGGCCAATATGGCCGGAGGGCTGGTGTGCGAGAAAGTAGGTGTAATACCCATCGAACCTGAAATGTTGTTAAATGAAGATTTTCGTTTGCCGGATGAATAATCTATTTTTGAAACTTCAGAAATCGGGGTATAGCGCAGCCCGGTAGCGCGCTTCGTTCGGGACGAAGAGGCCGTGGGTTCGAATCCCGCTACCCCGACAACAAAGGTCAACGAAAGTTGGCCTTTGGTGTTTTTAAGGGGTAGGGGGATGAGAACCCGGTTCGAACCGAGGAGGAGGAACGACGACGAGCACATGAGTCGGCCGAAGGCAGACGAATAATCCCGCTACCCCGACAACAAAGGTCAACGAAAGTTGGCCTTTGGTGTTTTTAAGGGGTAGGGGGATGAGAACCCGGTTCGAACCGAGGAGGAGGAACGACGAGGAGCACATGAGCCGGCCGAAGGCAGGCGAATAATCCTGCTACCCCGATTTTTTTCTTTTTCAATTTTTTGTTGGTAGTTAGCACAGTAGTCGCAAACTGCCATTTAAAGGTAGTTTTTACTAGGCTGAATTATAGTAGCAGCATTTGCTAAAAAATATTATTTTCTGCCTTCTTTGAGCAAAGAGCGATTTGAAAGAAGTATGGCTGAAAAATACTGAAACTAAAATATGAGTAGCCATGTATAATTAAGATATATTTAAGGTTTAATTCACATAGAATGAAATTTCTTACAAGCTGCCTAATAGGCTTAATATTTCTGGCTCACCCTGTTAATGGGCAAGTATTGCTGAACGAAATACAATCGTCTAATACCAATGTTCTGGCCGATGAGTTTGGCGATTACCCTGATTGGATTGAATTGTTTAACCCATCCAATGATGCCATAAATTTGAGAGGATGGCAAATATCCGACGACTCTTTAAATACCTCAAAGTGGATTTTTCCGGATTATACCCTTCAACCCAACGCTTATTTGGTTCTATATGCTTCAGGACGCGATTTAAAGCAACTGCCGGTTTATTGGAATAGCATAGTCGATATGGGCGATTCATGCGTGTATTTTATCCCTTCAGAGAACCTGCAAGAGGACTGGAAAGGATTAAATTTCGATGACAGTACCTGGTTGCCTGGTAAAACAGGCATTGGTTATGGCGATAACGACGATTCTGTTCTTGTACCAAATTCTACTCTCAGCGTATACCTGCGTTTATCATTCAATTTAAACGACACATCTTCCATTGGTGCTTTGTTGCTTCATATCGATTACGACGATGGCTTTGTCGCTTACCTGAACGGAACCGAAATTAGCCGGTCGAATATAGGTGCACCCTATTCCGAAATCTATTATAACACGCCGGCTGACCTCGATCACGAAGCCGTTATATACCAGGGGGGAACTCCCGAAATGTTTGATGTAACAGAATATAAACATTTACTCGTAAATGGTACCAACATTTTGGCTGTTGAGATACATAATTTATCCAACACCTCTTCGGATATGACGGTTATTCCCTTTTTAACAATAGGTCACAAGCAATATGGGGCAGATTATAAAACAAGTTCAATTTTAAGGCTCGGCAATCTTTCGTCTCACACCAATTTCAAAATCAGCTCAGAAGGCGAGCCACTTATCTTGTCTGATAGCAATGGAGTAGTGATAGATAGGTTGCCCCCTGTTTTTATTCCTGTCAATGTTTCTTATGGCAACCTTGCCAACGGTTCAAGCAAGCGTTACTTTGAGCAGCCTACTCCCCAAAGCCAAAACTCGAGCACTGGATATGAACTACTCTTTAACGATTCGGTTAATTTTAGCCCCCCTGGCGGGTTTATTCAATCCACTGTATCGTTAGATTTATCGAATACAACTGGTAAAACAATATACTTCACTCTCGATGGTTCCGAACCTAACTTCGGTTCGCAGGTTTACTCCGGGCCCATCGCAATTGATACAACTCAGTTCGTGCGCGCCAGAATAATTGAGCCGGGATTTTTGCCAGGCAGAGTATATGCAGTGTCGTTTCTGAAATCGAGAAAACCTGCTTTGCCTGTTGCGTTGCTTTATACAGCCGAAGAAAACCTTTGGGATGAACAAACCGGGATGTATGCGATGGGATTGAATGCATCGGCCGATTTTCCTTACTTTGGCGCCAATTTCTGGAATGACTGGGAATACCCATTTAGTTATGTCTATTTCGATAAAAACGGCAACCAGGTGGTTAGCGAAAACGTGGGGGCAAAAATATTCGGAGGATGGTCCAGAGGACAGGAACAGAAATCTTTCTCTTTTCAAGCCAGAAAAGAATATGGAAGCTCAGCGCTGAATTATAAATTCTTCGATAAGTCCGAAATTACTTCCTTCTCTTCTCTGGTGTTTCGAAATTCAGGAAATGACTGGCCTAATTCAATGATGCGTGATGCCATGATGACCGGACTTGTGTCAGGACTGAATATTGATTATCAGGCCTATCAGCCTGTGGTTACCTATCTGAACGGAGAATATTGGGGAGTTTATAACCTGCGCGAGAAAGTAAACGAAGATTTTTTAGCTGCGCATCATCAGCTCAATCCTGACGACATTATTATTTTAGAAAATGGTGGAGATATAGTTGAAGGAGATAATACCGAATACCTGCAACTCATCTCTTATCTGGATATAACACCATCCTTGTTATCGGCAGAAAACTATTATACAGTTTCTGATCAAATCGATGTGGACAATTATATAAAATACCAACTTTCGCAAATATACTTTGCGAATCTCGATTGGCCTGGAAACAATATAAAATTCTGGAAAACAACCGATACTACCAGCAAGTGGAGATGGATATTATATGATACCGATTTTGGTTTTGGATTGTCTTCAGATGCAAGTCACAATACCTTGTCGTTTGCCCTTGATCCTTATGGACCCCCATGGTGGCCTAACCCCCCTTGGTCAACCTTGCTGTTCCGGCGTCTTATTACAAATCTCGAATTCAGAAATAATTTTATTAATCAGCTTGCCGACAATATCAATACTATTTTTGAGCCACAACATGTATCGGGTTACATCGATTCCATTGCCGGTTTAATTTCGGAAGAAATGATGATTCACAGGCCAAGGTGGAATCAGGATTATTCTAATTGGCAATGGAATGTTGAGTCACTTATGGACTTTGGGAACCTTCGCCCGGATTTTATGAGAGATAACGTTTTGCAGCACTTCGATTTAGCCAGGACCCAAATCATATTGTTAGATGTTTCGGACGAAAATGCCGGAAATATCAGGATTAACTCCATAATTCCGCAAACCTATAGTTTCAGCGGGGTATATTTCGAAGGCGTACCTGTTACAGTAGAGGCTTTACCAAAAGTGGGGTACAAATTCGTAAAATGGGAAGGGAGTAATCTCTCTTCCGATCGGATATTGACTCTAAATCTAACCCAAACAACTTCCTTAAGAGCAGTTTTTGAGCAATTAGGTCAGGAAGAAGTTCGTTTGGTTATCAATGAAATAAACTATAAATCGTCTGATGATTTTGATGCTGGCGACTGGATTGAGATATTCAACCCGCTCGATGCAGCACTTAATATTTCGGGTTACATTGTTTCTACGCTTAACAGTGATACATCTTATGCGTTTCCATCCGGCACAATATTGCTTCCTCAAGGTTATATTGTAGTGGCGAGAGACCTTAAGAAATTTAAAGAAGTATACCCCGGCGTATTAAATGGATTAGGTGATTTGCCTTTTGGCTTAAGCAGTAATGGTGACGAAATTCGATTGTATGACGAAAAGCAGACTATCCTGGATGCGGTTGATTATTTGCCCTACCAACCCTGGCCATCGCAGGCTAATGGTTTAGGATACACTCTGGAACTAATTGATCCTGTTATGGACAATGCCATAGCGGAAAGCTGGCAGAGTATTAAATCGAAGGGAACTCCGGGGGAACAAAATTCAAAGGACGACCCCATCACAACTACGTTTGCTAGCAGCGACAAGGAAAATTTCCTTGTTTATCCCACTAAATTTTCTGATTATGTAAGCCTTACTATTAATTTGTCTGAGAATACTCCTGTAATAATCGATATTATGGATATCCATGGGCGCACCGTTTTTAGCACATCAGAAAGCGGACTTGCAGCAGGCAGCTATATAGTCGATTGGATGCCAAATGCAGACCTTGTTAGTGGTATTTATCGGGTAAGTTTAAGAACAAATACAAAGGTTTATAACCAATCAATCATTTATTTGAAAAGGTAATTTTATGAATAGGATATTTTATTTAACGATTCTTTTTCTCTGGTTAACTTCTTGCGAAAAGGAGGCCGGAAAAGGTGGAACATCTACCATAAAAGGGTCAGTTGTTGTTTGGGAGTACAATAAAGATTATACCATTAAACACGGCGAATACCCCGGGCAGGAAGTAGATGTCTATATTATTTATGGAGGCGATGAAGTATATGGCGATCGTTTCAGGACTTCTTATGATGGAAAATATGCTTTTGAGTTTTTGCGGGAAGGCAATTATACCCTATATGCCCTGTCGGCGGATACCAACAACCTAACGAGCAACGAACGTATTCCTGTGCTCAGAGAGGTGAAAATAAGCGGTAAAAATCAAACGGTGGTTGTGCCTGATATTGTTATTGTGGAATAAATTGCGCGTAACGATTTTACTTTTTTGCCTATACTTTCATTCTCCTGTTCGAGTTGGCTTAAGGGAAATATTTCTAACAGCCCACTAGCTAGGTTCTCCGAATAGTTGGCAAAAGCGGACTTGTGAGGTAAAGCATATCTGTTTTAAGAATTCCCTAATCATATTTTTTCACCACTCTTCTGCTTATCACCGCATTTTCGGTATGCAGGCTAATAATGTACACACCATTATTCCATGCGTTTGTGGGCAGGGTGGTTTTAGTGCTTCCTGAATTGATGTGTTGGGTATGCACCTGTTTCCCTGATAACTCGTAAATCCTTAATTCACCCTGTAAGCCAGAGATGGCATTTGTTTCGATGTTTATTTCGTGCTGAAAAGGATTCGGGTAAGCGATAAAGCTTTTCTCCGGACTGTCCGGTGCGATCTTCTCTATGCCCGTAAAACCCTCAAGTTTTGTCACAAACATACCCCTGCCATGGGTGGCGGCCAGTAGGGTGTTGTCCGATTTTCGCACCCGGAGCATATCTACGCGCACATTCGGGAATCCGCCTGATGCCTGTTGCCAGGTTACCTCGCTTTGTGTAATGTCTTCGCTTATCCAGATACCCAACTCGGTGGCCAGCAAAACCTGTTTGGGAAGGTAAGGATTAAACACAGCCCAACGCACGGGAATATCTGGCAGGTTGCCTTCCTTGTTCTGCCAGCTATTGCCCCCATCCTTGCTGTACCAGACCGACTCAACTCCATAGTTCGAAAAAGTAATCAGCAATTCGTTGTTCGAAGTTCCTTTTTCGATGCACGAAATGTTTGCAGCCGGAAAACTGCTGCTGCCAATTTCAGTTGATTGGGGTGTTAGGCTGGCTCCGGTAATTCTAAACAACCTGCCCGACTGGGTACCCGCAAGCAATTCATCTGATTGGGTATCTATCAGTTTAATGGCCGAAAAAGGCACGCTGGTGCCGGTATTCAATGCAATTACGCTGGCAGTGTAGTTCAGGTCAAGGATGTTTTTTATGCGCAAAAGATGATCGGTATAATTGCCTGCAAACCCGGCAGCATTGGCATAAAGCGTATTGTTAAAGGGGTTGTAATCGGCAGGGTTGATAAAGGTGCCCGTAGAGTTGTAATAGTCGTTAGCTGTAAGGTGCAGGCTGTAGCGACCGTTTTTAAACAGGTTGATGTAATAAAGGTTATGGTAAACCGAACTGATAAGGTACTCGGGCTGGTCGGAGTCGAAAAAGCAATAAGCCCCATCTCCGCCGGACACCATATCGGTATGCACCGAAAGGGGCTTGTCTTTACTTATTAGCGTGCCATTGTCCTGCGATCCGGCAACAAACCAGGTGGCACCGGCATCGGGGTGCAGGGCGCAGGTATAAAACTGCAAGGAGTTAAAGCCTTTGTTCCGTTCGAAAAATACCAGCGAATCGTCTGCGGCGTTGTACGATCCAAATACTCCACCGTCGGTGCAGAACCATGCCGTGTCGGTCGATTGCGGATGAAACAAAAGCTTGTGCTGGTCAGCATGCACGTAGGGGTAGTTCGACGTGCTGGAGTATTGACCAAAATTGTACCACGACGAAAGTTGCCGCCAGGTAGTTCCACCATTGGTGGTTTTGTGCAAGTCAAGTCCACCTACATAAATTGTATTTGGGTCGTTAGGCGACATTCCCCACATCAGAGTAGCCGATTAATTACTATCGCTAACGAGAGCGTCACTTCGATTGAAAATTCCGCTAAATTTGAAGCGACTCTATGAAAGGCCGTTTCTTGCAGTGGTACATAATAGTCCGTGCGTCATTCTGGTTGAGATGTAAAAGCCTCAGAAGTTTAGATTCCGAGGCTTGTAGATAATTTCAGTGGTGGC
>JAMIIA010000058.1:0-2521 GCA_035913795.1 Bacteroidales bacterium
TTTGATTGTGTGGAAGCTGGATCGATTAGGCCGTGGCGTGAAAGGATTGATAGAGCTGATAACAAACCTGGAAAGTCAGAACATTCATTTTCAAAGCCTGACTGAGAAAATTGATACATCGACTCCGGCCGGGCGCTTCTTTTTTCATGTTATGGCCAGTCTTGCACAAATGGAACGGGAACTGATCATAGAACGAACGCAGGCCGGCCTGGCAGCAGCTCGTCGAAAAGGAAGAATTGGTGGTAGGAAACGTTCCATGACAGATAGCAAAATTGAAGCAGCCAAAAAGCTTTTCGAAGCTGGGGCTCTTCCAAAAGATATTGCAAATGACCTTGGGGTTTCTGTCCCGACTCTTTATCGGTGGTTGCCTGCATCAACCAGATTTTAGGCTTGCGTGAATTTCCAATTGGTGTCGTGACTCCGAATAGCTTGCCATCTAAAAACTGATTTTAGACCACCTGGCGTGCCCTGTACGGAATCCAAAAAAGTTTTTGGATAGTTACCCCTTCTAATTAAAAACATTCTCTTCCCAGGCCGTGTTTTGAAAAAGTGTTCTCAAAACACGGGAGTTTTTAGTTTTCTTGTCTTTGAGTGTTTTCAAACATCAATAGTAAACTGTTCTCCAACAACGATACTAAAAAGTATGAATTGATAAGGGTTTTTAGAAAATAGTGTTCTCAAACCTCACTAGTCGGTTGTTGGTTTTGCTGGCTGCCCATATTGTCAAAGCTCTTTGTTAATCATCGTTTGCGATCTTAACTGTTTTCCAATATCGGTAGTTTACAAAAAAACAGACAAACGAACCTTCAATCAGATCAACCAGGTTTGTTTACAAATTTTCTAAGTCCTCTAGTCGTAAGTCTATCTAAAGTACTATCTAATATATATCCAACTAAAAAATCATGCCTATAATTGCCATCTGATGTGTGTTTTCGAGATAGGCACTGTTTTCAAACATCAATAAAAGTGTTCTCAAACATCAATAGTTGTGTTTTCAAACATCAATAAAAGTGTTCTCAAACATCAATAGTTCCTTGTTGGTTTTGTTGAAAAAACCTAATTACTGAAACACTCTTTATCATTGGTTTGTTTTGTGTTAGAGTTTGTCGATAATTTGCAACTGGTGTTTTTTAAAAGTGGAGGTCAAATGGAACGCGAAAATGTTAAGCAGAATATAAATTTTCTGGAATATCCTCTTTGGTTTCAAGACGAAATCGTTGCATCAAACACCGAACAGGGCATGATTTGGAAAGATCGAGAGGGTTATGTTTATAAAGCGGGTTATAAACCGCCAGTTAAGACTGATGCAATCTTTTTGTTATACCTTTTGATGCAAAGCCAGCGGCAAAATTATGGTCAGGAGCTTTCTTTAACACGTTATCAAATTCTTCGAGATTGTGGTTTGGCTGTTAATGCCCAATGGTATAACCGTTTAGAAGACAGTTTGGAGCGCTGGAAAATGGTTGGTATAAAGTTCGTTGGCACTTTTTATGATGGTGAAACTTATAGCGCCATCAACTTCGGTATTATTGATTCCTGGTCTATACATGAAAAAACAAAGGAGCTGAAAGTTACTTTTTCTCCATCCTTTATCAAAATGATGCTGGGCAAAGGATTTTTCAAATATATCAACTTTGCTGAGTTCAAGAAACTACGTTCGCCACTTGCCACCAGATTATATGAAATCCTTTGTAAGTCTTTTTATGGTCGAGATACCTGGGAAATCAGTGCTGCCAAAATGGCTGAAAAGATCCCCATGAAAGAACGCTATCCCGCTCACATCGTTCCAAAGATCAAAACCGCCATAAACCGTATTAACAAATGCTCTGATACAAAATTTCTGCTTGAAACTAGAAAGCTCGATCACGGCCAAACTATTCTTTGTTTCACAAAAACTGTTGCTGAGAAAGCCTTGCTGCCGTTTCATCAGCCGGTAAAAGAATCTTTTACAATGCCAGATAAGCCAGAAATCACTATTTTAATCAATCTTCTTCCAGAGCCGCGCCGATCACAAAAAACCATACTTGAGCCTGTAATAGCCTTTTATGAAATGCGCGGCTCTGATTATGTGGCTCGGAACATCCGCTATACCAACAAAAACGCGAAATACAATTATCGGCCCTATCTTTTGAAGGCATTGCAGAATGATTACGGCCTTGCAATGCAGGAAGACGAAGAAGCCGCCCGGCAGGTTATCGCCCAGGAAGCCATGAAAGCGCAAGAAATTGCTCACAGTGAAGCCGCCGAACAAAAACGCCAGCAACAGCAGGAAGAAAAAAAGAAACGTGCCCAGGCATATATCGAAAGCCTCTCTGAAGAATCCAGATCTGAGCTTCATGCAGAAGCCATAGCCAATATGTCTGACAATATCAAAGAAATCGTTCTGAAAAAGGGCCTTGGCAGCAAAATTATGTTGAATATGGCCATGGAAAACATCGCATTACAACGACTTGCCGAAATCAACACCAGCAAGCCCAATCAGCCGTCATTGGAAATGTCCGCCTGATTTTGACTGTTCTCA
>JAMIIA010000059.1:0-24624 GCA_035913795.1 Bacteroidales bacterium
GAACCGATATGCTGCAAAACAATCCGTTTGTTATTCTGGTAACGAACAACCTGCACCGCGCGTGCCTTTGAGGCGGTTTTGACAACCCTGATTTTCATAATAAACTTACCCTTAGTGCGGTAAATTTAGTCTTTCTTCAAACACAAATCCTGATTATTAAATACTTACGAACGCACTAATTTAAGAAGGGACAAGTCAGGAATAAATAGTGCAGATTAATAGGTATAAAAAACAAAAATCGGAAATAGGACATTTTAAAATAGAATGCAAAAAAAGGCACGCGCTAAAAGCGCGCGCCAGCATAAGAAGTGGTGGTTATGCTAAATACAGATATTTTAATTAGAAATGCGTTTTAAACGCACAACAATTACATCCGCGTTGTAAACGCGGACGAGTGAAGAATATTCGAAGAACAACGAGATAAAAGATACCCCCCCTCATACCACAAGTTTGAGGGAAAGCTAAATTTGTGTCAGTGGGGGCATAAAAGGGACAATGCTTACTTTATTTGAAAGGAACTTATTCAATATGAGCAATTATAGCTACATAATTTTTACCGTATTTCTTAGCGCATTTTGGGCAAGTGGTATACCACATGTACCATTTCTTTAGCTCGTAATTCTGCCCCTTGGCTTGACTTTCGAAATCTTTGCACCATTTTTCGGTGTTGCGGAAAGGACCTTCGTACACTTTACTAAAGAATTTACCACTTAAAGTAATGTTTTCTGCTTCCGGTATTTCCTTGTCGACAGCAAGGTATAAATTCATATTCCATTTCGAAGTATGGTCGGCCAGGCAGAGGTAATCAGGATTCTGAGCACCGGCAGACCTCACTTTTTTGTCCAGCCTTCGCATTGCGGCTCCATAGTTCAGCGGCATGTAAAATACAGTACAAACCTTATCGGCAATGAATTTTTTATTTTGCCATTCAAAGGTTTTATCATCCCATAGTTCTGGTTCAAAGGGAGGACAGCAGATTTCGTTTTCGGCAATGTCTTTCATGGGTACCTCCATCGTGTTTTGGGTTAGATAAACTCTTGCTTACAATTAGTGGATAAGCGAAGCAGAAGTTCAGCAAGGGCTGTTTTATTGGCAGAACTTGAGCAGTTGTTCGGTTGCCTGAAGTTCACCAAAGTTAAGAGCACGGTTCCAGAAATAGCAGGCCTTTTCATTCTGGCCTAATTTTAAATAGCAATTTCCGAGCATCAGGTTAGCTTGCGCGTTACCTGGGTCGAGGTCGAGGCTCATAGAATAATCGTATGCAGCCGGGTTATAGGCTCCGGTCGAGAAATAACACCGGCCACGATGGGAGAACCATCGGGCATTTGGCGGATATTTTTCAAAGAGGGTATTCATATTTCGCATGGCAGGCTGGTACTGACCCAGATCGAAATAGGCTTGTGCAGAAAGGAACAAAGCTGTTGTATCAGCAGGGAAATACTTTAAAAATGTATTTGCTGATGCAAGTGCTTTTTCAGGTTGTTTATTGCCTAATTCAGAAGTGCCAAGCGAAAGATAGAGTTCGAAATCTTCGGGTACTTCGGTAAGAAGCGAGCTGAAATTTTCGCTCGCCCTGGCATATTCTTTTTGAGCTAACTGGCATAGGGCTAAGCCCTTTAAATAACGGGTACTCGCAGGATTATTTTTAAGAAGCAGGCGATAGTCGGAAGCTGCCAAAGAATAGTTTTGCAAATTAAAGTATATGCGAGCCCTTAGATCGAGCAAAACACTGGCGTTGTGGTGCATGGAAATTGCCTGGTTAGCGGCAGAAAGTGCATTTTCCATTTGATTGTTGTTCACATAGTATTTTACTTCTGCCACCGCATCATCGAGGGAAGTTTGGGTAGAGGAAGAGACAAATTCATACCAGGCGGATGAACTTTGTATTGGCTGAAAATCGGGAATACGCACCACCTCTGCCTTAGTGCTATAAGGGTAAGCCTTCAAATACGCATCGATGTAATGAATACAGGAACTTGCTTCACCAAGTTGCGCCTGCGTTTTAGCAAGCCAAAGAGCTGCTTCAGGTTGTCCGTTATTCCATGCCTTTAACAGATCGTTGGCAGCCAGAGTATAAGAATGGATTTGATAATAGGCAATTCCGCGATAGAGTGATGCACTGGTAAATTCCTTGTTTTCATTCAGCAATTTACCAAGGTTTTCGATGGCAGCTTCCGGATTGTTTTTTTTCAGGTCCGAAACCCCCTGCAGCAGCAAGTCAGTACCCTGGGTCCAGCCAGGCCCAAAAAGAAACAGGAGCAATATGGATTGAAGCATTCTCATTCGCTCGAAACATTGGTTTCGTTGCCTGAATAGACATGAATAAAACCTTTAAGTGTGCGGTGTACTTCTCCTGTCAGGCGAGGTTCGTACACATCACAGATATAGTAGTATACTCCGGTGGACACAGTCTTTTTCGAATCTTTATGTATTCCATTCCAGTTGACATCGGGGTCGGTGGTTTTAAAAACGGCTTGTCCATACCGATTAAAGATGGTGATATCTACCCTTTTTACAAATCCGCCCAAGTTGTAGGAGACAAACAGGTCGTTTACACCATCGCCATTAGGGCTAAAGACATTGGGCAGCGAGAACATCAGGCAGGAATCGATGGAAACCGTATTTATTTTACTGGTATTGCCGAACGAATCGACAGCGGCCACGCCATATACTGCGGCCAGTGTTTCAATACCGAGGCGATGTATAAACAGGGTGTCGGTTGCATTTAAGGTTTCAATTAATTGAAGGGGTGCATCCAGTTTCTGGCTGTAATAAATCAGGTAGTTTACTACATCGTTCGAACCGCATATTGCTTTAGAGCTTAACCAGCTTAAAAGGTTATAGGCACTGTCGCATACCGAAATTACTGAAGGTATTGGTGGGCAAGGGAAGATAGTATCGACTGCTTCAGTGGTATTCAGGTGCGAAACATTTACACTCTGATATATGCGGTTGTTTATAGGGCGTTCGCTTAAGCTTTTAACCCGGTAGGTAAAGGGTATCTGATTGGCCAGGTTTAAATCAGCAAAAGTTGGACTGTTTATAGATGCAATCGAATCAAAATCAATATCCTGTTCTGCTTTTCTAAAGATATCGTACGATTTATTCAGCCAGGGTGACCGTTTCAGAATTTCAACATAAATGACATTGTCTTTGCCAATAAGGTTGAGGTACATCGATGAAGCCGATTCGTAGCCCGGATATACAATCCACTCGTTATTGTTGTTTAAGTAAAGAAGCCTTACCGAGTAATAATAAGGAAATTGAAGCGTGTTGATGTTTTTATCGGTATAACTTGTATCAGCGAGGGTTGCGGAATGTAAGGTGTCAATAAGCGTATAAGTTGTTTGGTTTGGGTTTTGGCGGTATATTTCGTAAATATAAGGCCCGTCGTCTATGGTGTCGAAGTCAGTTGGTTTTGCCCATTTTACAGAAATTTCCCCGGCGAGGGCATCGTCTTTCAACACACTCACTTGCAGTATGGCAGGCAAACCCGGAATGAGAATGGCGCACACTTCGTTCGATGTAAAACTCTCCGCCCCATCGCCGTAGAAAGCAGTAATGCGATAACAATAATCGAATCCGGGAACAAGGCCTCGTCCCTGTTCATCGTCTAAAAAAGTAGTGGTATTCTGTCCATCCACATGGCCAATAAGCGAATAACCAGTATATCCGGGCAATCCATTTTCGCAACTATCGGGAGTAAACTCAAACGATCCGATTCGCCGGTAAATATTGTATCCTTGTGGAACTCCGCAGTTGCTGGCTTGCCAGTTGAGGGTAATATAATCGGTACTTGCTTCGGCCACCAGATTCTTTGGCGCGTTGGGTAACACACGCACCTGAAAGCTGGTAATATCGACCAGGCTGACGTCCGTAACCACATCTTCCGATTTTAGCACAAGGGTATAGGGTTGCTGCTGTGCCTGGTTGCAATTGGTAATCCATGTAAAACGCGAAGTGCTGAATCCAGCCCCAGCTTCTATTAGCTCGAATGTGGCTGTGCCATCAAAAAAGGGTGCGCCGGTCATAGCCTGTTTTATCGCATCGTTGTCGACATCGGTAGTAGTTACAAAGAAACTGATGGTATCGCCTGCTTCCACACATAAATCGGGAATAGACTGATTTACTGGCGGATTGTTGTCGGTATCCACTACATCAATCTGCATATCGCGGGTTATACGCCCTATCTTGATGCCGTTTCTCCATTCGTCGATGTAAATGGCAATGTTGTAAACCCCAAGATTAACCGGGGTGATCCAGGTAAGATCGCCACTGACCGGGTCGACATAAAGGGTGTCGCTGGCTGGTGGAAAAGTATATCCTTCGATGGGTCTACCACCAGCTTCTGTGCACACAGTAAGGCTATAGGAGATGCTGTCGCCATCGGAATCGTATGCGGCAGGATTATGAATAAAAGTGTGGTTAAGGGCTGCCTTATCGATGGGAGGATTCAGGAGTACTGGTGTGGAATTGGTGCCTATAAAAGGTTCGATGAGCATAAGAGTTTGAATGGAGAAGATAACATTTACCGAATTGGGAATGTTGCTCACTCCTTCGTTCCGGTTAGGGTCTTCCATGAGAATACGATAGGTGCCGGGTCCCGGAAAGGTATGTGTAGCCACATAGGTATTGAAATAATAGTTGTTTGGGAGCAAGATACGTGAAGTAAGATTGACATTCTGGCCGGTACCATCGCCCCATGATACAGGCAGTTCGTTGCGATTTGCACCACTTAGAGTATAGGTGTAGGTAGTAATTTTAAATTCGAAAGTGTAGCCGCTAATTCGTTTATAAGTTATTTCTCCTGCCCTGTTATGTGTAGCAAACAATGCAGAGGGTAACCAGCTGCCTAAAAGAAGCAAATTAAAAATGGCTTTTCGTCCGAACATTCTTTTACTTAAAATTGTCAAGATTTATACTGATTTCGGTAGTTTCAGGACCGAAAGTTAAGCCTTTTTCTTTATTGTTGCACGAAAAAATCAAGAGGTTCAACTGGTCATTATGGTAACGGGTAAAAAGGGTGTTTTTGATTTTTAGAATGCGAGCATTCTCAGGTATTTTTATTTCGAAATAGAGCCAATATTCTGTTTCTCCGTTGGTTTGACTGATTAATTCGGGTTCGAGCTTTGCCCCATCGACACTTAGCTGCAGCGACTCTTTAAAATAGTGAATAAACTTATCTTGATTTTTTTCAAAATCGAAGGTGTCTGAGGTATGAAAGAGCTCTTCGTGGTATAAGTCTACAAAAAGTGTGTTCACATCTTCCTGAAAAAGCCTTATCGAATAAGTGAGCTCATTTTTCGCCAAGTCGAAGTCCATGTTGACGATTGTAAAATGAACAGGATGTTTGCCAAAGACAAATACCGAATAGAACACCAAAGACAAAGAGAAGAGTCGGATCATAGATTTGGATTTATGGTTCTAAGTTATAAAAAAAGGCCCCACTGATTGGTGGAGCCTTTAAGAAACGGGTGCATTTTTTATTTTTCGTATTTCTGGCGTACGTTTTTCACTGAGCTGATTTCAATAAAAGAAGCTCCATGTGAGATTCCGAAATTTCCTCCAATAGCAATTACACAATCCTCATCACTCAACTCATTCATTTCAGTAAGCTGATCGAGGCTCATATTTATAAAGGCATTGGCACGGTCGGCTTTCATGTAGTTGGCAAAAATACCAAAGGAGAGTGCCAATTCGCGCATCACTCTTTTATCGTAACATTGGCAGTACACTACTTTCTGGCCACGGAAACCTGCCAGGTTGCGTAAAGTTCTACCGCTAAAGGTGTCGGCAATTATCACGCGGGCATCAAGCTTAATGGAGGCTTCTACAGCCGATTTAGCCAGATAGGCCGATATTTTTGTACTCAGAACCGTGATTGGTGTTTTATGATAATCGCCACGGCTGGCTTCTACTTCTTTTGCAATGGTCGACATGGTCTGCACCGCTTCTACCGGATATTCTCCATAGGCAGTTTCTCCACTAAGCATAATGGCGTCGGTTTTACTGTATATGGCGTTGGCAATGTCGGTAACCTCGGCGCGTGTCGGGCGCGGGTTCTTGATCATGCTATGAAGCATTTGTGTTGCAACAATTACTGGCTTGCGGGCCTCGATACACTTATTGATGATTTTTTTCTGAACACCAGGTATTTTCTCATAAGGAATTTCAATGGCCAGGTCGCCACGGGCAACCATCACGCCATACACATTCTCGATAATCTCGTCGATGTTATCAACCCCTTCCTGGTTTTCGATTTTAGCGATAATTTTAACTTTCGATTTTTTGGCATCCAGAATATCCTGTATCTCTTTTACATCTTCTTTGTTACGTACAAACGAGTGAGCTACAAAATCGAGGTCGTGTTCAATGGCAAACTGAATATAATCGCGGTCGCGCTCGGTGAGTGCCGGAAGCGAAAAAGTTCCGTTAGGCACATTCACACTTTTCTTGCTTTTAATTACACCACTATTGGTTGCTTCGCAAAGCAGGTAGTCGTCAATTTTCTGAAGTATTACCATTTCCAATTCACCATCGTCAACCAGAATCTTTTGACCTACTTCAACCTCTTCAACAAACTTATTATGCGAGAGGTATACACAAGTTTCGTCGGTTGTTTTTTCTGCGTTGCCTCTTATTTTTACTTTATCTCCACGGTCGACGGTATATTCGTAATTAGATTTTGTGGTGCGTATCTCGGGGCCTTTGGTATCAAGCAGCAGGGCAATGCGTTCAGAAACTTTTCTTACATTTTCAATCACTTTCAGGGTGTCTTCTTTCGATTGATGCGCTGTGTTCAAACGCACCACATTCATGCCAGCATCGAAGAGCGATTTGATAAAATCTTCATCGCACCTTAAATCGGAAATGGTTGCTACTATTTTGGTCTTTTTTATCATAACTAAAAAATTATGTTTCTGAATTTGTATATTTTAAGCTTAATTTGACGTTCTCAATTTCAAGGGTGCAAATGTAGGCTTTCGGGTCGAGAAAATTGTTAAAATGGTGTAAAATTCTATGTAAAAAGTGGACGAAAATCTATTGGTCGAATACCGTCAGTTTCTGATGCTGGAACAGAATTTATCTGAAAGCACCCTCGAGAATTATTTACGCGATTTGCAAAAGTTGTTTAAATTTTTCGAATATACTTTTCCTGGTTTAAACTATAAATCGATTGAAATCTCTCATCTAAGGGCTTTTTTGCATGAGCTCAACAAGGTTGGCGTAGCGGAGACCACCCAAGCCAGGCATGTATCCTCCATAAAGTCTTATTTTAGGTTTTTGCTATACACGAATAAATTAGAAGAAAATCCAACCGCACTGCTCGAAGCTCCCCGTCTTGGGCGCAAACTTCCTGTGGTGCTTTCGGTGGAAGAGATTGACCGGATGATAGCCGTGATTGATTTATCAAAGTCGGAAGGGCATCGGAACAAAGCCATTCTTGAAACACTCTATGGTTGTGGTTTACGTGTTTCGGAATTGGTTAATCTTAAACTTACCGACATTTCTGCCGAGGAGGGGTTTATTCGCGTAAGAGGAAAGGGTGATAAAGAAAGGCTGGTACCAATTGGCAAGACAGCTCTTACAGCCATTGAGCACTATAAAGAACAGCAGCGCAATCACCTCGAAATTCAAAAGCAAGCGGCCAATATTCTTTTTTTAAATCGTCGTGGTAATAAATTGTCGCGGGTGATGATTTTCAATATCATTAAAAACCTGGCTGAAAAGGCGGGTATTGTAAAAAATATAAGTCCACATACCTTTCGCCATTCCTTTGCTACCCATCTGGTAGAGGGTGGTGCCGATTTGCGCGCTGTGCAGGAAATGTTGGGGCATGAGTCTATCATTACCACCGAAATATACACTCACCTCGACCAGAGTTACCTGCGCCAGACAATTATCGAACACCACCCAAGAGCTTAGCTATTTATACGCTTAAAGTAAGCTTCGTATCAATAGGTTTTTACTTTTAAAACTGTAACAACAAGATAGCATAAACACTCCGACCAGGGTTGTTTAAGGGTAAATTGTTGGTGTTACTCAGCGAACGACTTAAATGCTCGTAGTAATTCGTGTTTGTAATGTTTTTAACACCCACTAAAAAGCTTATGCGAGGTTTTGGCGCGTAGGTAATTGTGGCACCTAAAATGGTAAAAGAGTCAGTGGGCATTTCGGCGTATTCGTCCGATATTCGGTTTTGTTCCATTACTTGCCGCAGCGACACTTCGGGTTTTATTTTCTGCGCGAAATAACTTCCCTTTAATACCAGTTGCATTTCAAGCGGTGGAATCTCCGGCAATGGTTTTTGCAATTCCAAGTCATTGGCATAAGTATAGGCTGCGGTGAGGCCAGCGAGAAGGTTCAAAGGTAATTCTTGCTGGTAGCCAACTTCAAATCCGGTTATTATGGCACGGGTAATGTTTGTGTATTGTCTAACTCCTGGGGCAGAAGGAATGCGCGGCGAGAGATCCTGGCGAATGGTAGAAGAAATATAATTCTGAACAGAAGAAAGAAATAAGTTCACATGAAGCATTCCAGTATTGGGCTGCCAGATGTAATCTAGATCGGTCTGGTAATTTACTTCTGGTTTAAGCTCAGGATTTCCAAGCATTTCATAGGCATCGGTACCCACTGGAAAGTAATTAATGTATAGTTCGGTTGTGCTGGGTGCACGCTGTCCCCGGCCCAACCAGAGACCTATCGTAGCTTGATTACTAATTTTACGGGTTAGCCCGACATTAAGACTTAGGCTAAATACCGATTGGGTTGTATTCGGATTCACTGCTACAAAACCTGAATCCGGCTTATCTAAAAACGAATGGTTATAGTCTAATCGCAGAGCAGTTTGAAAAATTATTTTTTTGTATGGAAGATGCATTTCAGCGAAAGTACCCACTTGTTGCATGTGTGCATCTTGCCAAACATTGTCTCTCGCTGTTTTACCTGCATTCGGACCACTAAGAAATTCCCGTGTACGCTCGCCAGTCTGAAAATTCAGGCGCATATCGAATCCGGTATACACTTTAATGGCTCTAAAGCTCACCAAAGCTTCGCTCCTTGCACCTACAGTTTCAGTGTTAGCATCTGTAGAGGCATTGATGGTGCGTGGCATTTGGGTGCGTAAAAAATTATCCATTCTGTGGTCTACAAAACTTCCATAAACCAATGTTTTAAGACTTCTGAATGTTTTATTTTTCATTTCAATACTGTGTCTGGCGTTCAGCAGAAGGGTGTGGTCGAATCTTAAATCCATGGGCAAGGAAGGAAAATCGACATCTGTTGCCACATTGTAGGTAGCAGAAAGACTTAATATCTGTGAGGGAGCAATTTTAAAATCGGTAGTTGCCCCCACGCTGGTGCGTGCAAAGGAAGCTGGAACTTCTTGTTCGTTTCCATCGGAGTAATCATTGCCCGATGAATAAGATGAGAATAGTTTGGTTTGGTTCATTTTCTGGCTCAAACCCAGCATAGCCTCACTGCGGATGATGTTGCCGTTCGTCTCGTACCCTCCTGTGAGGCGTCCATCGGCTTTTGCTTTTTCGGAAAAAACCGGCTCGGGCGAAATAAAATTAAAGGTGCCACCTATGGCATTGCCATAACGCAGGTAGTAGGGTCCTTTTACGAATTCCACGCGGTCGGTCATATTTATGCTCACCTGGCTCGAAGGAGGATCCATACGGTTGGGGCAAGCTGCCATAGAATTCTGCCCGCCGTCTGCGATTATGTTTATTTGCTCGTATTTAAAACCTCGAAATACCGGATCGAATCCGTAGCTCCCACTTTTTTTAATAGTCGACACCCCTGGAATATTGTCGATAAAGGCTCCGGCGTCGTGGGTAATCTTATCAGACTGATTTATTTCAGTAGTTACAAAAGACTCATTTTTCGACTTTACATGTACTATTTCGGCAGGTTGCAGAAGAATTTCCTTTTCAGCGAGCAGTATTTTTCCAGACTGCACATGCTCAGCAAGCATGCTTGATGAAAAGGTATTTTGGCCATACGAAAGATGAGAGAGTTTCAGCGTGCAACCCTCGAATTGGTTAAATGTTATTATGCCATTGTCATCAGAAAGTCCATGTTGCTGTTGGGTCGAAAAGTGAACCAAGGCTATGGGTTGAAGTGTTTTTGAATCGAGAAGTTGTAATTTTATCTGTTCGGTTTGTGCCATAAGGGCTACTATATTGAATAGCACAAAAAGTAAACAGATATATTTTACTAAGAATATTTTCATAATCAATCGAATTTAGGGTTTAAGAATGACTTCGCTCTGCTCACACGAACAGTTATGCCACCTCATACCAGATTTTATTTTTAGTATGCAGCGAATAAAGGTAATAGAGGGGTTCTAAGAAATTCGGGGTGGATGGAAAACAGCCACCAGGCAAATAAACGGGTAATTGTTAATCAGAAAAACGGAAGACCTTTCGCGAGTTTCCGGGAAAACTTCTAGCTTAAGCCTGGCCAATGGCCTAAAAAGAAGAAATAAGTTGGTGGTTTCAATGGCTGGGTTTTTCTTTTCATTGCTTTTTTGTTCTGCTGCTTTTAACTGTTTCTTAAGCTGGCATTTGCCATGGCACTTTAGCTCGGGTTTTTCTTTATTGATACAAAGCACCCTGGCATAAAAATCCTGGTTAATTTTAAATCGAATAAATACACCTGCATTGTGAGCAGGCTGTATAAGAAAAATGGTGGTTAAGAATGCAGCAATGATTCGGGTTTTCATTGTAAAGTTTGCTCTTATCACAGAGGGGCAATAAATAGGTTGCTTATTTTAGACTATTTAGGTTGAGGGCAACTAATTATTGAATTATCTGCAACCAATGGTTTAAAGCATAAATGTAAACAAAATTACTTTATTGTTTCTTCGGTTTTGTGTCTTATTTTTGGCTGTACAAAATCTCGTTCTCTCTAAAAATAAATTTGCATTCTATGAACATCCAAAAAATATTTGAAAACAATAAAGAATGGGTAGCCAGTAAACTAGAGATAGATAGAAACTATTTTAAAAACTTATCGAAGGGTCAGAATCCGGAGTTTTTGTACATAGGTTGTTCAGACAGTCGGGTAACTGCAGAGGAGCTGATGGGTGTTAAGCCAGGTGAAGTTTTTGTTTACCGAAATATTGCCAACATGGTTCCGAATACCGATTTAAGTGCCATGTCGGTGATAAGTTATGCGGTGAAATACTTAAAGGTAAAACACATTGTTGTTTGCGGCCATTATTATTGCACGGGGATAAAAGCTGCTATGCATCCGGCCGATATGGGCATACTAAACCCCTGGCTGCGAAATGTACGCGATGTGTATAGGCTTCATCGTTCGGAACTTGATATTATTGAGGACGAAGACTCACGTTATAAAAGGTTAATTGAACTGAATGTGCAGGAGCAATGCATTAACGTAATAAAGACTTCGGATGTACAGAAGGCCTACAAAGAAAGGCAGATAAAAGTACACGGATGGGTGTTTGATGTACACAGTGGCAAACTCATCGACCTTAAAATCAATTTCGATAAAATTTTGACTGAAATAATGGAAATCTATCGAATCATTTAAAGAACACCTGTTTTTGAAATAATTGTTGTCTAAAACATTTCGAGTTCTTTGTCCATCGATGAGTTGCTGGTAGAAGGTACTATTTCTATTTTATCATCCGAAATATGCTTATAAGCTTGCACAGGCTGCCCGGCCTTTATTGTTGAGGTTATATTACTTTTAGCCTTGGTATCAGTTGTTTTTGCCGACTCTTCTTTTGTTTTAAAGAACGATACGATTCGTTTAAGCTGTCTGGCCTGAATAAGCAATTCGTCGGCTCGTTGAGACATTTCTTCGGACGAGGTGGCATTTTGTTGGGTTATTCCGTGGAGCTGTTGAATGGCTGAATTAATTTGCTCAGCACCTGAAATTTGCTCCTGTGCGGCGGCAGAAATTTCTTTTACAAGGTCCACGGTTTTTAGAATCTCCGGAACAATCTCTTCGAGTTGCTTGCGGGCTTTTGTCGAAACCTCCACGCCAGTTTTCGAAGCCTGGTCAATTTCGTCTGCAGCCAGTTTGCTGCGCTCAGCCAGCTTGCGCACCTCGGCAGCCACCACTGAAAATCCTCTGCCGTAATCGCCTGCTCTGGCGGCCTCTACAGCAGCGTTAAGTGCCAGAATATTTGTTTGAAAGGCAATATCGTTAATTATTTTAATTCGATTTGCAATGTGGGTAATCGATTTAGTTGCAATTTCTGATGTTTGGTTGCCTTCAGCAATTCTTTTCGAAGCTTCGAAGGAAATCTTTTCTGTATTCTGGGCATTTTCGGCATTCATTACCATGTTGGCGTTCATTTCTTCTACCGACATAGAAACCATTTCGGTGGCATCGGCCTGTTTTTTAGCCCCTTCGGCAATTTCCTGAGCTGTCTGGCTCAGGTGTTTGCTTTCGCTTACAAAATTGTCGGATGTTTCGTGCACAATGCTTAATATCTCACGTAGCTTTTGCTTCATCTCGCTCATGGCCTGCAAAGCTTCGCCTAACTCATCGTGGGTATAAATAATAATGTTCTTTTTTCCTATATCACCTTTTGCTATGTCTTTTAAATTTGAAGTTAAAAATGCTACCGATTTTACAATGCGGTTACCAATAATAAGGTTAATAAAAATTACGATACTGATAGCAATTGCTAGGCTCGCAAGTAGGATACTCAAACTTGCCACAATTTTATTTTTTATCGATTCGTTCCTTTGTAGTGTTAGTTCGTCATACACAATTTTTAACTCGTGCAATGCCTCGAGGGCCGGGCCATCGTTAATTTGCACCAGATTATTCAATGTTTCAAAATCGGCATTATTCGTATGCCCTTCCACTAATTTCAAAAAGGTGCTATCGTAGAGGACAAGAGTTTCACTGATTGTTTTTAGTGCCTCTCTTTCTTCATTCTTCAGGCTTTTAATCTGAAGATAATTGTCGATGGCCATTTTTGTGGTGTCAGAGAAAGTATTGTAATACTCAATGTTTTTATCACCCCCATAAATCATGTAATTTTTGAAGTTGTGAATAATTCCCCCATAACCAAATCCTGTTTGGATTTCCATAATACGTGTCTGTCGGATGGCAATTTCGTCGAGGTAGGTATCCCATTCTTGCTGAACCTGCTTAATACTCAAATAACTGATTATGCCACTGGCAGAAAAAGTAAGAAATACGACTAGGTACATTAATCCGAATTTCGACTTAAGGGAGAGGTTGGTCAGAAGATGCATTTCAAATAATGGTTAGAATTCTAATTTATAAAAATATGTGAATATACGGAGCGAAATATTTTTTGTTCTGCGGAATTATTTATTGATATCACTTTTGGAGTTCAAAGGCACCTGTTCTCGAGAAGAAATAGACTCTTAAAAAAGGTTAAATAAAAAAAGCTACCTGTTGAGGTAGCTTTTCCCAATACAGAATTAGTTTTATTTTTTTCTATCCACAACATCCATCATTTCTTTTACACTGGCAGCAGATTGTTGCAAGAGTTCCATTTCGTCGTCGGTAAGGTCGAGTTCGATGATTTGTTCCACCCCGCCAGCGCCCAGCACGATGGGGACTCCAACAAACACATCTTTCAATCCATATTCCCCCTCGAGCTTTACGCAACAAGGCATCAGGCGCTTCTGATCGTTCGCAACTGCCTCTGCCATATGTGCTGCTGCCGAACCTGGCGCGTACCAGGCCGAGGTGCCCATAAGCTTTACCAGTTCGCCTCCACCGAATTTTGTACGTTCAATGATAGCATCAAGCTTTTCTTTGGTAATAAGCTCTGTTACAGGAATACCGCTCACCGTAGTATAGCGGGGCAGGGGCACCATGGTATCGCCATGTCCACCCATTAAAACAGCCTGTATATCTTTTGGGCTCACATGAAGTTCTTGTGCCAGAAAAGCACGGTAACGACCTGTATCGAGTACTCCGGCCATACCTATAACCCGGTGCTTGGGAATATTCGCGGTTAAAAAGGCCTGATAAGTCATTACATCAAGTGGGTTCGAAACTACTATTATGGTCGTGTTGGGCGAATATTTAATAATGTTTTCGGTCACTGATTTTACGATACCGGCATTAATCTCAATTAAATCATCGCGACTCATACCTGGTTTACGCGGAAGGCCAGAGGTTATCACAACCACATCAGAGTTTTTAGTGGCTTCGTAATCATTCGTTACGCCAATGGGTCTGGTGTTGAAACGGTTAATCGGGGCACTTTGCCACAAATCGAGAGCTTTGCCTTCGGCCAAACCTTCTTTTATGTCGAGTAAAACCAACTCGCTGGCTGCATCTTTCTGGCATAGCACATCCGCACAAGTGGCACCTACGTTTCCTGCTCCAACAACTGTTATTTTCATTCTGGCTTATTTATTTATATTTTGTTAAAACGAATCTACAAAAAAGTTCAAAACATTAAAACTAACAAAAGAAACAGCCGTTGGTTTGATTGAGGTGTTAATATTATGTGAATTTTTCTGATTTTAATCAGTATTTGGGCCTCTTAGAATAGGTTTAAATCTTTCAATGGTTTTATAAGTGACAGAGAATTAATTTAATACTATCCGAAAGGATATTTTCTTCTTAAATTCGTTTACGCCTGGCTCTCTATGTAGATTTAGTCTAAATAGCATAAATTCATTGCCGAAGAAAGGTCGAAATTTGTAGGGTTTTTCTACTTTTAGCATCATATTTTTGGTAACTAAAAGCTATGATTGCCCTTTCTATGGTAGCTTTGGTAAGATGATAGGAGGAATTGAGTTCAGCCTAATTGGGTAAAAAAAGTTTAGTACGTATGGGTATTGTTGGTGAAAACCTTGTTAGGATAAAAAATACACTTTCTCAGGAGGTTGTTTTAGTTGCTGTTTCTAAAACCAAACCCAACGCCGATATCATGGATGCTTACCAAACTGGTCATCGGGTGTTTGGAGAGAATAAAGTGCAAGAGTTGTTGAAAAAGTACGAAGAGTTGCCCAAAGATATTGAGTGGCATTTTATAGGGCATTTGCAAACCAATAAGGTTAAATTTATCGCCCCTTTCATTAGCATGATACATGCTGTAGATAGTTTAAAACTTTTAGAGGTTATACATACAGAAGCCCTCAAGAATAAGCGGGTTATTCCATGCTTGCTGCAATGTAAAATTGCCACAGAAGAAACTAAATATGGAATGACTTCACAGGATATTCATGATTTGTTCAGCTCCAAATCTTTTTCTGAATTTAAAGCTGCCAGAATAGCGGGTGTTATGGGAATGGCCACTTTTACAGACAATCTGGATCAGGTAAGCAAGGAGTTCTCGATACTTTCGACATTATACAGTGAATTGAAATCTGCTTACTTCTCAGACGACAATGGTTTTAATGTTGTTTCGATGGGCATGTCGCATGATTATCAGGTTGCATTGAAAGAAGGTTCGAATATGATTCGGATTGGAAGTAGTATATTTGGTGAACGTAATTATATTAATTCAACAGAGTAAAATGAGTAATCTTTCGGTCAATTACCTGGGGTATACCCTCAAATCGCCTGTTATTGTAGGCAGTTCAGGACTTACCGATTCGCCTGAAAAAATTGTGAAGCTTGCTGAACATGGAGCAGGGGCTGTAGTGTTGAAATCGCTTTTTCAGGAGCAAATGCATTTCGAAGCCCACAGCATGATGGAGGAAGGCCAATACCCGGAAGCGGGCGATTACCTGATTCATTATATCCGGAATAACAACGTAGAGACTTACCTTAAACTCATTCAGGAATCGAAGAAGCAAGTGGGAATCCCTGTAATTGCAAGCATAAATTGCGTATCTTCTGGTGAGTGGCTCTCGTTTGCAAAGCAGGTTGAAGAGGCTGGTGCCGACGCACTCGAACTCAATGTATATCTTCTGCCATCAAAGGTATCTAACGATTCGACTTATTACGAGAAACAATATCTTGAGATTATCGCCGCCGTGGTTTCTTCTACAAAGATTCCAGTGTCAGTGAAGTTAGCACCCCATTTTACAAATTTACCAGCCTTTATCGATCAGATTTACAAGCGTGGTGCGCGTTCGGTAGTGCTTTTTAATCGTTTTTATGCACCCGACATTAATATCGATACCATTGAATTTACACCTGCCGATATTATCAGCTCACCCCAGGAAATGCGTACCACGTTGCGGTGGGTAGGTATCCTCTCGTCTGTGGTTGAGAATATCGATATTTGTGCATCAACCGGCATACATAGCGGTGCAGCCGTAATCAAACAACTATTGGCTGGAGCTAGCGCTGTGCAGGTTTGTTCGGCTATTTACAAAAACGGCCCCGAAATCGTCCAAACCCTCAATAAGGAGATTGAGCAATGGATGAATAAAAACACGTTTGATAGCATTAAACAATTTAAAGGTAGGTTAAACTACAAACGCATCAAAGACCCAAGCGTGTTCGAACGTTCGCAGTTTATGAAATACTATTCCGACAAGAAGTAATTGGTTTAACTCTTGCCACAGGCACACTGCTGTTAAGGTCTAAACGTTTATTGAAAGCTTTCTACCAGTTTGATTAGCTCGAGGTAGAAGGCTTTTTTTTCTGTGCTTACCACTGGCAAGTTTTCTGTTAAAAGCTTTTTGCATTGTTTTATTTTATCACGGCTAGCCTGGTCAATCCACTCGTCTATTACGGAAAAGGCCTCGATGGATGTTTGAAAATCGCCATCGATAAAACTTTGGGTAAAAACATCGATATGTTCGCTATAATCGAGCCCCGATTGCCAGCAGGTCATTATAAGTTCGCTTTTGAAAGAATCGGTGGCGGCCGATTTAATTTGCCCGATTATAAAAGGAACAGATTCTTTATCTTTCAGTTGACCAAGTAGAGAAATCGCCTCTTCTCGTATCTCATCATGTTCCTTCTTGTTCAGCAGCGAAACAACCAAAGGCAGTATATTGGCATGTCCTTTTTGTCTTATGTCATGAAGGGCAGCAAGAATGGTGTTTTTATTTCCGGAAGAAAGCTTGGTTTGGATTTCGTGATAGTATTTATCCGATGCGGTCATGGCAGTAATTTGCTTTTTTGTGTGAGAAGCTTGAAGGTGTTTAGATTCTTGTATCGCAGATAATATTGAGCATGCAAAATTAGGTTAAAAGTTCTATCTGAAGCACTTTGGGGGTCGATTTAGTGATACAATATCGGTTGTCGGTGCGATGATTCACTACCCAAATGATATCACTGCCCGAGCATATAAGCCAAATAGTTTCTTTTTCCGGCAACGATATTTTCTTGTCGGTAAAGTAATCGCTCAGCTTTTTCTTCCCTCGCATGCCAAGCGGGTAGAAATAATCGCCATGTTGCCAACGGCGTAAAATTAAAGGAAAGGTTAATTTCGACAAATCGAAGCTGGCAATTTCTTTGTTGCGTTTCAGGATAAATTGGGCATCAATTGAGATTTGGCTTAATGTCAAGCTGATGGGGCCGTCAAAGTGAGTCTGCTCCTCGCCAATTAGGTATTCTTCGTCATCATCCTCTTTACGCGCGCAAACGATATAGTCTTTTCTGTCTTTTACAATTTTAAATGCAGCGGCATAATAAATTGCCCCAGGTTGACTGTCGATGTTTTCAATCAGACGTGTGGCAGTATCGAGAGTAAAGCCATATTGCGACAAGTATTCGAATAATAGGGTAGGGCTTATCTTCTGATTTTTAATCTTTTCTATATCAATGTAAACGTTTTCAGCTGTTTTTCTGGTGAGTGCTCCAAACATCTGATCGATGTGTTTTTGATAAAGGTCCGAAGCTTCCTTTAATAATAGGGTGGTTTGGTTGATGGTCTTTATAAAAGAAGGATTCAGGTTTTCAAATAGCGGGATTATTGATTGCCGAATGGAATTGCGCAGGTATTTAGTTTCTTGATTGCTAGAGTCCTGGCGAAATCCAACCTCGTGCAGGGTGGCATAACTTTCAATTTCCTTCCTTGTAGCAAAAAGCAATGGCCTGATGAGCTGGTTGTTGTTTATAGCAATGCCTGTGAGGCCCTTTATGCCTGTTCCTCGTGTGAGGTTAATCAGAAAAGTTTCGGCCACATCGTTGGCATGGTGGGCAGTGGCGATTTTGTTAAAACCATGCTCTTGCATTAGTTTTCTGAACCAACTGTAACGCAGGTCACGGGCTGCCATTTGAATGGAGACTTTATGTTCTTCGGCATAGGTTTTTGTGTCGAAACGCTTTACATACAAAGGAATTCCCAAATTCATGGCTGTGCGCGATACAAATTCTTCATCTCCATCCGATTCGGCATCGCGCAGGCCGAAATTACAATGAGCCATAGATACATTAAACCCACAATCCAGAAAGAGATGCAGCATGGTCATAGAATCCACTCCGCCACTTATGGCAAGTAAAAGTCTGTTCTGAGGATTACAAAGTTTGTTTTCTTCGATAAAATGAATGAATTGTTCTTTCATGATGGAAATTTAGCGCAATTCGGTGAAATTATGCAAGTGATTTTTTCTTAACTTTTAAGTACTTTCTCGAGAGCTGCTGCTTTCACAAGGCATTCGTCGTACTCCCGCTCAGCTTCGGAGAGATCTGTGATGGCACCTCCTACCATATAGTTAAGGTAGTTTCGGCTTTGGTTGTATTGTAGGCTGCGGATGACCACATTCAAGTCGAAATCTTTTTCGGGTGTAATATAACCTACCGCGCCAGAGTACAAACCACGCCTGGAAGTTTCGAATTCTTCTGCCAGTTGCATAGCCTTTATTTTTGGCGCGCCAGTCATGGAACCCATCGGAAAGGTAGCCCGGATAATCGCGTCGAGGCTATCGGTTTTTGATTGAGCTGCAATGGTCGATATCATCTGGTGCACGTGGCTAAAACTATAAATACCACATAGCTCCCTGACCTTTACCGAATAGGGATTGGCAATTTTCGATAAGTCGTTTCTAACCAGATCGGTAATCATAATGTTTTCGGCGCGTTCCTTCGGATCGTTTTTAAGTTTTTCCCTCAGAATAGTATCTGTTTTTGAATTGTGAGAGCGAGGGGCTGTGCCTTTGATGGGCTGTGAAATAATTTCGTTTCCGGTTTTTTTAATGAATCGCTCGGGACTGGCAGAGAGCAAATACTTGTCTTTTAGACGAAAGAAGCAGGAAAATGGTGAAGGCGAGATAAGGTTAAGCTGGCGGTAGGCATAAAATGGATCGATTGACTGATTGGCATAGAACTCCTGGCAAAAATTTACTTCAAAGATATCGCCTCGATGGATATGATTTTTAAGATTCAGTATGGCTTGAATGTATTCAGCCCTAGACATGCGCGGGGTCATTTCAATGCTCATGGACTGGGATGCAACTGGAATTTCAGTTTTTAGGATAGCAGCAAGCAATTCCCTGGCAGGGGCGCGTGAACTTCTAATGCTGATTTGCTGGCCTTTAATCAGAATCAGGTATTGAGGTTTAAAAAAGTAAAATCCAGGCCACCCAAGATTATCGGAATGAGAAGAAACAAGATTTTCTATTGAATTTTTTAATTCGTATGAGAAAAATCCAAATAGCCAGTCTGGCTTCAAATCGAGCTCCTTATCAATGTCTGCAATGGTTTGATCGGGCGATGCAATTTCTGCAGACACGCCTGCACCGATAAGCAAGTCGTATTGATGATAATCGTTTGGATGAGGATTATGAGCATTGGAATGGCTGTCGAGCAAACAAAACACATCGAAACCCTTAAGCCACTCCAGGCATTTTTGCTTAAAATTACTGGGCGATTCGAGAATAAAATCCTGTTGGTTTTGCATGCCACAAAAGTAATGGCTTCTTGCTTTATCGCACAAGAAAAACAATAAGTAATTGAATGCAATGTTTCAAACCTAAGTGGATGATTTACAAAAAAAATAAACCGATATTGCAATTAATAGTTGTTTCTGCTTGAAGGAGCAGGTATTTGCATTCATGAAGATATTGATTATCTTTCTTACCGTATTTTTTTCGAGAAGGAATGAGGGTAAGTATTTCAAACTTTATTATTTTTTTCAGTAGCTGGTGTTTGTTTTTTTTCATTTTTCCTGCGCGGTTGACAGCGCAAACCCCCATCACATTTGTAGTTACCAGCACTCCCAGTTACACTCCTGAATCAGATACCTTGTATCTGGTAACATCGCTCGATAACTGGAATATTGCCGACCCTAAGAAAAAATTTAAACTTTATTCCGATGGTTATTACCGCTTAACCATTGATATTGGCGAAGCAAAAAAATTTGAGTATAAGATAAACCGGGGCAACTGGGATAAAGTGGAAGGCAACAATTGGGGTGATTTTCTTGCCAATCGCCGGTTTACTTACAACGACTCGATTTATGAAGTTAAGCTTCGTATAGAGTCCTGGCAAGATCTGCACGATAGAGAATATCCTCCGGTGGAGATCATTATAATGTCTATTCCGTCCAATACTCCCCATGATGCCGATATATACATGGCCGGCACATTCAATAATTGGATGGATAACGATCCGGCCTATAAATTAACTCCTGGTGCAGACGGCACCTACAGGGGTGAGATACAGGCAGGTATCGACACCATTTATTTTAAGTTTACGAGAGGCACTTGGGCATCAACCGAGGCACGCTGGGATGGAGGCATGCGCTCCAACCGTATTTATATTGCTAACCGTGCCTATAAAAGTCAGATTGTCGCCGAAATCAGAGGTTGGCACGACCTTTCGTCGGGGAATGTCTGGATAAAAGTAATATTTCTTGTTTTTTTTCTTCAGAGTATTATGGTTTTTAGCCTGCTATTCAGGTTTATGCGCATTGGTGTATTGATAAGCTTATCAGCCATGGTTTCATTGGCATTTCTTGCAAAGGTGTTTTATGCCAATCACAATTTGTTTTATCTTTTTCCGCAATTGGTATTTTTACCTGCTTTGATTTATCCCTTTGCAGGCTCTTGGATGTATACCTGGTTTAAATCGAATATATTAAAAGAACAGGTAAAGATTTCTTACATTCATTTTTTGCCAATTCTGCCACTTATTTGGTATGTTCAGTTTGCTGTGCTGCCCTCACATGCCCTCTACTTAAAAATAGTGAACAATGAATTGACTAATTTCTTCTTTTTTACCTATGGATATAGTTTGTTGCTTCACCTTTTTTTCAATTACAAGCTGCAACAATTGATATCCCATCAGATAGCCGAAATCCCCGATCTGATTTACCGTTTCTACCGATCAATTCAAAATAACTGGTATGTATCGGCCTTATTGTTTATAGCCGGAATCGTGAGCATTTGGCAGAAACTGGACATAAAATTCGTAATCGATTGGACAGAAAATGCACTATGGGTTGGGATAGGAGTTGTCATGGTCTATTTTGAATGGTTCTTTCTCTCGAGTTTATATACCGATTTTGTGAAGAACAAAAGTCGGATAAATAAGGAACAGGCGGGGGGGGATAGCTGGGGCAGGTTAAAAACCAGACTAACCGAATTAATGCAGGAGAAGGGAGTATATAGCAATCCGAACCTTACATTAACCGATTTGGCAGGGTATCTTGGAACAAACAACCATTATGTATCGAAGCTTATCAACGAGGGCTTTCAAAAGAGTTATACTGATTATGTAAATGCCTATCGTGTCGAAGCTTTTATTAGAGCCATCGAGAGTAACGATGGCAATAAAACATTTCTATCCCATGCCTATAAGGTTGGGTTTAATTCCAAATCGGCTTTCAACAGAGCCTTTAAAAAGGTGACCAACAGCACGCCCAGCGAATATTTCACCGAAAAGAAATCGGGTTAGCAAATTTCTGTGCTTTTCGAATTCCTAACTAATATTCTGATGCAATAAGCGTATCAGTTCATTCTTTCTTTCATTCAGTCTATCGGTTTTATCGTGTCATATCATGAAATTTATGCAATACCTCGTTAAGTATAAATGACATAAAATCAATTTAATAGAAGATTCATTTTATGAAACGACACTTGTTTTTTATGCAAGTCCTAATTGTTTTTTTAATATGAACCCATGGACTGACTAATCACTTATATCTTGGTGCAGAATTTTTTTTGGACAAGCTAGGTTTAACCCAGCCAGGCAACTCCATTAAGGTTAATAACCCAACTAACATTTTAAACTTAACTAATTATGAAGCGTTTTACACGATTACTAGGCTTTGCGGTAATCTTCTTTATTGGCACATCGCTGATAATACCTGCAGCCTATGCAGCAGTTCTCCCGCTACCTGCCGGTGTGGCAGATGGTATCAATTACATCAACGACAATACTGTAGTGCTCGTTCTTCTTGCTCCAGGCAAGACTAAGGCCGAAGTTACAGGTACATTTAACAGCTGGAGTTTATTGGAAATGAATAAAACACCAGATGGTAAAAGGTTCTGGATTCAGCTAAACAACCTAACGGCTGGCCAGGAGTATATTTATCAATACCTGGTCGATGGCACCATTCGTATTTCCGACCCTCTGGCCGAGAAGATTCTGGATCCATACAACGATCCGCTGATCCCAGCAGCCAACTATCCGAATTTAATTTCGTGGACCGACAAGACAAAAGGTCTGGCCAGCGTATTTCAAACTGCTCAACCAAAATACCAGTGGCAAGTTACCAACTTTAAAGGGCCCCTTCAGCATCAGCTTGTGGTGTATGAATTGCTCATCCGCGATTTTACCCAACAACGTTCTTTCCAGTCGGTAATCGATTCTATGCTCTATTTAAAAAAACTAGGAATTAATGCCATTGAACTATTGCCAGTAAACGAATTCGATGGTAACCTGGGTTGGGGATATAATCCCTCTCACTTTTTAGCTGTAGATAAAATGTACGGCCCAAAGAACAAACTGAAGGAATTAATTGATGTGGCACATCAAAACGGCATGGCGGTGATTATCGACATGGTTTATAACCATACCATGAATCAATCTCCACTGGCTAGTCTATATTGGAATTCTACTCTAAACAGGCCTGCAGCCAATAACCCCTGGTACAACGAAACCGCTACCCACCAGAGTACTGCTTGGGGCAACGATTTTAACCACGAGAGTCAATACACTCGCGATTTCTTTGATATGGTCAATAAATTCTGGATTGAAGAATATAAAATTGACGGCTTTCGCTTCGACTTTACTAAAGGGTTTACTCAGAAAGTGACAACAAACGATACCGATATGAGTAAATACGATGCTTCGCGCATAGCAAACATTACCCGTATGGCTAGCAAAATATGGGAAGTAAAAAACGATTGTTATATCATTCTCGAACACTGGGGGCAAGATACAGAAGAAAATGAGTTAGTGAATTATGGCAACGGAATGCTTATATGGAAAAAGTTGCATTACGAATTTACCCAGGCCCTGAAAGGTGACGATTTGTATAATCAGTCTTTTGGTGGGGCACAGAGCGATACCAGAATGATTTTCTCTGAGAGCCATGATGAAGAAAGAATACCTTATGATCTGACTCAAAAATTTAACAATGTACAAACCATGACCAACCGCATGGAAATGGGTGCTGCATTTCTCTTTACTGTGCCTGGTCCCAAAATGCTTTGGATGTTCGAAGAACAAGGCTGCAATTATAGCCTTTATACCTGCCAGGATGGTTCGGTGGCTTACAACGATGATTGTAAACTTGCTGTAAAGCCCTTTAATTGGAGCACTTACATGCAGGATGCCAGTAGAAAAGAATTATACAATACGTATGCAGGACTATTAAAATTGCGTAAGGAAAACCCTGTTTTTACCTTAGGGTATTATGAAACTGATGAAAATGGCGATGCCATTGCCAACAATGGGGTTGGTCCTGTACGTCAGATCAGGTTTAAGCATGCTTCTATGGATGTGGTAATCATTGGAAATTTTGGCACTACCGGTGCTTCCATCAAGCCATGGTTTACAAAAAATGGCACCTGGTATAACTATTTTAACAAGGATTATCCGACTTATGTATTCAGCGGACAAACCAGCTATTATTTAGCACCTGGTCAGTGGGAATTGTTCACTAGTGTACCGATTGACCCTAGCCGTATTGCTACTCCTACAAACCTATCGGCAACAGTGTCGGCAAATAATGTTGCACTAACCTGGGTTGATAATGCAACCAACGAAACCGGATATCAGGTAGAGCGTTCAATAGTAGAAGCCTCTGGTTACAGCCTGATTCAAACATTACCTGCCAATACGGTGAGTTATTCCAATAACGGACTTGCCGACGGAAAATACTACTACCGGGTGAGGGCTACAGGTGCTTCAAGTACATTTTCTGACTATTCTAATGTAGACGATGCACAAGTAGGTGAACCTGCAGGAATTACAGTCCACTTCAAAAACACAGCAAACTGGAGCGATGTAAACATCTATTTATTTAACTGGGCCACCAAAGGAACTTTACCCAATTGGAACTGGCCAGGCGTAGACATGGAACGAGAGCAAGGTTCATCGTGGTACAAATACACCATTAAAGAAAGTGTACAACCAGGCATAGTAATCAATAATGGCGGGAGCTTAAAAACCGCTGACCTTACCCGCACCACGGATGGTTGGTACGACTTTAACACCAAATTGTGGTACGATGCCTGTCCGGGCGATTGTCCAACAGCACCAGTGCCAGTTCTGAGTGTATCGCCCCTGGGC
>JAMIIA010000060.1:0-6772 GCA_035913795.1 Bacteroidales bacterium
GGTTCCACTTTGTATCAATAAAAAGCAGGGATAACGTCAAGCGTTATCCCTGCCTCATCTATTGCTGGAACTATTTTTATTGCTGATAGATGAAAGCAAATGTGTGTGCAAAATCTTCGATGGCGGTGGGGGTAGTGCTTTCAGTCGTGCGTTTAGCGATCATTACCTTGCCATCGTTGGCTGCCTTGATAAAGGCATTGAAGTTGTCGGCAACGTTTTCCGAAGTTCCCATATTTTCAATGAGTGCTTTTTTAAAATCATCGAAAGAGAACTCTACATACTGCAGGTCTTTTTTTCCAATTGCTGCACCGTAGACTTTCGTCATTTCGGCATAGCTTACGGTTCGTGTCCCTAATAAATCCTGGTGCGATTTATCTTTAAAATCAAGCGCCAATAATCTTTTTATTGCATACTGAGCAATGTCTCTGGTGGCTATCACATCCATTGGTAAGTTGGCTTTCAAGGGCGAGCCCATTATGCCAGCCTGTTTAATAAGGCCTATCATTCCTAAGGTATTCTCCATAAAATAAGACGGACGAAGGTGCAATACATTGATTCCCTCAATGGAATTGATGATTTGTTCCATTTTGTGAAGTCCCAAAACAACTCCTGAGTCTTTGTCGAGATGTGCTCCCTGACTGCTGAGTGTGACAACGTATTTTATTCCATTTATTCGAATGGCTTCCGCAATCGCTTTGGCATATTTTTCCTGGTGCAAAGTGTAATTGTTCGATTTCCAATCCATCGGAATCATTACATACACGGCCTCAGCTCCGCTTAAGGCTTTGTTGAGAACAGCTGAGTCAGAGGTATCACCTAAAAAAAGTTCGGCTCCTTTGTCGGTCAGTTCTTTTGCTTTATCCGCGCTTCGGCTAATAATTCTTACTTTCTTTCCTGCTGCCAGTAGTGCTTCGGTAATGGGTTTGCCGGTATTGCCTGTGGCTCCTGTTATTACATACATCTTGTTAAGTATTAAAGTTTATAAATGTGCTTTTTCGTTTTTTTTCTTAAAATTTCTGCCCTGATTATAGCTTTATTAGTCTGAAGGCATGATTCCAGCGGTTTTCGCGCAATCCCGGAATACACCACAACATACACAATGGCTCGATGGCTCTGGCCCCGGTGGCACTACCCATGTCTTCTGTTTCCCATCCGAATAATTCATTGATAAGGGTCACTTCTTTTTTCGCAGCCTCATTGTTGCCTGCAATAAACATGGTGGGTTTTTCTTTAAAGAGAGGATTAACCATAAACGGACTACCAACACTGTTATAGGCTTTTACGAAGTTTGCTTCCGGAAAAGCTTCCTGAAGTTCCTCCATAAGCGATTTGTCGAGGTTGGTAAAAAATTTGAGTACCCCATTGTCTGGGGCGGAGTCGGCTATCGGATTGGTGGCGTCGATAATTGTTTTTCCTTTAAGGTTTGCAACTCCGGCCATTTTCAATGCATCTTTGGCCACTGTACCTTTTGCAGCCAGCACAATGATGTTGCCAAATTTTGCAGCCTGCTCGAAACTGCCTAGCTGCACTTTTTGGCTTTCTTTTGACTTCCATTCTGTTAATTTCGAAGTGTCTCTGGTTCCGAGCATCACCTCAAATCCATGTTTTGCAAATCCACTTCCGAGTGTTTGGGCTACGATACCCGATCCGATAATTCCAATTTTTTTGTTTTTCATAATTGATCATTTTAATTGGTTGTACATACAAGTAAAAGGTTTTTAAAAAAGGGCCATTCAAGCCCATCTATTCTGTGTTGTTCTTTTCTATTCGAGTTTTGTAATGGCGCTATTAATCTGTTCTGTGAGTATTTTTCCTGATTCTTCGCCTAAAAGAGCTGAATACCTCTGAAACAAGCCCATCCAGGCAGTCTTTATCTTGCTATCCAATTCCCTGCTTAAGTCCGTAGGGTATACTTCGGTATTTTTGCCAGAAGTTTGCCGTGTAAGAAGACCCCGGTGTTCCATTTTTTCAATTAGTCTGGTTACCGTCGAAGGAGTCAGCTGCATAATGCCACTGATTTCTTTTGGTTGAATACCTTCATGTGAATTTACAGTCATCAACAAAAAGGCATACGATGGGGCCAGACCCGTAACAGCAAACTCTTCTTCTGCCATTTTGGTCATTATCCTTGCCAGAGCATTGGCCGAATAGTAAAGACATCCACAATATTTACTCCGATCGCATAGCATAATGACCGCAAATATAATGATATATATTTGTATATACAAATAAAAATTCAACTACTATAACCTACAAAAAAGATAGGAATGGTATGAAAAAATATTGTTATTCCTGCTATTTTCTCTAAAAAATTGTTTTTCTTTGAACATAAATCGGATTTAAACAGCTTGAGTCAAACTATTTACCACGGTAAAGAATTATTCAAAGTATGATTAATCGGTTTAAATAATATAAAAGCGCCAAAAGGCTCACAACAAATTATTGAACAACTTAAATAAATATTATGTCACAATCTTACCATTTCGAGACTTTGCAATTGCATGCAGGGCATGACATTGACGAAACACTTTCGCGTGCCGTACCTATTTACCAGACTACTTCCTATGTTTTTAAAGACTCAGCCCATGCTGCGAGACTTTTCGGGTTACAGGAGTTTGGGAACATCTACACACGAATTATGAACCCCACTACCGATGTTTTTGAAAAACGGATGGCAGCACTTGAAGGAGGAGTAGCTGCCCTGGCAGTTTCATCGGGTCAGTCGGCACAATTTCTGGCGCTTACCAATATTCTTGAATCGGGAGATAACCTTGTTTCTACTTCCTATTTGTATGGTGGAACTTATAACCAGTTTAAAGTACAATTTAAGCGTCTTGGCATTGGAGTAAAATTTGTCGATGGGGATAAGGCTGAAGACTTTGAGAAGCTGATCGATTCTAATACCAAAGCCCTCTATATCGAAACTATTGGAAATCCGCAGTTTAATGTGCCTGATTTTGAAGCGATTGCTTCGGTAGCTAAAAAGCATCAAATACCACTGGTAGTTGACAATACCTTTGGTGCAGCAGGTTACTTGTTTCGTCCGTTGGAGCATGGGGCCAACATTGTAGTAGAGTCTGCAACCAAATGGATAGGTGGCCATGGAACCAGTATTGGTGGAGTAATTATAGATGGTGGAAATTTTAATTGGGGCAATGGGAAGTTTCCTATGTTTACCGAACCATCAGAAGGTTATCATGGAATGCGTTTTTGGGATGTTTTTGGTGCGGAGAGCCAGTTTGGCAACATAGCCTTTATTATCAGGGCCAGGGTAGAGGGATTACGCGATTATGGAAATGCACTGAGTCCGTTTAACGCTTTTCTTTTATTGCAGGGACTCGAAACCCTTTCTTTGCGTTTGGACCGTATCACACAAAATGCCCTGGCAATGGCGCAATGGCTGCAAGAGCAGGATTGGGTAGAAAAGGTGAACTATCCAGGACTTAAAACCAGTCCTTACCATTCAATAGCCCAAAAGTACCTTAAAAGAGGTTTTGGAGGCGTACTAACTTTCAAAATTAAAGGAGGCACTGTATTAGCCGAAAAAATTGTAAATGGAGTGAAACTAATAAGTCACCTGGCCAATATTGGCGATAGCAAAACCCTCATTATTCACCCCAGTACCACAACCCATGAGCAATTAAGCCTTGCCGAGCAGAAGGCAACGGGAGTTGAACCAGGAATGCTCAGGCTTTCAGTAGGCATTGAACACCTCGACGACATTAAAGCCGATTTAATTCAGGCTATACGCAGTGAATAAATACACGCAAAGAGTTATGCAAAGAAGCTATTCCCTTTCGGAGTAGCTTCTTTTTTTTCTGGCACTCCTCAAATGGTTTCAGAAGTGCCGGGTAGCGAGCTATAAATTGATACCTGACACATTTAAGCCGATTTTAATATTAAGTAAAGATTGGTCTTCTGGTCGAATGAGTATAAAATATTGAATTTCAATGCCTAAACTGAATATAGGACATATCCGAATTTATATTCCTCCCGCCAGCACAGGATAATCAATACCTTGGGCACGTTAACGCTCTCTTCTAAAGCATCTTTAATAATTTATCTTGTTTGTAGCCTCTCTTCAGCTGATTACAAGAGTAAAAATTGCTGGTGAAGCAATGTGCGTAGCAGTTTAACCCTAACTAACATATCTATGAAAAAATTTAATTTGTTGCCTGTACTACTCTTTTTGGCAGGTAACCTTTTTGCCCAGGTACATACTACCTATCTGTGGCACATGCAACAGCCTATTTATTGGCCCGAAAAGAGCCAGTTGAATCCTAACAGGTATCAGGTAGTGCGCGAATCATACGACCTGCTGAATAGTGGGGGCAATATTTACAGTGATGGCAAAGCCCATCCTATGCACGATTTTCAAAATGAAGTATTTGGTAAAGCCGACCGTGTAAATGCTTATCAATGGGCACCCCGTAACTCGGTTGATCTAATCAAGCATCTGCCAGACGCAGGTGCTCAGGTGAATTATTCGGGTTGCCTCATGGAAAATGTAAATAGCCTGGCCGCAGCCAACTATTTTGGCTATAAAACAGGCTGGCAGAATTATTTTCGTGAGGGCAAAGGCTGGAAAACATCCGATGGATTTCCTCGCCTTGATATGGTCGGATTTACATTCCACCATGCTCTGTCGCCCTTAATAAGCGAGCGCTCTCTGGCGAAAGAGCTTCAAGCCAATAAGCACATCTCTCTTGAAAATTTTGGAGGTCCCTATTCCAAAGGGTATTGGCCTGCCGAATGTTCTTTCTCGGAAAGAATTATTAAGGTATTGGTGCAGGAGGGTTTTGAGTGGAGTATTGTTGCCAACAGTCACCTTTCGCGCACACTCGATGATTTCCCTCTCAGCTATGGAACAAATGTGTGCAATATCTCACCTCCGAACCGAGCCGATAAGGTATCAACCAAGGGAGTTAACTATTGGAGTGCAACAGAAGATGGAAGGGGAGGAACCAATGCTGCACCCTATAGTTACCAGGCACACAAGGCGAAATATGTCGACCCTGAAACTGGCATTGAATATAAAATAGATGTTGTGCCAATGGACGATATTTTAAGTTATAAAGATGGATACTCGGCTCAGGGAACAGGACTGATCGATGCGCATATAGCACCTTTCACTAATCCGGCACAACCTTCCATTGTGTTGCTGGCTCATGATGGTGACAATAATTGGGGTGGCGGAAGCAGCTACTACCAGGAAGCAGTGCCAAATTTTACTCAGGCTGCTGCCAGTAAAGGTTATTCGCCTACTACCATTCAACAATTTTTAAATGATCATCCGGTTCCGGAGCATGATGTAGTAAGAGTCGAAGACGGATCTTGGGTGAATGCCGAGAATGATTGGGGACATCCTCAGTTTATCAATTGGCTTTGGCCTTTGTACGATAAAACCAACTATCGCTTTAATCCCGATGGCTGGACTGAAGATGCCCGTAATTTTGCCGTCATCACTGCTGCAGAAAATTTTGTATGGATGGCAGAAGACCTGGCTGGCGGAACCAATATTGCCAGGATAATTTATCCTGATGCATCTGCAAGCGATGCGGAAAAGGCCTGGCATTTTTTCCTTCCTTCGCTGGCGAGTTGTTATATGTATTATGGCGATAGCCGCGATATGGAGGTCAAACAGTCATTGGCAGGCAATCATGCCATTTCGTTTGCCAAAAAAGAAATCAGCAAACATGCGGGTTCTGACCACACAAGCCCTACCGTTTTTATTCCACAGCGCTTTCCTTATAATCCAGGTGGAGAAGAATTCGGACCTATTTATGAATACAAAGTAACCCAGAGTTCTTCCGATTTTCATGTGTGGACCTTTGCATATGATGTGAGTGGGTTGCAGTCGGTAGTGCTTAAATACCGTACCGATGACGATGGAATAAATCCACTTTCTGACAATGCAAACGATACCTATGCAGGTGGTGAGGGTGTAGCTGATTGGTCGGAGCTTTCTATGACTCAAAAAACTTTCCCGAAAGGAAATGTAACCAACAACCCCAATATTGATTTTTTTATTCTCCCCGACGAAATTGCCGATTTATGTTATGCCGAGATCAAGGGATTGTCTAATGTACTTGTTGATTATTACGTGGAAGCAACAGATAAAAAGGGCAATGTCTTTAAAACTCCGATTCAGCATGTGTATGTCGGACAGTATCGTTCCTCTGATAAGGTAACACTCGGAATAACTCCTCAGGATGGACATTATTCCGACACCATTGAGGTTAACATGAATGCTACAACTACTGCTGCAGGTGCGTCTGTGAATATCTATTATACTACCAACGGTACCGTACCGACAAAAGAATCCGCAAGGTATTCGGGTACAATGAAGCTTTTTAAGAATACCAATTTAAAGGCTATTGCCATTGATTCGAAAAGCAATCAGTCAGATGTGGTGAGTCGTACTTATAGTTTTGGAGAGATTAAGGAGCTGACAGTACACTTCAAAAACACAGCAAACTGGAGCGATGTAAACATCTATTTATTTAACTGGGCCACCAAAGGAACTTTACCCAATTGGAACTGGCCAGGCGTAGACATGGAACGCGAACAGGGTTCATCGTGGTACAAATACACCATTAAAGAAAGTGTACAACCAGGCATAGTAATCAATAATGGCGGGAGCTTAAAAACCGCTGACCTTACCCGCACCACGGATGGTTGGTACGACTTTAACACCAAATTGTGGTACGATGCCTGTCCGGGCGATTGTCCAACAGCACCAGTGCCAGTTCTGAGTGTATCGCCCCTGGGC
>JAMIIA010000061.1:0-77505 GCA_035913795.1 Bacteroidales bacterium
ATGATCCAAATTAATAAACTGTTTCAACGGGGTTCTGAAGATGCTCAGTTGGGGATGTCTTTCTGTTTTTGCTACCATTTTGCAAAGCTTTTCAGCAAATTATCAAATTCCTTGCAAATTATATCGCCTTTTTAGTGAAAATTATCAACATAACATGTTAATATACAATAATATAATGCTATTTTAAGGGACGACTATTTACGAATATTTTTGACAAACGAAAAATAATTTTTTGGTTTTATTTTTATAATAGTTCTATCTTTCGCCGCCTAAAGTGCAGAATGATTTTATGTGGATTCGATTTCACACCTGTTGATGCGAAGAGAGTAAGAGTTATTGCCGGGTTGTATCAGGTAAAGGAAATAGTTGGGTGGGCAAGTCTTAAGTTCCAAGATTGATTCACTATTTCAGACAAAATTGGTACTAAGCTTTTTTGTCGCTTAATATGCTTACAGCTTTGAACAACGTAAAGTTTGATTGGACTGGTTTTACCTTTCTGGTTGCAGATGATGATGTATATAGCCATCTTCTTCTGGAGAAATCATTCAGAAATACCGGAGCTCATCTTCTTCATGCCTACAACGGTTTGGAAGCCATTAAGCTTACAAACGAACATTCCATTTCCCTAGCTCTTATCGACATTGTAATGCCTTTGGCAAACGGATATGAGGTAGCAATTAATTTATTAGCCTCTCAACCAGAAACGATTGTAATGGCTTATACTGCCGACGTCATGCGAATGGATCAGGAATATTGCCAGAAAATCGGTTTTCATAAATGCCTCATAAAACCCATGCTGCCGATTCGTTTGTTTAAAGAAATTGATGATGCACTTAAGTTAAAATACTCTCATAAAAACTCAATTATCCGCTCCAATTGATTCGCCCTCGAACCTTTTATTAAAATCAAACTGTTTTCTAACGGGCTTTTTTTGAGGTATTCGGTTAAGTCAGGTGTATCGGAAAAGTATTTTTCTTTATTCAATTTAAGCAACGAAAACTCTTCACCCACCAGAAAACATTCGTTCAGGTTCATCAGCCTGGCCTGATTAAGAAGAGTCAGATGTTCCTGTTCAGAATCCTCTCCCAGTTCTTTCATGCTTCCTAAGATAAGAATCTTACGAGGTGAAGGAAGGTTCTGGAAACTTTCAATAGCAACTTTCATGCTGCTCGGATTGGCGTTGTAGCAATCTGCTATAAGGCTGTTTCCTTTTGCAGTTTGAATAAACTGCGAGCGATTGTTTTCAGGCTTATAGTCTGCCAATGCTACGAGGCAATCTTCAATGGGTATCTCAAAGAACAGGCCTATTCGTAATGCTGCCAGTAGGTTGGGTACATTGTAATTGCCAAACAAATTTGTATTGAGCGTGTAATCCTTACCATTCACCGATAAATTAAGCGATAAATTCTCCCGGGTAAAGAATTCTTTCAAATAGCAGGCTGATGCAGGTGTACCGTATGTAACGATGTTTGCATAGTCTTTTAAAAGGTTTTTAAGTAGTGGATCGGTTTCGTGCAGAAAAATGGTGCCCTTTTGTTGCATAAGGAATTGGTAAAGCTCAGATTTTGCCCTTATTACTCCCTCAATGCCACCAAATCCTTCTAAATGTGCTTTCCCGATATTGGTTATTAATCCCATATCAGGCAGTGCAATTCGGCAGAGTTGTTCAATTTCACCGATATGATTGGCCCCCATCTCGGTTACGAGTATTTCAGTATCTCTTGGCGCCGACAGAATGGTAAGAGGAACCCCGATATGATTATTCAAGTTTCCTTTGGTAACGTGGCATTTATATTTTTTTTCCAATACAGAACGAATTAACTCTTTTGTAGTTGTTTTTCCGTTTGATCCTGTAAGGGCAAGGGTTTTAAAATGTTGTTTCTGTCGATAGGTTCTAGCTAGCTCCTGCAAGGCTATCAGCGAATCGCTTACAAGGATGCATCCATCCGCAAGGTATGCCGGATTGTCAATCACCACCGCCAAAGCTCCTTTTTGCAGGGCATCAGAAGCATATTGATTGCCATCAAACTGTTCACCCTTTAATGCAAAGAAAAGCGACCCGGGAGTAATTTTTCGTGTATCGGTAGAAACTTTAAAGTCTGCATCTTCGAGTTTCTTATAGAGAAGTTCAATCATGCCTCAGAGATAAGTAGAGTCTTTTTTAAACTTTATTTTGAATGGTTATTTCGAATTTCACCTTTGGAAATAGGAAGAAGGGCAAAAAAAAGGGTGTTTCAAATCGATGAAACACCCTCAATATTTTCTAAGCAGAGATTATTTTTGTCCTGCAGGACTTCCAACACGTACCATAGCACAACGGAAGCCTAAGTCATCGCGAGATGATTTCTCGTCTAGAAAACGGCGGGCTCCAGGGGCTAACCAATAGGCCCTGTCTCTCCACGAACCGCCTTTGTAAACGCGGGTATTGTCGGAAATAAGAGAACCTTCGTCGCCGGGTGCAAGTTTATACATACGGCTAGAACCTCTTTGTTGTTCTTTTGAACCGCCGTACCAGTCGCCACCTTCAATGATACTCGACTCATGATCGCCATCGCGGTAGTTACGATAATCGGCTTTTTTATAGTTCCAGCGATTGATAGCTTCTTCTTCGGGAACTTCGACGTATTGCAAGCGGCCAAGGCTGTCTTTCTCTGCGATATTGCCCTCTTCGTCACGTTTTAGTTGAGTAAATACATTACCACGGAATGGGTTAAACTCGTCAAATTCTTCGAAAGTTTGTGGACGATATACATCCTGAACCCATTCGTTTACATTACCAGCCATGTTGTAAAGACCATAGTCGTTTGGCCAATAAGAATTAACCTCACCAGGTATAGAAGCTTTGTCATTCAAATCGCCGGCAACACCCATCATATCACCACGTCCGCGAACATAGTTGGCACGCATCTCGCCACGATTTTCTTTCATATCCTGTCTTAGGTGATGACCATTCCAGGGATAAATACGACGCTCGTAAACCCTTTCTTCGTATGAATTACCAATAAGAGCCAGGGCAGCAAATTCCCATTCAGCTTCGGAAGGAAGGCGGTATTTTGGTAAAAGGATACCATCTTCAAGCATAACGCGTCTGGTATCTTTGTTAGGATCAAGACTTGGAAGATTCTGACGTACAACACCTTCGTATTGTCCGGCAAGATATGCTTCTGTGTTATAGTTTTCTTCGTTTATCTGGTTTGGATCCGCTTCGAGAACTCCTTCCCGGATCAGTATCATTTCATTCACACGGTCGGTACGCCATGCACAATAATCGGTAGCCTGCAGCCAGCTAACTCCCACAACAGGGTATTCGTTGTATGAGGGGTGACGGAAATAGTATTGTACATATGGTTCGTTGTAAGCCATTGCTCTGCGCCAAACAAGTGTATCGGGCAAAGCGTTGCGGTATACCTGGGGATAATCGACAAAAACGCGTGAAATCCAATGCAGGTATTCACGATAATCGACGTTACGCACTTCGGTTTGATCGAGGTAGAATGAAGAAACAGTGACCCGACGGGGTGAGTTGTTCCATTCGTACATCACATCTTGTTCCACACGTCCCATGGTAAAGTTACCACCCTGAATTAAAACAAGTCCCGGACCTGTTTCTTGCTCACTGGCGCTAATTACTTCAAAACCACCATTATCTGGATCGTTGTATTGCCAGTTAGTGGTAGAAGAAACTCCTTTACCTTTACCGCCACCACACGAGGTTAGAATCGCAGCCAGGATAGCAACAATTGCAAAAGCAGACAGCTTAAATTTCATGATAAAACGTTTTATGTTCTTTACTTACTAAATTACAATTATTTTCCTTTAAAACTAAATATCGGGACATTTTATTGCCCCCTTTCGTTTACTTCTTGCTTTATACTTAATTTTTGTTAAAAAAGTTACTTCATGTGCTGCCATTTTTGGATTCACAGAAACCACTCCTGACAAATTTATATCATTGGTATAAACAAATTGATAGTTTTCAAAAGAAATTCCTAACAAAATTATTAACGCATTCACGCGAAACATATTTTGGCGAATGATTAATCCGCCTTTTAAGCCTGAATAAACTACCGACATGCCATATAAAGCCTCGGTTTCGATTAAATTGGAGCTAATATTTACCAGTGGTTCATAATGCAATTCGTTGTAATATCCTCGTGGTCGGATTATTCCCCGGTAGCTTAACTGGATTTGTAAATCTTCTGATAAATTTGCTGCTGTTGGCAAAAGATTGATGACCGAAGCACCCAAAAAATGTTCTTCGTTCAATAAAATGCCAATTCCGCTAGATATTGAGGTATAGCTGCTTTGTTGGTTTGCTGGCACTGGTGCAGCAGGATTTTCAAAGGTCAGGCCTGAGTAATTCGATGCAGCCAGGTTATAAAAGGCCTGAAGGCCAAATAACAGATGGCTTCGATGCCCAGTCTGCATTTTATAAGCATAGTTGCCGCCAAATGCAGTGCGGGTAAAGGTTCCCTGGTATTCGTTGTCGTAATTGACGATAGCACCGAAACTACTATTGAGATTTTCTGCCACATAAAAGCCGGCAGCACCGTAACTGGTGTACTGCGTGCTCGAGGGCCATTGGTTGCGGTAGTTTAATTGTAGAGTAGAAAAATCGGTATATAGAGCATAAGCCGGATTGGAAAAAACAAGGTTATGGTAAAGATTAGACACAAAATAGTTCTGCGCCAATAGCTTTCTGCTGCCTGGAACAAAAAAAATAAATGCAAGTAAAAGACACCGTATGCTAATCATTTGTTAATAGCAATATATAAATGAAACTAACGTTAAAAATATTGTTTTATTAAGTAATGACGTCGATAACCTATAATAAAATGAATTTCAGACAAACGTTTTTTATTTTGTTGACCATACTGCCTCTCACTGTTTTTGGGCAGCAAAGTTTTAAAACTACCTCAGTTTTATCCTCCGGTAAGTGGTATAAAGTTAAAATCTCTGAGTCAGGAATCTATCGGATTAGTTACAACGACCTAAAAAATATTGGCTTTGAAACACCCGAAAACATAAGAGTTTATGCTGGTAATGGTCGCCAATTATCGGAAAAAGTAAACGATGCCTTTATCGACGATCTGGAGGAACTAGCCATTTATTCAAGTAACGATGCGGATTTTGGCGCTGACGATTACTACCTTTTTTATGCCGAAGGGGTTAAAGGCATGTATTACAACCCATCCGACCAAAATTTTAGACAAGATGTGCACGATTATACACTCGCCAATTATTATTTTCTCACTACCTCATTCGGTCCTGGTAAACGTATTCAATCAGGAAGCGATGCAGGTCTTAATCCTAACTTTGATCAATCGACTTACGATTGGACAGACTTTTACGAAGAAGAAGAAATTAACCTGATTAATTCAGGCAGATTGTGGTTTGGTGATCAGATTACCGGCGATAAGCTCACAAAACAATTCGTGGCAAAAAATATTGTAGCAGAGCATCCGGTTTTACTTGAAACCATGGTGGCTGTTCGATCTGAAAACTCGCAAACTGTGGAGGTCTACGCAAATGGTAATTTTCTTTCAAGCATGTTCTTTTCACCCGTAAATATAAGCGATGCCGAAGCTACCTATGCCCGTGCCAGTTCTACTTCAACAGGGTTTTCTTCCAGTTCTGAGCAATTGAGTGTTAACTTTAAGTTTAGTGCAAACGATCCGAATTCCAGGGCTTATGTCGATTATATAAGAATGCAGGCACGTTGCCAGCTCCGGATTGAAGGCGATGAATTTTATTTTCGGGATCATGAAACAGTGGGATTAGGCAATGTAACCCGATTCAACTTACAAAACGCCACAACAGCTTATCAGGTTTGGGATATTACAAGTCCAACTGAGATATTTAAACTTAATACTACTTTAAATGGTACGCAATTAAGTTTTATAGCAGAAAGTCAGGAATTGCGCGAGTACCTTGTTATTAAATATTCCGGCAGCTTTCCTTCGCCAACCTATACCGATTCAAAGCTTCAGGATGTAGGTTGGACAATGAATCAAAATTTGCATGCCTTGTCGACTCCGGTTTTTTTAATTGTAACGCATCCGGCATTTCTTAATCAGGCTGAACAGCTTGCTGATATTCATCGAACCAAGGACCAAATGAGTGTAGAAGTGGTTACAACCCAGCAGGTTTATAACGAATTTTCTTCTGGTAAACCCGATGCAGCTGCTATTCGTAATTTTGCCAGAATGCTCTTCGAAAAATCCTCAATCGCCGATTCTCTTAAATACCTGCTTTTGTTTGGCGATGGTTCTTTTGATAACCGCACAATTAATAACATCAATCCTAATTATATTCCCACCTACCAATCGGTTAGTTCTTTAGAACCAACATCGAGTTATGTGGCAGACGATTTCTACGCTTTTCTTGGGGCAGGTGAAGGAGGCATTGTCGGAAAATTGGATATTGGTGTAGGCCGTTTTCCTGTTGTTTCCGATGGCAAGGATGAATTGGAGGCCCAAGCACTGGTAAACAAAATTGAGGAATATTATGCAGCAGAAAATATGGCCGATTGGCGTAACCGCATGTTATTTTTAGGCGACGATGGTGAAAGCGGCTGGGATAATACTGTTTTTATGATCGATTCAGATGGTTTGGCAGAAATGGTGGAAGATGAAGCCTCGGCTATTAATATTTATAAAATTTACCTCGATGCCTACAAGCAAATAAGTTCTTCTACCGGAGCTTCCTATCCAGAAGTTGAATTGTTGTTGCAGGATGTGTTTAACAAGGGCTTGCTCATATTTAACTATATGGGTCATGGTGGAGAAAATGGTATTACACAGGAACAGGTGCTCAAGAAGACTGATTTTGAAAACCTTAAAAATGCACCTTATTACCCCTTATTTATTACAGCAACCTGCCAATTGAGTCGTTACGACAATGTGAGTATCACCGGATCGCAGTATGCCCGAAAGATTTCGGCTGGTGAGGCCGCATTGCTTAACCCAAAAGGTGGAGCCATCGCTTTGCTTACAACAACTCGGTTGGTTTATCAAAGCAGCAACGTGGCGTTAAGCGAAGCCTTATATACCAATGTATTCCGGAAAGATTACCAGGGAAATCCTTATCGCTTGGGAGATATTCTGCGTCATTCGAAGAACAATGTAATTGCTTCGAAGGAAAATACATTAAAGTTCACTTTGCTTGGCGACCCTGCTTTACGTCTGATGCATGGCGAATATAAGGTGCTTGTCGATTCAATCAATGGAATCTCTGTAAACAATTTCTCCGATACATTGAATGCCCTCAACGAGGTAACCGTGTCAGGATGTGTAACTTTCGACGACAGCACACTCATAAATGGATTTAATGGGGTTGTTTATATAAATGTCTTCGATAAAGCCTATTTAGTTACTACCAATGGAAACGATGGTATTCAGAAAATAGATTTCAAGTTACAGGATAGGCTTCTTTTTAGAGGAAAAGCAACAGTTAGCAATGGAAGGTTTAGCGTAAAATTTAAAATACCCAAAGACATAGTCTATACTTTTGGCACAGGAAAAATATCGTTTTATGCCGAAAATGGGCAACTTGATGCAAAGGGCGAATATTCAGATTTTATCATTGGAGGCACTTCTTCGAATTCTGAGATTGATTTCGATGGACCCGAAATAGCCTTATTCATGAACGATTGGAGTTTTATCGATGGAGGTGTTACCGATCCAAATCCAATACTGCTTGCTAGTTTGTTCGACCAGAATGGAATTAACACAACAGGCATTGGAATAGGACACGATCTGGTAGCTTTGCTCGACGAAGACTACTCGAAAAGCTATATGTTAAACGATTATTTCGAAAGTGAACTTGATGATTATCAGCGAGGCACTGTTCGTTACCCCCTTTCCAATCTGGAAAGTGGCCCACATACTATCAGCCTGAAAGTTTGGGATATCTATAATAATTCATCTTACGAAAACCTGAATTTCTATGTGGAATCATCTCCCAACACTGTAATAAGCACACTGGTTAACTATCCGAATCCGGCCAACATTAATACTACTTTTCAGTATACCCACAACAAAGCCGGACAAGAACATAGAGTGTACATCGATATCTACGATATCAGTGGTAGGATGGTGCATCAGTTACAGCGAAATAATAATGAAACCGGGTTTGTTTCTGAACCCATTAACTGGGATATTGAGAGCATGGGGTTAAATAAAATTGAACCAGGAGTTTATCCTTACAAACTGAGGGTAAGCACTTCCGATGGCTCGGAAGGAATAAAATCCGGAAGCCTTATAATAATTCCCTGACAGAGTCGTTTACTAATTAAATTTTTTACATTCGCACTTTAAAATTAAAACAGACCATGATAAAGCAGCTATTTGCATTAGGTATTTCATTATGTATAGGTTTAACATATTCGTTTGCACAGGATTCCGATGGCCGGGACGTTTCGAACACGGTGATTCGTACTTCGGTTCCTTTTTTAACCATTGCGCCTGATTCCAAATCAGGAGCCATGGGCGATGCCGGGGTTTCCACATCGGGCGATCTTAGTTCGCAACACTGGAATTCGGCTAAATATGTCACCTTAAAAGAAGAGTTTGGTTTTGCTATTTCCTACACGCCATGGCTTCGAAGCCTGGGAGTTACAGATTTAAACCTTCTCTACCTTTCGGGATATAAGAAGTTTGGAAGGGATCAGGCCGTGAGTGCGAGTTTACGGTATTTTAATCTGGGGGAAATAATAGAGCTGGATAATGAAGGGGAAGAAACCGGCAGCACAATAAGACCTCATGAGTTTGCTCTGGATGCCGGCTATTCCCGTGCATTCTCAGAATATTTTAGTGGTGGTTTGGCATTTCGCTTTATTTACTCCGACATAGCTGCAGGAACCAGCAGTACAGGTCTTGCCGGAGGAGCACAATACGAACCAGGCACTTCATTTGCTGCCGACATTTCAACCTATTTTCAAAAACCCGTTAATGTTGGCGGATACGATGCAACCTATGCCTGGGGTGTAAATATTTCCAACATAGGTACCAAGATGACATACTCCGAAGACAACGAAAGTCAGTTTATTCCCACCAACCTGCGCGTAGGTGGTCGGTACGAGATGGAAATCGATGAGTATAACTCAATAGCTGGCACACTCGATTTAAACAAATTGCTTGTGCCTTTAAACGATACAACCAACATGGGTACCATGGAAGGGATGTTCAAATCGTTTTACGATGCTCCGGGTGGTTTTGAAGAAGAAATGCAGGAGATTATGTGGTCATTTGGTGTGGAATACTGGTATATGAAACAATTTGCCATTCGGGCCGGATATTTCTACGAAAACGAAAACAAAGGAAACAGAAAGTATTTTACAACAGGTGTGGGGCTTCATTTGAATGTGTTTTCGCTCGATTTCTCCTATTTATTTCCTACACAAGGAGGTCAGAATAACCCACTTTCCAATACTATGCGATTTACCCTCGGCTTTAAATTCGAGTAAGCATGAAAGTGAGAGTTGGAATTGGATTCGATGTACATCAGTTAGAAAAGGGTAGGAAGTTTGTGCTGGGGGGAGTTTCTATTCCACATGAGAAAGGACCTGTAGCCCACTCCGATGGCGATGTGCTAATCCATGCCATTTGCGATGCCTTGCTAGGTGCTGCTGCCCTTGGCGACATAGGAGTTCATTTTCCGGATACTTCTGAGGATTTTAAGGGCATCGACAGCAAACTTTTGCTTAAAAAAACTTTAGGTCTGATAAATGAGGCAGGATATCAAATTGGCAACATCGACAGCACAATCTGTCTACAACGCCCTAAGGTGAAAGAATATATTCCTGCTATGCAGCAAACCCTCGCAAAGCTTATGAACCTGTCTCCTGAAGATATAGGAATCAAAGCAACTACTACCGAAAAACTAGGGTATGTTGGTCGCGAAGAAGGTATATCGGCATACGCGGTAGTATTGCTTAATAAAAATTAATTGATGAACTTGGCATAATAAAACACTATTTATGCCAACCTATCTGGTTTTTGGTGCAAGTCTTAATCCCGCAAGGCATTCGAACAAAGCTGTAAAAAGTCTTGTTAGGCATAACCACAGTGTTATAGCAATCGGGCTAAGAGAAGGAACCATTTTAGATGTGCCTGTAATAACCGGTATGCCAGTTTTAAAAGCTGTAGATACCATACTACTTTACATAGGCACAAGAAATCAACCGCCTTTTTACGATTATCTGGTTAAACTAAATCCCCGACGGGTTATTTTTAACCCCGGAACCGAGAACCAGGAGTTTCAGGATATTCTTGAAAAAAACCGGATAGAGGTTGTATTAGGTTGCGCATTAGTAATGATTAGTTCGGGACAGTTATAAAGTAAAATGAACGATAAGAACTATATACTCCGTAATTCTCTGGCAGGCTTTCTCTGGCTGCTGGCTTTTGTGGTAGTTTATTATATTATTGCTCACTACGTGAAAGTTGATTTCTTTAGCTGGTTACAACCCCTGTTCGATCGAGAGGCAATCATGTTATTTATCTTCATGGTTTCAGAAGTTGTTGTCGGAATTATTCCTCCAGAAGTTTTTATAATCTGGGCACTTAGGTATGAAAGTACATCCAGTTTTGTTGCAATGGTTGCGTTATTATCAGCAATTTCTTATTTGGGAGGAGTTTCTGGTTACTTTATTGGCCGGTACCTGAATGGCACCTATTTTTATCGCTATCTTAGAAAACGATGGCTTCGCAATATTCAAAAACGACTGGATGCCTTCGGCTTCTATTTAATAATTATTGCTGCCCTAACCCCTGTTCCTTTTTCTGGTGTGGCCATGTTGGTAGGCTCTGTGAAATATTCGTTTAAAAAGTATTTATTATATTCTTTAACCCGGTTTTTGCGCTTTGTGATTTTAGCCTGGGTTTTTTGGGAAGCCCATTTCATGGTATAGCATCTCAAATCTTTATTCGTGGAATACCATAAGGGGTATATTCGTATGGTAAAAAACTTTCTTTGTTACACTGGGTTTGAATACTTTTTCAAGCAGTTTTCTTTTTCGATGCGTGAGGGCAATCAGATTGATATTGTTATTAACCACAAAGTCGTCGAGGGTTTGCAACAAACTATTTGACTCAGGGATAATCTGGCATTGCACCGACTTTTTACCATAGACTTTTTTGAAATACTCTTTCAACCCTTCCATTTTTAAGGATTCCCATTTATCCTCTTTTATTGCCAGATGAATACAATGGATAGTCATTTGAAAAAGATCGGCAAATTGCATCAGGTACTTTATCGAAGCAAAATCCGATTCGTCATAATCGGTTAGGTAAACCAGTTTGCGCATATTTTCTTCGCCAACGAAAGTATATTCTTCGGGTATAGCGATCACAGGTAATTTTAGTTTCATAATAACATGTTCGGTGATGCTGCCTAGAATAGAAACATTTTTTTTGTGGGCGCCATGGGTTCCCATAATTACCATGGAGGCTTCACACTGGTTGGCAAACGAAATAATTTCATCTCTGGCCAAGCCTGGCTTAAGTGTCGAAGAAATGTCGGACGGCGAGAAATTCTGAAACTCCTTATAAGTAAGAATTTTGTCGATAAAACGATTGAGTTCTTCTTGTTCTCCCTCGATAAGTTTTTCAGTGACATCTTCTCTCAGTTGCTGCTGCGTATTAAGGCTTCCCGTAAGCTCGATCATGTCGAATGCGGGCGAGTAAAACGCATGAAAAAGAAAGATCTTGCCTTTTGATTTGCTTGCAATTTTTGCGGCATAACGACAAGCCAACACGCTACAATCGGAGTAATCTACCGGAACCAGAATAGTTCCGTAATGTGGTTTGATTTCTTTGCTTTCCATGGCAGGGGATTTATGAAACCTGCCAATAAGTTACAAAAAAATCAGGATAAAATCAATCTAAAAGGGTATAAGTTGCCTCCACCTGATCTACTTCTCCACTGCCATCGTCTATTGAGAAGTTCCATTCAATTTTCTTTAGATTCTTATCGATTGTGCCGGCGCCTTGCACTATAGTGAAACCGCCTGTGAGTGATTGATTGTCTGGAAGTTGCACCTGGTAGCCAACTACATTTCCAACTGCCACCGAACTATTTCCTAAGCCATAGAAATTTTCAATTAAAATCTGTGTGGGGTTCGATTCGGACACAGAAATAAAAACAGTCTGACTTTGCAAAGCTGCCTTGTAGATTATGGAGGATTCATCTACCGACCATTGTCCCTCCAATTCCAGGGCAATTTGTTCATCGGTAAGATCGTTCAGCAGATTTTCGCAACTCATGCTCATTGATACCAAGAGTGCCGCGGTGATTATTTTTAGCATTTTCATGTTCGATAGAGTTTAGAATTTGATTAAAGTTACACTCAAACGCAGTGTGTTTTACTAAAATTGTGCCACAAAAAATGATTCCTGAGGGCTTATTTCAAAATAAAACAGAATAAAATAAAAAAACAGGTAAACCTTCGATGTGGTTATTTACGAAATAGCCAGATGTTTGTTACCTTAGCGCCAATATCTTATTTTTGCCTAATCAAAAAAAAATAATAAATAAAACATGAAAAAATCGAATTTAACCTTAATTATAGTAGCCTCTATAATTGGTGTATTTTTACTCTTAGGGGTTATTATTGGTCTGGCCTATATGCGAATGTACAACAAAGTTGTAAGTATGGAAGAAACCGTAAGCTCTCAATGGGCTAACGTGGAAACCGCCTATCAGCGCAGGCTTGATCTTATTCCTAATCTTGTGAACACGGTAAAGGGCTATGCCGATTTTGAGCAGGAAACACTTACCCAGGTAATTGAAGCGCGTGCCAAAGCCACCTCAGTGACTGTAGACCCTACGAATTTGGATGCCAATACATTGGCGCAGTTTCAGCAAACACAAGGAGCACTTTCATCAGCACTTGGCCGGCTGATGGTGGTAGTTGAGAAATATCCTGATTTAAAGGCCAATCAGAATTTTCTTGAACTTCAGGCCCAGCTCGAAGGCACCGAGAACCGAATCAGCGTGGAACGCTTAAAATACAACGATACTGTTCGAACCTACAATACCTACGTGAAACAATTCCCCCGAAACATATTTTTTGGCGGACGCGAACAAAAGGGATATTTCGAGTCTGAGGAAGCAGCAGCAGAAGCTCCGGTCGTAGAATTTTAGGTCGCATGCTTAATTTTATCCTACCTTCTTGATTGGGTTTTAATTAATATAATTCCCCATTCATTACGAATAATTATTTTGTTTTCGTGCCTACCATTGTTTTCACGAAAAAGAAACTAGAAAATAAAATGCCAGATGAAGCCAGAACAATTCTTTGCTCAGGAAGAAAAGGATCGCATACTCGGTGCAATACGCGAATCTGAAACTCAAACATCGGGAGAAATAAGGGTGCATATCGAAAGCAATTGCCACGGCGATGTGCTGGATAGGGCAGCTTTTCTTTTCGAAAAACTGAAGATGCATCGTACAGACCTCAGAAATGGAGTGTTGTTTTATCTTTCTGTAAACGACCGTAAATTTGCCATTCTGGGCGATGCCGGCATCAATCAGGTAACTCCCGAAAACTTTTGGAATGAGATAAAAGAAGTGGTGCTGGCTGAATTCATTCAGAACCGTTATGCTGAAGGTCTTTGCAAGGGTATACAAATGGCTGGGCAAGCTCTTCGTGAGAAATTCCCTTGTCGGTGTGATGATGTCAACGAATTGTCGAACGATTTATCGTTTGGAAAAAACTAAAAGATGAAACGAACTATTACCTTATTATTCTTTGTTGCTGGATTCCTGCTCCAATTGCTGGCTGTACCCCAAAAACCCGTACCGGCAAGGTTGGTGAACGATTTTACCAGCACCTTAAGTCCAGAGCAGCAGCAAGCCATGGAAAGCAAACTGGTCGACTTTGGAAACCGTACTACCACTCAGATTGTGGTGGTAATTACTAACTCATTCGAAGGCAACGATAAATCAATGTATGCCTATAGCATTGGCGAACAATGGGGTGTTGGCAATGCTCAATTCGACAATGGCATTGTGGTGCTGCTCAAGCCCAAAACAGGGGCAGAATCCGGCGAGGTATTCATTGCTACTGGTTATGGCTTAGAGGCTGTAGTTCCCGATGCCATAGCCAAGCGCATTGTGGAACTGGAAATGATACCCTCGTTCAGACAAGGTAGTTATTACGAAGGAATTGATAAGGCTCTGAATGTATTGATGGAATTAAGCCTCAAAGAATATACAGCCCAGGAATACCAACAAAAAAGCAACAAGAAAGAGTCCATTGGCGGTTTTGTCTTCCTGATTGTAGTGGCATTGTTTTTTCTTTTATCAATTTTCTCAAAAGCAGGAAGAGTGCGAAAATCTTCTCTGGGTGGAGGCAATCTCCCATTCTGGCTCTTACTTTCGATGATGGCTTCTGGAGGCCGCAGTGGTGGAGGTAGTTTTGGTAACTTTTCCTCCGGTGGTGGATCCTTTGGAGGCTTTGGCGGAGGCAGTTTTGGTGGTGGTGGCGCAGGAGGTAGCTGGTAAACGTTTTTAGGTAATCGAGTATGGTAAAAAAGTTTCTTCTGCTGGTCGGTTTTCTATTTGTTTGGCATCAGATCCATGCCTCTGACGGTCTTTTTATTCAGGCAGATTCACTTTCTGATCAATCAAGCTCTTTTATAAAGAATGATTCCGGTACCCAAACCCTATCGCTTGTTTTTGCAGGCGATATCATGGGGCACGATCCACAAATTGCCGGGGCTTTTAACGAATCCGATTCTTCGTACAATTACGAACCTACTTTTAGGTATATAGCCGACTATATTTCTACAGCCGACATCGCCATTGCCAACCTGGAAGTTACTCTGGCTGGTGCCCCCTATACAGGCTATCCGCAATTTTCTAGTCCCGATGCCCTGGCTGCAGCAGCGCATGATGCTGGATTTGATGTGATGGTTACGGCCAACAACCATGCCCTCGACCGTGGAGCAAAAGGATTGGTGCGTACCTTGAAAGTGCTTGACAGTATAGGGTTTCAGCATACAGGAACATTTCTTAACCCTGCTGACCGTGAGGAAAGGTATCCGCTTATGCTCAACAAAAATGAGTTTCGCATTTCGTTGCTGAATTATACCTATGGAACCAATGGCATAGTGGTAAAACCGCCCTATAGTGTGAACCGGATTGACACTGCGCAAATTCGGAAAGATATTGAAAAATCGATCTCCGACAGCGCAGAATACATTATCTGCCTCATGCATTGGGGGCTTGAATATGAACGCATAGAAAATGCCGAGCAGAAAAAGCTGGCCCAGTTTATTTTTAATTGTGGTGCCAATGCCATAATTGGTTCGCATCCACATGTGGTGCAGCCGATTCGCATGGAAAAATTTGCGGAAATCGACAGCCTGACAGATTATCCTGTTGTGTATTCGATGGGAAATTTTGTTTCGAATCAGCGTGCCCAATACAAAGATGGGGGCATCATGGCAGAAATGCACTTGAGTAGAAAGAATGGAAGAGTGACACTCGATTCGCTTTTATATCTTCCTTACTGGGTTTACAGAGAAGAGATACGCCCGGAGAAATTTACCTTTTATGTGTTGCCTGTTTCGTTTTACGAAAGAAATCCAGAAACCATACATTTAACCGAGAACGATTTGTACAGGTTTAACCGGTTTAAGATCGATACCCGGGAGCATCTTATCGAAGCCAGAGAATCTCAATTTTACCAGCAGAAGCAGGCGGAAAACAAATAAAAAAGCTGCACCATTTTGTATGATGCAGCTTCTGTTCGATTAAGAAGGGCTTACATGTTTTCTTCTTTTTCTTTCATAATGTTGTTGTCGACAAGGATACGGCCGCAATACTCGCATACAATAATTTTCTTACGCGATTTAATGTCAAGCTGACGTTGTGGTGGAATGTTATTAAAGCATCCGCCACAGGCATCGCGCTCTACGCTAACTACAGCCAGTCCGTTACGGGCGTTTTTTCTGATCTTTTTAAAAGCAGTTAAGAGGCGTTCTTCGATAAGCTTTTCCAAGTCAACAGCCTGCTGCCCAAATTCTTCTTCTTCTTTTTTGGTGTCGTTCACAATCTCATCCAGCTCTTTGCGTTTCGAGTCGAGATCGGCCAATCTTTCTTCTAGTTTCGATTTCGATTCGGTGATGATAGTGCTTTTGTCGGCTATCTGAGCTGTAAATTCACGGATGCGTTTTTCGCACAATTCAATTTCCAGAGTCTGGTATTCAGTTTCTTTCGATAAAGATTCGAATTCGCGGTTGTTACGCACATTGTTCTGTTGATCCTGGTACTTTTTAATAAGTGCCTTGGCTTCGTTGATTTCGTTCTTTTTGGCTGCAATGTTTGTATCAAAGCTTTTTACCTCCTGCTCGTATTTTTCAATACGTGTTTGCAAACCAGCTATCTCATCTTCCAGATCCTGTACTTCAAGAGGTAACTCTCCCCGAAGGGTTTTGATTTTATCTATTTCCGATTTAATCGTTTGCAATCTGTGAAGAGCACGAAGTTTTTCTTCAACGGTTATTTCGGTAGTTTCAGCCGATTTGTTTTTTACGTCAGCCATATTAGTTGTAATAATTTATGGGATTTGTTTTTACTTCTGATAAATGAACGGCAAATTTAGGCAATTTTTTTATAACTGATTCATAAAAAATCTCTTTCGTAAATTGTTCGCTTTCGTAATGTCCTATATCGATGAGTGACATATTCTCTGAGCCCTCAAAAAACTGATGATATTTTAAATCTGATGTAACATAAGCGTCGGCTTGCTGTTTAGCGGCCTGTCCAATCAGAAAGGCTCCACTGCCACCGCAGACTGCGATTTTTTTAATTTTTTTGTTGGTTTGGCCAGTATAGCGTATGCACCCGGTATTAAATTGGCTTTTAAGCAGACGGATGAAATCTTCTAAACTGATTTCTTTATCCAGGTATCCGATTATTCCGGCACCAATATATTGATTTTCATTGGCCAGCGGATACAAGTCGAAAGCTACTTCTTCGTATGGATGACTGCTGTGAAGAGCATGAATCAGTTTCGATCTTAAAATCCCAGGCAAGATCAACTCGAGCCTCATTTCCGGTTCGGTATGCAATATCCCTTTTTTACCAACAAAAGGATTAGCCTGGTCGAGCGCACGAAAAGTACCATGGCCATTCAAACTAAAACTGCAGCTGTCGTAATTACCAATATGTCCGGCGCCTGCTTCAAAGAGGGCTGAGCGTACTTTTTCGAAGTGGCTTGAGGGAACAAAGCAAACAAGTTTATACAATGCATCGGGTTGGGGAAGCAAGATGCTGTTTTTTTTTAGTCCTATTTTTTCGCATATCCGGGCATTTACTCCATGGGGCACATTGTCGAGATTGGTATGCTGGGCATAGATTGCGATTTGATTCTGTATGGCTTTTATTATTAACGACCCGGTTGCTGTTTCGGTTGTTATGGCTTTTAGGGGGTTAAAAAGCAAAGGGTGATGGCAGATAATCAGGTTTGCTTTTTTTTGCAATGCTTCGTCCAGTACTTCGTGCGTTACATCAAGGGTGCAAAGAATTCCTGAAACCTTCTGGTCGAATGAGCCCAGGTTTAGTCCCGAGTTGTCATAATTTTCCTGTAACCCAAGCGGGGCAACTGTTTCAAGTATGTTAGCGATGTCTTTTACGGTCATTCTTTTCTATTTAGCGCAATGGAACGATTTTTTTCTTAGAGTCTGAACGGAATGTTGGGGTGGAATCGGAAAGCCATCAATTAAGCTTGAAAGCTGTGTGAATAGGTCGAGAAGAATGCCAGAACTTAGAGCTTTTCTTTAATTTCCAGCAAAAGTTGTTTGATGGTGTTGAGTGTTTGAATGGCTTCGAAATTATCGACAGTATCTTCTTTGTTTTCTTTTATTTTTTTCTTAGCACCACTTAGGGTCATGCCCTTTTCTTTTACCAGGTGAAAGATCAGGTGAAAGTTGTCGATGTCCTTTTTTGTGAAAAACCGATTTCCTTTTTTGTTCTTCTTGGGTTTTATCACATCGAACTCTTTTTCCCAAAAGCGTATAAGCGAGGTGTTGACTCCAAACATTTCGGCTACCTCGCCGATTGAATAATAGAGTTTTTCAACTTTTTTCTCGATATATGGCATTGCTATCAATTTAGGTGTTTAAAAATAAAAAATAAATGCTAATAAACCAATTACTTATACAGATTTACCTAAACCTAATAAACAAGTGCTCTTTTTTAAAATGGGCAATAGCCTGTTTTTCTGAAATTTTTATTTGAAAAAAAAACGATAAAGAGTTGGTATTCTTTATCGTTTGATGATTTCTGATAAACCAGAATGATTAGTCGAATGTCTGACCTGATTTTTGAGAGATATCGATCATTCTTTCATATTCTTCGGCAGTAAGGTCGTTAAAGTAATAATTTACCGGATTTACTTTTTCACCATTCAAAAATATCTCGTAATGCAGGTGAGGCGCCGTTGAAAGCCCTGTATTTCCTACTGTTCCAATCACATCGCCCCGTTTTACTTTCTGGCCATTGTTTACTTTAATGCTATGCAAGTGGGCATATAGAGTTTGGTATCCAAAACCGTGGTTAATAATTATTTTATTGCCGTAACCACGCTTAGAGGTTTCAATTTCAGCAATTACGCCATCGCCAGTAGCATAAACATCTGTACCGGTTGGTGCAGTAAAATCCATTCCATAGTGGAATTTTCTTATCTTGTATATCGGATGAATCCTATACCCCCAGCCACTGGCAGTTCGTTCGAGGGTTTTGTTGCTTACAGGCTGAATAGCCGGAATGGAGGCCAGCATTTCACCTTTGTTTTTAGCCAGGTCAATTAGCTCGTCGTAAGAAATAGACTGGATGTAGATTTTTTTCATCACCTTATCCAGGTTCCTTTTTATATCAATTACGATGTCTGCATCAATCATTTTCTCGAGTTCGCTATAGCTGTTGCTACCACCAACACCGGCTTCTCTAATCGACGAATGAATGGGTTCAGCCTCAAATATGGTCCTGTAAATATTGTCATCTCTCTCCTGAAGGTCTTTCAGCACCGCATTGATGTTTTCAAGGTCTTTTTGTACAATTTCATAGTTAAGTTTGAGTTCGCCAATTTGTCTTTTCAATCCTTTTTCTTTCGGAGAATCGAAAATTTGGTTCACTGCTAACCAATAAACAATTGCAAGGAAAACACTTGACAAAAAGTAGGTTAGGAATCGAACAAGCTTGTTTTTAAAAGTTTTTTTAACTTTTACATAGCTTAAAGATTCCTGATTAAATTTATAATTGTGTCTTGCCATGAGTAGTAGGTTTATCGATCAGAACTTGCCAGTTCTATAATTTGGTTATAGTCCGAGGGAGTCAGATCGTCGGCAAAAAAGTTAATGGGATTGATGGCAACTCCGTTCAAATGCACTTCGTAATGCAAGTGTGTTCCTGTTGAACGGCCTGTATTCCCCATTTTGCCAATAAGTTGTCCCCGCTTTATGACCTGACCCTGCTCTACAATAATATCACTCAAATGGGCATAAAGCGTCTTATAACCATATTTATGCGAAATTACGATTACTTTTCCAAATCCAGCAAGGGAAAATTCAGTTTTTTCTACTTCCCCGTCGGCAGTAGCAAATATTTCGGTGCCGTGCGTTCCAACAAAATCAACACCCTGATGGGCATGATTAAATCCGGTAAAAGGATCGTTTCGGTAGCCAAATGAGGAGCTAATCCAGACAAATTCAGCAGGTTTAACAGGCTGAATTGCTGGTACATATTTAAGTTTATTGTTTAATGTGCTTGCTTCTTCCAGAATGGTTTCGTATGATTTTTTCTGAATGGTTACCTTGTTTTTCAGAGTCTTTGCGTTGGTGGTTATCTGAATAATTTGGCTTTTATGAGGGTCGAAGGTTAAACCATCGGGGTCAACGGAACCTCCAGTACCTGCAATTCGAATTTCAACCGGAATGGCATTAAGTTCGAGCAGCTGACGGTAAAAAGCATCGTTCTTGTAATGTTGAGTATGAAGCACATTTTGAAGACTGTCTATCTCTTTGTTTAAAACAATAAAGTCTTGCGAGTTGAGATGGAGCTTATACCGAAAGAAAGCTTCGATTGGTGAACCATGCAAAGAGATTATTAGAATAGAAAGAATTGAGGCTATAATGCTGCTGAAGAATCCGAAGCGAAGAAGGGAGATAATTCTTTCCCTAAAGGATGATTTGTGATACTCAAAGCAGAGTGTCTCAGGGTTAAACTTGTATTTTCTTCGATTTAGAATCAATTGGTAATCAATTAATTTGAGCTTATTTTTTCAGCACGCGACAAATCTATGAGAAATAAATTATTTTTACAACCTTTTTGCAAGGGGTAATTGTTAACAAGCCTTAAAATTTTATCAAATAAAATCTAAAACTTAAATGAATTCGATAGAGATTCGTCAAAAATTCCTCGATTTTTTCGCTTCGAAACAGCATAAAATTGTGCCTTCTGCCCCAATGGTAGTAAAAGACGATCCGACTTTGATGTTTACCAATGCCGGAATGAATCAGTTCAAGGATATTTTTCTCGAAAATACGATGGCAACCGATAAACGGGTAGCCAATACACAAAAATGTCTAAGGGTATCAGGCAAGCATAACGATCTGGAAGAAGTGGGACATGACACTTATCATCATACCATGTTCGAGATGCTGGGAAACTGGTCGTTTGGCGATTATTTTAAACAGGAAGCTATCACCTGGGCATGGGAATTTCTGGTAGATATGATGGGAGTAGAAAAAGACAGACTATATGCCACGGTATTTGAGGGAGATAAAACGGATAACCTGGATTGGGATGAAGAAGCCAATAATTTATGGCGTAAGTATCTGCCCGAAGAGCGTATTTTGAAAGGAAACAAGAAAGATAACTTTTGGGAAATGGGAGAAACAGGCCCCTGTGGCCCCTGCTCTGAAGTTCATGTCGATATACGTTCTGACCTGGAACGGAAGAAAACTCCTGGTCGCGATTTGGTCAATCAGGGTCATCCACAGGTAATTGAGATATGGAACCTTGTATTTATTCAGTTTAACAGAAAAGCCGATGGCAAACTTTACCCGTTGCCTAAGAAGCATGTCGACACAGGAATGGGTTTTGAACGTTTGTGCATGGTGCTTCAAGGGAAACAATCGAATTACGACACCGATATTTTTCTGACCATCATACGCCGAATAGCCGAACTAAGCGGCACAAGCTATGGGGCAAATGAAAAGTCAGATATTGCCATGCGTGTAGTAGCCGATCACCTTCGTGCGGTTGCCTTTTCCATTGCCGATGGTCAATTGCCTTCGAATGCCAAGGCTGGGTATGTGATAAGACGTATTTTACGCAGAGCCATACGCTATAATTACACCTTTTTGAATCAAAAAGAACCGCTTATTTATCTTTTAGTAAAGGAGTTGGTAAAGGTGATGGGCGACAATTTCACTGAGCTGACGAAACAGCAGGAGCTGATCGAGAAAGTAATACTCGACGAAGAAAAGGCTTTCCTGCGTACACTCGATGCTGGAATAAAACTACTCGATGCACTTATACTCGATGCCCAGAGGCAAGGCAAGCAAAACATCAGCGGGGCGAAGGCTTTTGAGCTTTACGACACCTATGGCTTTCCGCTTGACCTCACCCAGTTAATTTTGCGCGAGAAAGACCTGTTGGTTGATTTGGATACCTTCCACAGCGAAATGGCAGCTCAGAAAGATCGTAGTCGCAAAGCCTCTGAAAGCGATGCCACCGACTGGACAGTTTTAATTGACGACCAGGTGCAGGAGTTTATTGGCTACGACCATCTCGAAGCAGATGTATTTATTAGCCGGTATCGAAAAGTGAGTTCGAAAAGGGGAGAATTTTATCACCTTGTGTTTAATAAAACCCCTTTTTATGGCGAAAGCGGAGGGCAGGTTGGAGATAAGGGCTATCTTGAAACAGGAGGCATTAAGATCCCTGTGATTGACACCATCAAGGAAAACAACCTGAGCATTCATCTTGTAAGCAGTCTGCCTGCCAAAATCAATGCCTCGCTACATGCGGTGGTCGATAAGGTGGCAAGACAGTCGACAGTGAACAATCATACCGCTACTCACCTCTTGCATTTGGCGCTTCGCACAGTGCTGGGTAAACACGTAGAACAAAAAGGTTCGATGGTGCATCCCGATTACTTGCGGTTTGATTTTTCGCATTTCGAAAAAATTTCGGAAGATCAGCTATTGCGCATCGAAGAAATTGTGAATGAAAAAATTAGGGAAAACGCTTTGGCCCAGATCCGGCAAGCCAGCTTCGATCAAGCGAAAAAGCTAGGAGCAATGGCTCTTTTTGGCGAAAAGTATGGCGATACCGTTCGTGTTGTTCAGTTTGGCGAATCAATAGAGCTTTGCGGGGGTACACATGCCGAATCAACCGGCAACATTGGATTTTTTAAAATTACCTCTGAAACCTCTATCGCTGCGGGCATTCGCCGTATCGAAGCGGTAAGTGCAAGTAAGGCAATGGAATATATACACAATCGTCTTCATTTACTCGATCAGGCAGTGCAAACTTCAGGTGGTGCGTTAAACAGTCTTGTACAGACAATTCAATCGCTTCAGCAACAGAATACCGAAATGCGCAAGAAGATTGATGAAATTAACCGACAAGAGGCCAAAAGATTAAAATCGACGCTTATTGCATCTGCACGAACTTCAGGTGATTTAAAATTGATTACTGCCAAAGTGGAAGTGGACGATGCTTCTGTGTTGAAGGATCTATCGTTTCAGATAAAATCGGAACTCGAAAATGTAGTGTTGGTATTGGGTGCTGTAATTGACTCTAAAGCATTTTTAGCAGTAGCCATTTCGGATGCCGTGATAAAGAATAAAAACTTCAACGCCGGAAACCTCGTGCGTGATTTAGCCAGAGACATTGATGGTGGCGGAGGTGGGCAGGCCTTTTATGCTACAGCTGGCGGAAAGAGGCCGGAAGGCCTCGAAAAGGCTCTTGCCCGCGCAGAAGCTCTTTTGGTTTAGATTTTTCTTGAATGCCATGAAAACTGCCCAGAATATTTGTTTTCTGGGCAGTTTTTTTATGCCTATGAGACTAAAAAGGCTGAAGATTCTCATTATCTGCTGGCTTATTTTTATATTTATTTGTTATTATTATGCTTACTCATTTAATTGCCACAAATACTACAACAATGAAAACGAACTTCTTTTATTCATTTATGCTGTTTCTTATGCTAGTTTCCTGTAAAAGTGAAAAATTCCCAGCTATTTCAGTAGAGTATCCATCCACCGAAAAAATTCCGGTAGCCGACACATTTTTTGGCACCGAAGTAGTGGATAATTATCGCTGGCTCGAAGACGACCTTGCGCCAGAAACCATGCAGTGGGTTATTAAACAAAATGAGCTTACTTTTTCGTACCTCGAGAAGATACCTTTTCGGGAAGACTTAAGGACACAGCTCGATGCGCTCATTAATTTTGAGCGTTATTCTACCCCTGTTGAGAAGAACCAGACAATTTACTATTTTAAAAACAGCGGTTTGCAGAATCATTCGGTGCTTTATGCCATCGACAAGCAGACAGGCGAAGAGAAGATGCTATTAGATCCCAATACTTTTTCGGCCGATGGTACTACCTCTCTTAGTGAGACCTCTTTTTCGAAAAGCGGAAAATACCTGGCCTACTCGATTTCGGAGGGTGGTTCGGATTGGCGAAAAATTGTGGTTATCGATGCAGCAAGTCTCGAACAAGTAGGAGATACCATTGTCGATGCCAAGTTTACTTCTATTGTATGGAATCAGGACGAAGGCTTTTTCTATTCGAGTTACGATAAACCGAAAGGTTCTGAATTATCGGCTATGACCGACATGCACAAAGTGTATTACCATCAGTTGGGCAGTTCTCAAAAAACAGATAAACTCATCTTTGGAAGCCAGGAGCAGAAGAGAAGGTACACTGGTGTAGCTGCCTTTAAAAACAGCGATTACTTATTTCTGTCTGCAGCCGAGAGTACTTCTGGCAATGAACTGTATCTTAAAAAAGGGTTGACTTCGGGAAATAAATTTCAACCCATCGTGAGCAATTTTGAGAATGATTTTTCGGTCATCTATGCCAGTGGCAACGAGGTTTATTTATATACCAACTACAAAGCCAACAACAAGCGGGTAGTAAAACTCGATGCTGAAAAATCGATACTCGATAGCATCATAGACATTATCCCGGAAAGAGAAGAACCCATTGAATCGGTAAGCTTTGCTGGCGGATACTTTTTTGTGCAGTACCTGAAAGATGCCTCGAGTTTTGTTCAGCAATACGATCTCAAAGGCACCTTAATCCGTGCCATCGAACTTCCTGGTATAGGTTCAGTTTCAGGTTTTGAAGGGGAAGAAGATCAGGCCGAAGTGTTTTATTCTTTCGAATCTTTTACTACACCAGTTACCATCTATAAGTTGGATGTGAATACCGGAAAATCAGAACTTTACCGACAACCTTCGCTTAGCAGCGATGTGACACAATATGAAACAAGGCAGATTTTCTTTACCAGTAAAGATGGAAGCCGTATTCCGATGTTTATTGTAGCCCGTAAAGGAATTAAACTTGATGGAAGCAACCCCACTTTGCTTTATGGATATGGGGGATTTAATATCAGCCTGTCGCCCTATTTTTCAGTGCGTTCCCTTGCCTGGCTTGAAATGGGAGGTGTTTTTGCTCTGGCGAATATCCGTGGTGGTGGAGAGTATGGCGAAGAGTGGCATAAGGCAGGAATGCAATTGAATAAGCAAAATGTATTCGACGATTTTATTGCAGCAGCCGAATATTTGCAGCAGGAAAAATATACTTCTCCGGAGAAGCTCGCCATCATGGGAGGGTCTAATGGAGGTTTATTGGTAGGAGCTGTGATGACTCAGCGTCCCGAGCTCTTTAGGGTTGCCCTGCCCGCAGTTGGTGTGCTGGACATGCTTCGCTACCATAAATTTACTGCAGGGGCAGGGTGGATCAGCGATTATGGATGCGCCGACAGCAGCAAAGCTATTTTCGAATACCTTTATGCCTATTCACCCGTTCACAACATAAAGGAAAATAGAGCCTACCCGGCTACGCTTGTAACTACCGGCGACCATGACGACCGCGTTGTACCAGCACATTCCTATAAATTCATTGTGGGTTTACAGGAAAAGCAGGCCGGTGATTTGCCGGTTTTAATCCGCATTGACACAAAAGGTGGGCACGGAGCAGGAAAATCGACTGCGATGGCACTCGACGAGTTGGCTGATCAGTTTGTTTTTGCCTTTTACAATATGAACGAAACACCTGCAAACTACCACGATAAATAATTGTTAGAAGCTAACCGGGTGCTAATTACCGGACCATGGTTCAGATGAAGAAAAAAAATGGTTATCGAAAGCAATACTGACATACGGTTTACCTTCGACATACCACGGTATTGTGCACAACATTACGGTGAGAGCCCCATTTTTTATTTAAAGACAGGTAAAAAGTGGCAAGCAATTAGCTGCAAAGATTTTGAAGCTACAGTCAATATGCTTGCTCTTGGACTCCTTTCAATGGGAATTGAGAAGCAAGAGAATGTAGCCACTATTTTTAGTTACAATTGTCCTCAGTGGAATTTTCTCGACATGGCGCTCTCTCGTATTGGAGCAGTGCACATACCGGTGTATCCGAACAACAGCGACAGCGACTACTTGTATATTCTCAAACAGGCTGGAGTAAGGTACGTATTTGCATCGGACCAGGTTATTTATAATAAAATGGCCCGACTTCAAAAAGAGATAAAAAACCTTGAAAAGGTAATAACCATTGAGCCGCTTCCCTTTACCGATAACCTCGACGAGATTATTCAATGGGGTTTGAGCTCCAGCAGAAATACCAGGGCTGTGCTTGCTGAAAGGATGAGCAGCATCTCTCCAGAGGACGTGGTAAGCATTATTTATACTTCAGGTAGCACCGGAATGCCCAAAGGGGTGATGCTCACACATTCGAATATTGTCAGCAGCATGTTTGCAGCAGCGGCTATTCAGCCACTAGGGAAAGGACACAAAGTGATTAGTTTTTTGCCCTTGTGCCATATTTATGAGCGCACCGCCAATTATCAGTTTCAGATTAAAGGTGCTCAACTTTATTATGTTGAAACCTTAAAGTCATTGACCAGTAATTTGCGTGAAATAAAACCCCATGGCATTACTGTGGTGCCGCGTGTGCTGGAGAAGGTAATTAAAATGGCCCTGGTAAATGCCCGCCAGAGTAACCTACTCGTGCGCATGCTGGTTCGTTGGGCTATTCGTTTTGGTTTTAGGTACAGGCCCTTCCGCACCCGAATCAGGCTTGGAGAAAGAGCCAGACATAAACTAGCAGACCTGCTACTATTTGGAAAAGTGCGAAGTAGTTTTGGGGGACGAATTCAATATATAGGCTGCGGGGGTGCCCCAATGAATCCAAAGGTGGAACGATTCTTTTGGGCAGCTCATATTCCTGTTTTTCAGGGATATGGACTCACTGAATGCGCCCCCCTTGTGGCGCTTAATTTTCCGGGAAAAGAAAATACGTGCATCGGAACAGTTGGCAAGGTGGTGGAAAGTGTTGAAGTTAAGCTTGCCCCTGACGGAGAAATACTTTGCAAGGGACCAAATGTCATGAAGGGTTATTACAAGCAACCTGATTTAACAGAACAATCCTTGGTTGATGGGTGGTTATACACCGGCGATATCGGAACATTTGTGCAGGGTGAATTTCTGAAAATTACAGGCCGCAAAAAGCAGATGTTTAAAACCTCTTATGGGAAATATGTTGTGCCCCAGGCGATTGAAAATCGTTTTATGGGTTCAGAGCTAATCGATTACCTGATTGTGGTAGGAGAGGGCCACCATTGTGCCGCTGCAGTAATATCGCCCAACTTTACCTATATCAGAAAAATTTTCAATAAAACAGAGAAGCTTTCGAATGCAAGACTGATTGAACAAGCCTTGGTTAAAGATGCTATTGAGAAACAAATAGAAGAAGTAAACAAGGAATTAGGTAAAGGCGAGCGGATTCAAAAATACCTGATTGTACCCGACGAATGGTCAGTTGAAACAGGCGAACTTTCACCAACGCTTAAAATAAAACGCAACATCATTCAAAAGAAGTATGCCAGAAAAATACAGGAACTATATAGTAAAGAATCGGTTTGATGCCTATTAAGGATCAATTTCACGAAAAATAAATATTGATATTATGAATGCTATCCGATTATTCGATTTGCTCGACCAATATGCAGGGGATTATTCCTATAAGGACGATGCCTTTGTAGCGAAAGAAAACGGTGAATGGGTAAAATACAGTTCAGCCGATTATGTGAAATATGCCTATAAGCTTAGTTATGGCTTATTGGCTTTAGGCATTAAGCCAGGAGAAAGCATAGCCACGGTGTCGAATAACCGCCCCGAATGGAACTTTCTGGACATGGCTATGCTCATGGCAGGCATTATTCATGTTCCCATATACCCCACCATTAGTCAGGACGATTTTGAATACATACTCAACCATTGCCAACCTAGCCTGTTTTTCATTTCCGACCAGCAATTGTTTAAAAAGCTTCAACCTCTTGCTAACCAGGTGCAAACCATTCAGGATATCTATTCTTTCAATTTAATAGAGGGGGTTAAAAACTGGAAGGAAATTTTTCAGACTGGCACTGAACGGGAATCTGAATTTAAGCAACAGTTAGAAACGATTAAGAAATCCATAAAACCCGATGACCTGGCTACGATAATCTATACATCAGGTACAACCGGAAACCCTAAGGGGGTTATGTTAAGTCACAGAAATATTCTCTCAAATCTTAGTGGAATCGAACAGGTTTTCCCATTTAATCATGGCCAGCGCACCCTTAGCTTTTTGCCTATAAGCCATATTTTTGAGCGCACGATTAATTACCATTTTCAGAATTGCGGGTTGTCAGTATATTATGCCGAGAGCCTTGCAACCATTGCCAATAACTTGAAAGAGGTGAAGCCTCATGCTTTTATTGCTGTTCCCCGAGTGCTGGAAAGGGTTTACGACCGGATTATAGGAAAGGGGAAAGATTTGAAAGGTATTAAACGACAAATATTCTTTTGGGCTGTGAACCTCGGTTTACGTTTCGAGTTTGATCGAAAAAACAGCTGGTTTTATTATTTTAAATTGAAAATTGCCGACAGGTTAATTTTTAGTAAATGGCGCGAAGCCGTTGGTGGTAATTGCGAATTAATTGTGGTAGGGGGTGCCGCTATGCAACCCCGTCTGATTCGTGTATTCAATGCCGCTGGAATTCCTCTGGTGGAGGGCTATGGAATGACCGAAACCTCGCCTGTTATTGCTGCAAATAATTTCCTTGCAGGCAAAGTAAACCCAGGCACAGTGGGACCGATTCTTCCGGGTGTGGAGGTGAAACTTCTTGACGATGGCGAAATTATGACCCGGAGTGAATCTGTGATGCTTGGCTACTACAAAGATGAGGAACACACCCGCCAGGTGATAGAGCCAGATGGGTGGTTGCATACCGGCGACATTGGAACCTGGGTCGATACTATTTACCTCAAAATTACCGACCGTAAGAAAGAATTATTCAAGCTATCCAGTGGTAAATACATCTCTCCGCAAGCAATTGAAAACCGCTTCAAGGAATCGTTTTTTATTGAGCAGGTATTTGTTTTTGGCGAAAACCAAAAATTTGCCAGCGCACTCATTTCTCCGAATTTTCAGTTTCTGCACGACTGGAGTGCCCGTCATGGCGTGAAATTTCGCGATAACATGGAGTTAATCAATAATTCCGAAGTAGTAAAACGGTTTCAGCGCGAAGTGACCCAAATAAACAAATCGCTTGGACAAACAGAGCAGATTAAGCGGTTTAGACTTGTGCACGAAGAATGGGCAACTGCTACTGGCGAACTCTCCCCTACACTCAAATTGCGACGAAGGTTTCTGGTAGAAAAGTATAAAACAATAATAGAAGAAATTTTTTCGGTCGATAACACTGGTAAATAAACTAACCTTGCCTTAGACATAATAAAATACCCTCTTTTTAGCTGTAGCGAAAGGTCTTTTTTGTTATTAACTTATTTCGGTTGCCAGATGAAAAGTGGTTAATTTTGGCTCCTGATAGTTGAATGCCCAGTTTAAACAACATCTGAACCAAATCACCTGCATTATGCAAAGCAAGAGAGCTGTTGGCTTTATCTTGAATTTTGCTTTGCTGTATACACACAGCATTTTTAGCCAGTCGATAGACTTTAAGGTTACTACTCTGCCCTTTTGTTCAGGTATAAACGACGAGTTTGCCGCTGTACTTTATGGCGATACCCTGGTTTATTGCTCCAATTCTCTTAGTAATTCCAGTATCAAAACCGACGAAGGGAAATTGTTTAATATTCTGGCAGTTTCACCGCGCGATTCAGGTTCTTGGAAAAGTCCGGCGTTATTTTCCAAAGAGATTACGAGTTTGCTTAACGAGGGGCCGGTAAGCTTTATGCCCGATGGCCAAATGCTCTATTTTTCGCGAAACATTCAGATAGAGGGAAATTTTAAGACTATCAACAAGCCCTCAAATACATTGGGAATCTTTTCGGCCAGATTAATTGATGGTGTCTGGAGCGAAATCACCCCTTTCCCATTCAATAGCAAAGAGTACTCACTCGGAACACCTTCTCTTTCGCCCGATGGAACACGCTTGTATTTTGCCTGCGATAAGCCCGGAGGACTCGGTGGCACCGATATTTATTATTCAGATTTTCAACACGGACAATGGCAGGAACCAATACACGCAGGCAACCAGATTAATACCACTGGTAACGAGTCCTATCCGTTTGCAAACGATAAAGGTTTTTTGTTTTTTACCAGCGATGGGATCCCTGGAAACGGCGGCAAGGATATTTTTTATACCAAAGAAACATTCAATGGTTGGCTGACACCAGTCAATCTGGGAGCAGAAATCAATTCTTCTTTTGATGATTATGCCCTGGTAACAGATCAAAATTTCGAGAAAGGATATTTTTCGAGCAACCGTAAACGTTCGGCCGACATCTATTCTTTTATTTCAGTCATTCCGCAATTTGGCTATTGCGACACTGTCCGATTTGTTCCGCAGTGCTTTAGCTTTTTCGACGAACGGTTTACTGACTCATTACACCTCGAGTATTCCTGGAGTTTTGGAATGGGCATTAAAAAATCAGGGTACCGTGTTTCTCATTGTTTCGATAATCCCGGCAATTATTCGCTCATGCTTACCATCACACACAGGCTCGCCGATAGCATATATAAGACTTATACCTGCTATTCCTTTGCAGTGCCTGCTTCCGAAGAGTTTTCTATAATCTCACCCGAAAGCACCCTTATGGGTTATGCCACAGAACTTCAAGCTTTGAAAGCGAAAAGGTCGCAAGATAGTTTATCTACTTATTACTGGAATTCCGGCAATGGGTATATAAAAGGCGACACAGTTTTTACTGGTAGTTTCAGTTCGGTTGGCACAAAAATGCTTGCCTTGGGCATTGAAGGGCAAAAAGATGAATGGGGAAGAATAGCCCGACGATGTATCGTTAAGCCCTTAGAAGTAGAACCTGACTTTTTACAATACGCACAATCTCTGATCGACAAGACTCCCTCAAAAAATACCATGCCTCTATCTGAACCGAAACAGGGCATTAGTCTCAACTTTCGGATCCTGTCCGAAAGTCTGCCGCTTTATGAAACAACCCTGTTGGAAGAAAAACTAGAGGGGTATAAATTCATAGAGCCGATTGATTTAATAGAAAGTATAAGCGATAGCGCGCAGCAGATTATTTTGGAACTGGCAGACATTTTTGGGGCCTATTCTTCCGATAAGTTGTTTATTATTGTGAACAGCAGAAGTAGGACCAATGCAAAACAACAGCAGGACATAGCCGCAACGTTTATTAAAAACCTCAGTCGGGCTCTTGAGAACAAAGGTTATAATTCGCAAAGACTGGAAATAATATATACTGATCCGAAACGCATTAAGGCGAATGAGAAAGACGGGAAGCAAGTAGCTGAAGGAGCAGATTTAGAATTTTTTCTTTTACCGGAAAAAATAAAATAGAAAAGAGTTGTAAAATGATGTTTAACAGAATAAATAGAGTACTTATTTCCTTTTGCCTGATTTGTGGTTTTCTATTTGCAGGCCTATTGGAGACCTTTGCACAACCGGCACCTGCCCTGGATGAGAATATTCCCTTTTTGGTAACTTTTGGCGGAAATTCATCAACATCATGGGGCGATGATGATTTCTGCCAGGTGTTTTTTTGCCTCATCCCCGAAAAGGAGACCCGTCCGGTGTATATCAGGGTGTTTGATCCCGATACTGGCAACGAGCACGATGAAGCAAAAGGACCCTTTGATACAGAGGTAAGATTCTCGGTGTATGGAGGGAAAGGATGCTGGTCGAATGATGACGCGAAAGCCATAGACCCCATCGGCAATTATAAATCAGGACGAATGTTGGCGAGTAAAACCTTCGGAAACGAACCTGCTTATAACAACACCTGGTATACCTTTGGCCCCTTTAACCCGATGGATGGTGAGTATGTGCCCCAGTTCAAAGGACGTGTGTTGAAAATTATTGCCGAGGGTGTTTCTGGCGACGATGGTAATTTGTACAACTATTTCCTTAGCACCGATGCGCACCGCAACTTACAGGTAGAGGGAGGCAATCTTTTTACCTACGAATACACTTTCAGGCTGCATAACAACAACAAGCAGATATCGCAGATATATCCCTTTATCGATGATAAAACCATTTCTGTTGAAATATCAAACTTCGATTGGGACGAGGATGGTCTTATCAGACTGGTGTCGGTAGCCAAGAATGGCGTAATAAGTCAAGTTTCGGGCGAGAACAATTGGAGTAAAAGTGAGTTTCCGATAGTAACACAAGAAAGAAACACTACACTCGAATTACAGTTTATTAAAAAGCAGACTTCGCTAGTGCGCAACAACAATGTAGCCGTTGTGGTAAAAAACCAATATGGCGAGACTTTGCCTTTTTATGTCATACCAATTGGGGGTATTCCTGTTTACTCCCCTAAGATACGCATGCAAAATATTGCCCAATAAAAACTAATTTCACCCAACAATCGAAGATTTATGTTGCGACCTCTATCCTGCATTTTTTTTATGGCATTTCTTCATGCAGGGCTGGTCCTTGGTCAACATTATCAGTACAAACATTTCGATCAGCAGACAGGCCTGGGCCAGGCATATGTGTACGCACTTACCCAGGACCAGCAGGGGTATTTGTGGATCGGTACGGGTAATGGACTATTTAAATTCAATGGATTTTATTTCGAGCAATTTACCACAGACGATTCTCTTGCCGATAATTACGTAACCACGCTTCTGCATCAGGACGAAACTCTGTGGTTGGGGCATCAGACAGGTCAAATTACCTCTATCAGTGGCAACCATATTCGAAAACATAATCTCCCTGGGGCAGAAGAAGCCTTGGTGGTGGGTTTTCAGGCTGCACCGAATGGATCGGTCTGGATTGCTACGTATGAAAATGGATTATTTTTTCTCGATAAAAAGCAGCAAATCAGATCACTGACAACAGTGGGTGAGGTGCCCAATATCAATTGCTTTGCTATCGATTCGGCGGGCTGGGTAATGTTGGGTACCGACCGGGGTTTGTTTCTTGCCCTTCTTCAGACAGACAATAAACTTCTTATTGGCCAATCGGTAAAAGGTATTGAAGAAGGGAGGGTTGTCGCCATTCAAACCCTTTCTCCAGGAGATTATATGGTTGCTACAGAGGATAAAGGTGTTTTTCGTTTGCTGATTGATGAAGGCAAATTAAAGCTACATCGGATTGTTTCCGTCAAATTATTGAACGAATACCTGGTTTCTTATGCCCAGGTTGATAAGCAGAAGAACCTTTGGATTTCTGCCATGGGAGGAGGGTTGGCACAAGTTCCTGGAGCTTTTTCAAACCACGAATATCAACCTGAATTAAACTGGATTACCGGAAACAAAACGGAGTACATTAAAACAATTTTTATCGACCGTGACGAGAGTCTCTGGCTGGGATTATATGGGCAGGGTCTTACGCAATTTCGCATGAACCCTTTTGATCAGAAAAAAATTGAATTTCAAGGGAACGTACTGAATATAAGAGCAATGGTAACCGAGTTCGATTTTCAATGGCTGGCATCTGACTCACTCTTGTTTCAATACAACAGGAATAATTTTTTTGTGAAGAAGCAAGCCTCATTCTCTTCACGAATTTCAGCTCTTTGCATGGTGTCGGCAACAGATCTATACATTGGCACCGAGGCCAGTGGCTTATATACGCTAAACAAGAAAACCAATCAAATTAGGAAAGTAGAACTTGGTCCAGGTCTGTTGGAAAATTCCATCACCGATCTGGCTGTTTTGGACAATACCCTCTATATTGGTACACGAAAGGGGCTTGCAAGTAAGCAGATTTCTACTGAGGAGGTTGCCTGGTATACCATTCAGAATGGTAACCTGCCCCACAATGTTGTCAATAGCATTTATACCGACAAAAATGGGATATGGGGAGCCACTCAGAGTAATATCCTTGCATATTTTCAATCAGGAGCCCTCCGCCGAAAAATTGAGATACCTTCGGACAATGGACGTATTCTTTTAAGTGGAATAGCCATCGATTCTTTGGGGAATATTTGGGTAGGTAGTAATGGACAGGGCATTTTCAGGCTCATGTCCGATTCGGTATTGAATATTCGTCAAAAGGACGGACTTTTTTCAGATTACTGCTATTCCTTACTTACAGCGGATGACGGCAATATCTGGGTAACCCACCGTGGAGGCTTAAGTCGTGTCAATCCTTCTAGCTTATTTGTGAGCAAAGTGCAATCGGCGGCTGGACTTTCTGGCCAGGAAGAAATTTTTCCCGGAGCCATACTGAAAGAAACGAATGGTGAAATATGGATAGGGACCTCCTCCGGATTGATCCATTATAACCCGCTATTGGAACAGCCATCCTCTCAAGCACCCCTATTAAGTTTAGTTTCGATTAGGGCAAATGGAATTGAGCTGCCTCAGAAGGAGGAGATGAAAATACACTATGGAAATTATAAACTCCGATTCGAGTTTATTGGCATTAGTCTCAAAGAACCAACAGGAGTAAAGTACCAGTATCGGTTACTGGGTTACGACAGCGAATGGTCGGAAGTAAATTCCGAGGGTTTGGCAGTATTTTCGAATGTGTCTGCCGGAGAGTATACTTTTCAATTGCTTGCCTCTACTAGCGAAGGCATAGTTACTCCTAAACCTCTTGAAATACAACTTACCATCAGAAAGGCACTCTGGACCCTTTGGTGGTTCTATCTGCTTGGTTTTTCAATCCTTGCTTTTGGTGCCTTTGTTTATATCGAAAGACGCGAGTTTTATCTAAAGCAGCGTAATAAATTGCTTGAAGCCAAAGTGCAGGAACGTACCCTCGAAATTGAACGGCAGGGAGAAATTATCATGAAAAAAAATCTGGATATCACCGATAGCATAAAGTATGCTCGAACTATCCAATCGGCCATTTTTCCTCCTGAAGATATTCTTGTGGAAGCACTGCATGAGTATTTTCTGATCAATAAACCCAAAGACATTGTCAGCGGCGATTTTTGCTGGTATACACGAAACAAGGGCAAATATGTAATAGCCCTCACAGACTGCACTGGACATGGTGTACCTGGTTCAATTATGAGCATGCTTGGAATTACCCTGCTTAACGAAGTGGTCAATAACCTCGGAAATACCAAGTCGGCTGAAATACTGGAATTGCTTCGCGAAAAGGTGATCTCGGCACTTAACCAGCACCGGAGAGACAATCCTTCTTACGATGGCATGAATGTGGGGTTAATTGTAATTGATAAATTGAATCAAACCTTGCAATATTCCGGTGCCTTTCATAACCTTTATTGTTTTAGGTCTGGTGCCCTTCAGACCTTTAAGGCAGAGCGCACGCCAGTTGGTTTTACGCCTCTTGAAAAGCCACCTTTTTCTGCTAGTACCATTCAATACCTAAAAGGGGATATGTTTTACATGTTTTCCGATGGATTTCAGGATCAGTTTGGAGGAACGGAAGATAAAAAATTCTCTAACCGCCGATTATTAAGGAACTTGAGCGATTTACAGGATAAACCCATTCAATACCAGAAACAATTTCTGGAGCAGACACTTAAAAACTGGATGCAAGACCGGGAACAAACCGACGATATTATTCTGCTTGGATTTCGGATGCTATAGTTCAGCAGCTATTGCTTTTCTGCGAGCTCAATGCTAATTTGTGTTTATTAGTTTTAGTAAAACCAGTATCTTAGGCTGGTTTTTAGGCTTATACTTCATTTTCAGAGCAAATACCAAGCAGAAACAGAAGCATTCTGCTACAAAGGTAATCAGGTGATCTTGAAAAAGTTTTATTGGCTTAAATGGGTAAAGGGGGAGTTTTTCAGCAAATAGTAAAAAGCATACTATTCGATGAATAGAGCATTTTACTTATCTTTTCCAACGACAGTTTTTAATAAGAACGGATCAATATCAGGATCCAACACGTGTATAGATGAGAATCGCAATTTATTTTCTTTTTTTGGTTTCTTTTTTAATGGCTTGCATGCCCAAGTCAGATCCTCAATCCAAACCCATTTCCGAATTAAAATATGCGCGGGGATTCTCCATTTCTCATGAAGGAGATGTTACCGTGGTGGAAGTCTATAATCCATGGGACAACTACAAGCTCCTATCGCGTTATAAATTAATCAGAAGCGAAGATGCATTAAGCCAAACAAATGATCTTATTCAAGTGCCTGTTGGTCGTATAGCCAGTCTTTCTTCGACCTACACCGGCATGCTTTCTATTTTGGATGCACGTGATAAGCTGATAGCCTGTGCCAATGCAAATTGGCTGGTCGATTCAGCTCTTTATGCACGTTATATAAATGGTGAATTGTTCGATCTTGGAAACGAATTAAATACCGATGCCGAAAATGTTCTGTCTAAAAACCCGGGTGTAGTATTAAAATACATTTATCAGTCACCCGATCCGATCGACCCAATTCTTTTAAAAGCAGGAGTACCTGTAGTATATATCATTGAATTTATGGAAGACCATCCGCTGGGCAGGGCCGAGTGGTTAAAGTTGGTTGGTGCATTGCTCGGAAAAGAGGCACTTGCTGATTCGATTTTTCAAGTAATAGAATTGAACTATTTAACTTATAAGAACCTGGCAGCCAAAGACACCAATATGCCTTTTGTGTTGGATGGCACCATTTATAAAGGAAACTGGTTTGCCGCAGGTGGGAAGAGTTTCGTGGCACAACTCATCAGCGATGCCAATGCCGGGTATGCCTGGAGCAATGATTCATCCAGAGGTAGCCTCAATCTGAGTTTCGAGGCAGTGATCCACCGGCAACAAGATGCAGAATTCTGGATCAATGCCAGTGCAGCTAGTCTGCAAGAAATTGAAACGATAGAACCACGTTGTAAAATCCTCCAATCATTTCAGCAAGGGCAGGTGTATCATTACAATAAACGTGTCAATCCGAATGGAGGGCTTGATTATTACGAAACAGGTGTTGTGCGTCCGGATTTGCTTCTGAGGGATTTGTTGATAATTTTGCACCCCGGTACCATCGACGAAGAAACAGTATATTACAAAAAACTTGAATAGCGCAAAGAGTTTTTCATCACCATCCTGGTTGCTATGGATTTTACCTGTAGCACTAATAATGGTTTTTTTTGCCGATCTGGCAGTGGCCAGCGCCGAAATATCATTTCGCGATTTTTACCAGACTTTTTTCGGTATTACACACCATCCAACCATCGAGTATATTATTTACGAGGTTCGTTTACCAAGAGCCCTTACAGCCATACTGGCAGGTGCTAGTCTGGCACTTTCAGGTCTTTTGTTGCAAACACTGTTTCACAATCCGCTTGCCGGACCTTACGTTTTGGGTATTAGTTCCGGTGCAGGCTTAGGTGTAGCTGTTTATACACTTACCGCTGCCACTTTTTTTAGTATGCAACCCATACTGGCAGCAGGAGGGCAGGTATTAGCAGCCATGATAGGTGCTGCCCTTGTATTTTTAGTGGTATTGAGCTTTTCATGGCGGCTTGCCGATACAGTATCGCTACTTATTATTGGTATTATGATTGGAGCTCTTGCCTCCTCCATAGTAGGTATTCTCGAATATTTCGCACCTCCGGAACTGGTGCATCGTTTTGTAATTTGGTCATTAGGCAGTTTGAGTGCGACCAGTTGGATGCATTTGAAAATAATTATACCTGTATTTTTTATGGCCGTGCTTGCTTCGGTCATACTCATTAAGCCACTCGATGCCCTGCTTATGGGCGAAGTGCATGCACGAATAACTGGGGTTAATGTAAGACGAACCCGTTTTATTATGATTGTTATTTCGAGCGTGTTGGTAGGGGTGCTCACAGCATTTATCGGCCCAATAGCTTTTGTAGGCATGACTGTTCCGCATATGGTGCGTTTGGTTTCCAGAAGAGTCTCTTTTCGTTATGTACTTCCAGGGGTGTTGCTTGCAGGTCCACTGGTAATGCTTGTTTGTGATATTATTGCGCAGATGCCCGGACGCGCAGCCACCCTGCCCATAAATGGTGTTACTGCACTTTTTGGTGCTCCTGTAGTAATTTTGCTTATTGTTCGTTCACGTAAACTGAATTCGAGTCTGTAAATAGCCATGCAACAAACCACGGTAACACCACTTTTATCGACCCATATGCTAAATGTGGGTTATAAGGCACGTAAAATCAGGCTCGAAGTTCTTAGTAATTTAAATCTGGTGATCAACCCGGGAGAGCTTATCAGCTTTATTGGCCCTAATGGATGCGGCAAATCGACACTTATTAAAAGCTTAATAGGCCTGATACCTTCTTTGCAAGGGGCTATTTTTTTCAAGGACGAAAACCTCGATAATATATCTTTTCTTCAAAGGGCTGAACGCATTGGTGTTGTTCTTACCGATCCGGTATACGAGCGTAACATGTCTGTGAATGAGCTGGTTTCCATGGGTCGTTATCCGCATACCAACTGGTTGGGTCAACTTACTCCAGCAGACATGATTGTTGTGCACGATTCAATTCAAAAAGTAGGTTTATTGCATAAAGCTGGGTCGAGGTTAGGTGAGCTGAGCGATGGGGAACGCCAACGAGCCATGATTTCGAGGGTGCTGGCGCAGGATGTGGACATGATAATTCTTGATGAACCAACTGCCCACCTCGATCTGTCGAACCGCATGGAGGTGCTGCTTCTGCTCAAAAAGCTGGCTCACGAAATGGGGAAAGGAGTCTTACTATCTACTCACGAACTTGGACTTGCCTTGCAGGTGTCCGATAAGATATGGATGGTTGGCCCTGACCAGCAGCTGATGAGCGATATACCCGAAGCGTTTATAATTAATGGCACCCTCGACAAGGTCTTTGGCAACGAGAAGATTAGCTTTCAGCCTTGGTCAGCCTCTTTTGAAATTACCACAGACAAGGAAAAAAGAATAGTTGTTATCGGAATGGGATTACTTCAGGCCTGTGTGGTGAGGCTCCTCAAGCGTCATGGTTATACAGTACTTTACGACAAAACAGGGATAGATCCGGTGGTAGAGGTAAACGAGACCAGTCAGGAAATAATTGCAATTATGCCCCAGCCACGAACTTTTAATACCCTTCATGCGTTTCAGGAGTATCTTATTCATCAAAGTCCTGCTTAGGACAATTCACTATTTAATTTTACATGACCACAAACAAGGGATTCAATTTAAATAATTTTTATTCCTCTATCTTCAGGCAATACGACCTGATGAACAAGCTTTTCACTTTTGGTCTCGATCGGAAATGGCGGAACAGAGCTGTCAGTAAATGCCTTGATGCCAATCCGGAAAGTATTCTCGATTTGTGCACCGGCACTGGTGACCTTGCCATCTCTCTTGCCCATAAATCGAAAAGGGCTCTGACCATTAAGGCTTACGACATGAATCAGGACATGTTGGGTCGGGCAAAACAAAAAGCCTCTGACATAAAAGAGTCAAAGCTTGTATTTATTCAGGGTAAAGCTTCTGAATTACCCTTTCAAACCGATTTTTTCGATTGCATTGTCATTGGTTTTGGTTTTCGTAATCTCACTTTTAATAACCCCGAAGAGCAAAAGCATGTGGCAGAGATAAAACGAGTACTTAAACCCGGTGGGCAATTGCTCATACTCGAAAGCTCCGTTCCGCAAAATACTATTGTTCGGTTTTTTTATCTGCTGCATTTATACTTGGTGGTAATTCCCCTGGGCGGAATTTTAACCGGTAATTTTAAAGCCTATTGGTACCTGGCTCATTCAGCCTCGAAATATTATACCATTCCACAATTGGAACAACTTTTTGCCCGAAACGGTTTCAGCGATTTTTGGGTACAACGCTTTCTTTTTGGCTCTGCTTGTTTAATTCGGGTGAGAAAATAGCCTCGCTGACAGATGTTAGCTGGCTCCGGAAAACAATTTTATATATTTGAAGAAATTTCTACGAAAATGACCATCGCACAGATTAATGATTTCTGCAAAGACACCTTTATTGGTCACCTTGAAATCGAGTTTATTGAGTATGAAGATGATTATGTGAAAGCTCTTATGCCAGTAAATCAGAAGAAACATCAACCAACTGGTATTTTGCATGGTGGTGCTTCTTTGGCTCTTGCCGAAACAGTGGCAGGTGCAGGTTCAGTTCTGATGGTCGACGAGAGTCGTTACGATGTGCTGGGTCTTCAGGTAAGTGGCAACCATGTAGGTACTGTTAGCAGTGGCAATATCTATGCTACAGCTACTATTATTCACAAAGGGCAATCGACCCATGTCTGGGATGTAAAAATAACCGATGAGAGCGATAAACTTATTTCCACTATTCGGGTTACTAACATCATACGCGAAAAAACATAGGGAGGAATTGTGTCAATCACTCAAACCGATACAATAAATGTTTATCAGGCTGCAACAATATGTCTTGAAAAAAACCTGGTGTTTGCGGCTTACAGGCTGCCCAATGCAAAACACACTGAAATTGTTGTTCAACGATCAGAAAAGATTAAGTTGGTGTCTGAAAGCGAGTCTTATTTAGACCTGAAAGGCTTTCTGGTAACTCCCTATTCAACCGCTTCAAATTGCCCTTCTTTTCTTATCGAATCGGATATTTACGGTCAGGAAACACTATCGGCTGCAGATTATAAACTGTTAAACGGCTTTAAACCACAACCCATACAATCAGACAACAGTCATATTCCCGATTCGGTGAGCCACAGCGACTACCTCTTTCAAATCGATCAGATTCTAAAAAATATCGAAACAGGAAACTTCGAAAAAGTTGTGTTAAGCCGCGTTAAAAATGTGGATGGAAATTATGTTCCCTTGCTCGGAAACATTTTTGCCCGACTTATTGAATCCTATCCGAATGCTTTCGTTTATATCTTCAATGCCGGACCTCATTTATGGATAGGAGCTACACCAGAACCGCTTCTGAAAGCGAAAAACGGCACTATGTATACTGTTTCTCTGGCAGGTACTCGCCCGTTTAACGAACAAAACTTAAACATAGGAGCCTGGAACAGCAAAGAAAGGTTGGAACAGGAATATGTAACCCGCTACATTTCCAAAGTGCTTTCGAAGTTTAACCTGGTAAATGTCGATCTTGAGGGGCCATATACCAAACAAGCAGGAAATCTGGTACACTTGCGTACTGATTTTTCTTTTCGAAGCACCGAGGTAAAAGATTGCCTGGGTGAGTTTCTTAGAAATCTGCATCCAACTCCTGCCGTGTGTGGCATGCCTCGGAAAGAAAGTCTCGACCTAATCAGCAGCCTCGAAAAACACCAGCGCGAATACTATGCCGGGTTTTTAGGACCTTTAGGTTTAAACGACAGACTCTCTTTGTTTGTAAATTTGCGTTGCATGAAAGTGCTTGAGAACAATCTATCACTGTTTATTGGAGGAGGTATTACTGCCGATTCGGTGCCTGAAGACGAATGGATTGAAACAGAAATGAAAGCCGAAACCCTCTTGTCAGTCATACGCCAGATAAAAGAATGAATTCCAAACACCATATAGCTGCCCTTCCTCTTATTCTCAAGAAACTAGGTGTAAAACAGGTGGTTATTTCTCCTGGTTCGCGCAATGCCCCGCTCATACAAGTATTTGTTAAACTCTTTGGAAACCAGTGTTACAGTATAGTGGATGAGCGAAGCGCAGGGTATTTTGCTTTGGGTTTGGCAGTGTCGAACCAAACTCCTGTTGCAGTAATCACTACTTCGGGTACAGCTGTTCTTAATCTGGCACCAGCAGTAGCAGAGGCCTTCCATCAGGGAGTGCCTTTAATTATTCTTTCTGCCGACCGCCCTCCTGAGTGGATCGACCAACAAGATAATCAGACCATCAGGCAAAAGGATGTGTTTAGAAGTAACAGCAAAGCGTTTTTCGAATTGCCTGTAGAGTGTGTTAGCGAGCACGATGTCTGGCATTCAGAACGCATCATACATGAGTGTTATTTTAGTTCGGTTAGAGGCAAAGCAGGACCAGTGCATGTGAATATACCCCTTCGGGAACCCCTCTATCAAACACTTCACGATATTCAGGAAACACGGCGCATTCAGTTTGAAAACGAACGGGATGTTAAACTTAGCAGCTTACTTCTCGAGGAGTGGAAAGGTTTCCGTCGTATTCTTATTGTTTGCGGTCAAATGCCTTCTGATGATACCCTGAAAAACTCACTTCGCAAACTTGAAGCTGACAAGCGTGTGGTTATTTTGGCCGAATCCATTGCCAATATTCGCGGCGATGAGGAGGTAATTCTTAACCCCGATTTACTTTTTCAGTGTTTTACCGCACAGCTTTTACTAATCAAGCCCGACCTTGTGGTATACTTTGGCGGACAGGTTGTTTCGAAACGCACAAAGCACTTTTTACGATCATTGCAAACAGCTAAATTCTGGTGGGTTTCTCCTGATGGTATGTTGGTAGACACATTTAAAAATCTGACACGACACATAGAATGTCCACCAGCGAGTTTTTTTAAATTTCTTAGTGAGCTGCCTGTTGAGTCACAATTAGAATATAGCCGTGAATGGAAAAAACTGCATGATAAGCAAATCGCTTTGGTCCGCACACTCAGTTCAGAATCAGAGTATTCCGATCTGGGAGTTTTTAATGCCCTAACGAATAAATTCCAGGCGCAAGATGTTATTTTTGCCGGAAACAGTAGCGTGATAAGGTACCTACAATTTTTTCAGTTTAAATCCAGCGCGGTATTTGCCAACAGAGGTACTTCGGGTATCGATGGATGCCTCTCCACAGCTGCAGGAGTGGCCATCAATACTAAGAATAAAGTGATAACCATTTTGGGCGATCTGAGTTTTGTTTACGATTCAAATGCATTATGGAACAGGCGATTACCTTCTAATCTTAAAATAGTTGTAATCAACAACAAAGGTGGTGGCATATTTAGCCTGCTCGATGGTCCTGCGGATCAAGATGGTTTTTTAGAATATATTCAAACTAATCACCCAGTATCCATCGAAAAACTTGCAGCAGCTTATCACATTACCTATTTTCGCAGTATCGATTTTGCTGGCTTGCATGAGCAATATAGTGCGTTGGTTGCGGCTAAAGGTCCGGCAATATTAGAAGTATTTACCGATCCGGATCGTAACAATGAAGAATACCGTGTATTTATGAAAAAACTGATCGATTATGAGTAACAAAAGGGTTTGGAAAACGCTTAAAGAGTACGAAGAAATTAAGTTTGAATACTTTGAAGGTATAGGCAAAATTACCATTAATCGTCCACATCGTCATAATGCCTTTACACCCGATACTACCCGCGAAATGTGCGATGCAATGGTCTTTTGTCGCGAAAACCCTGATATAAACGTAGTGGTGCTAACCGGCGAGGGCGATAAAGCATTTTGCAGCGGTGGCGATCAGAATGTAAAGAGCCATGCAGGCTACATTGGCAAAGATGGAGTGCCGCGCCTGAACATTCTGGATATGCAAAAACTCATTCGTTCCATACCCAAACCCGTGGTTGCAATGGTTAATGGATATGCCATTGGCGGGGGTCATGTATTGCATGTGGTATGTGATCTGAGCATTGCCTCCGACAAAGCCATTTTTGGTCAAACAGGTCCTAAGGTCGGAAGTTTCGATGCCGGCTTTGGTTCATCTTATCTGGCCCGTATTGTTGGACAGAAAAAGGCACGCGAAATATGGTTTCTTTGCGAACAGTACACAGCCTCCGAGGCGCTTGAGATGGGTTTAGTGAACAAGGTTGTTCCCCATCACGAGCTTGAAAATGTTACTGTGCAATGGTGTCAGAAAATGATGGAGCACAGTCCGCTGGCATTGCGTATGATTAAGGCAGGACTTAATGCCGAACTCGATGGGCAGGCTGGTATACAGGAACTGGCAGGCAATGCCACCATGCTTTATTATATGACAGAAGAAGCCCAGGAAGGAAAAAGAGCTTTTCTCGAAAAAAGGAGACCTGATTATAAAAAATTCCCCAAATTACCCTGATATATTTTGAAAGAATCCTTATCAATATGGCTTAAAGCCTTCAGGTTACGCACTTTGCCCCTGGCTTTCTCCAGTACCTTTTTGGGAAGTTTTTTGGCCTATGCAAACGGTCGGTTTTATTGGACCGTATTTGCATTTGCCACATTAACAACACTTAGTTTGCAAATTTTATCGAACCTGGCCAATGACTATGGCGATGCAAAAAAAGGTACCGACAATTCAAAACGACTTGGCCCACTTAGGGTTACTCAGGCAGGTTTGGTAACACCCGGAGCGATGCTTCGGATGATAATAGTTTTTATTTTACTTTCCCTGGTGTCAGGTTCGCTTTTAATTTTTTTCGGTTTAAGAGATTTGCCCGCTTATTTAAGTGTGCTCTTCTTTTTATTAGGAATTACAGCGATTTTTGCCGCTGTGAAATACACGGTAGGCCGAAACCCATATGGATACATCGGACTTGGCGATGTGTTTGTATATGTGTATTTTGGGTTAATAGGTGTATGCGGAACGTTTTATCTTCATACAGGTTCTCTCGATCCATGGGTGTTATTGCCCGCATCAACCATTGGGTTGTTTAGTGCAGGCGTATTAAATCTGAACAATATACGCGATGCAGAAAATGATGCTAGTTGTGGTAAAAATACACTTGTTGTGCGCATTGGTGTGAAAGCTGCCAAAAAGTACCACATGGTGTTGGTGGTTTTTGCAGTATTACTCAGCATGGTGTATACGCTAATATTCTTCAAGTCGCCCATTCAGCTTATTTTTCTGGTTACCCTTCCTTTTCTGGTTCGCGATGTGTTAATTGTACTGCGCACCACCATTCCGGGCGAACTGAATAAGGAATTGAAAAAATTGGCCATCACTACTTTTGTATTTTCAACTACATTTGGATTGGGTCTGGTATTATAAATGAAAGCATCTTTCTGTAAACGCATTCTTCAATTTAATCAGGCTGTTGGAACCTCTCGAGGGTATCTGCTAGATAAGCCATCGTGGTACATCCTGCTCGACAACCCGGAGCAAAACTTTAGGGCAATTGGCGAAGTATCGGTAATTCCCGGATTAAGTATCGATAACTTGCAAACCATCGAAGATCAGTTGCATCAAATTTGTAATGCCATCAATCGGAGTGTTTTCGAGTGGAGCCTGGTGTCGGATTCTTTTCCTTCGATACGCTTTGGTCTTGAAACCGCTCTTCTCGATTTTCAGAACCGCGGATCCAAAATATTGTTTCCTACCTCCTTCACAAAAGGAGAAGAAGGTATTCACACCAACGGGCTCATCTGGATAGGGCCAAATAATTTTATTTTAAAGCAGGTCGAAGAAAAGCTATCCATGGGGTTTCGATGCTTAAAATTTAAAATTGGTGCAGACAATACCGACAATGAACTCTCTTTGATTCAGGATTTACGAAAGCGATATTCTGCTCAGGACCTCGAAATCAGGGTAGATGCCAATGGCGCATTTACTTACGAGAAAGCGCTTCTGGTGCTCGATAGGCTTGCCAAACTAGAGGTTCATTCCATTGAGCAACCTATTCAAGTAGGTCAACATGCACAAATGGCAGCACTTTGCAGCAGGACTGCCATAGCTGTAGCTTTAGATGAAGAACTAATCGGCCATCACAATTACTCAGAGAAACAACAATTACTGAACCTGATAAAACCTCATTATCTGATTTTAAAACCCTCTCTGCTAGGTGGCTTTGAGCATTGCGAGCAATGGGTTCAGTTGGCTTCTCTGCATCAGATTGGATGGTGGGCCACTTCGGCACTCGAATCAAACATTGGTTTAAACGCCATTGCTCAATGGCTTGCCCAGCATTCGCCTAAATTGCACCAGGGGCTTGGGCTAGGTAATTTGTACAAGCATAATATAGCTTGTCCTTTAACTCTTCGTGGTGAAAAACTTTTTTACGATCCCTCACTCAAATGGAGCTACGAATTTGTATATTAGCAGTCTATGGATATGCAATTTCCGGGAATAATACTCAACGATAAACTTTTCTCCACGGAGGATTTGGTGCCTCATTGTAAGAAAATGCTCCGCAGGGTGAAATTACCCGCGTGGGAAGAAAAGATATACAGCTTTCTACTTGAGTTTCTCGATGAGAAAGATTACATCGAGCAATTGAGTTCCGGTACCACTGGACCGCCAAAAATCATTCGCCTTTCCAAGAAATCAATGATTGAGTCGGCCAGAAATACGGTGACTCAATTAAAACTTAAATGGACAGACAAGGCGCTACTTTGTCTTCCGGTCGAATACATTGCCGGCAAAATGATGATTGTGCGGGCTTTCGTAGCTGGACTTAATCTATTTTGGGAAGAACCCTCCTCAATGCCATCGCTGTCGAAATATGGCACCATCGATTTTTGTGCAATGGTGCCCCTTCAGGTTTACAATTCATTTAGTAATTATGAGTTCCTTAAAAACGTGCGAAACCTCATAATCGGTGGAGCAGAGCTACGTTCCGAAGTAATGGCCATGTTCAGCGATGTGCCTAACAAAACCTACGAAACATACGGCATGGCCGAAACCTGCTCGAGCATTGCAATGCGCCGTATCAACGGAGAAAAACCCGACAAGTATTTCAAATCTATGCCGGGAGTTAAATTACGTGTCGATGAACGGGGTTGTTTGGTGATCAGCGCGAATTACCTCGATGCTGAAGTGGTTACAAACGATGTGGTAGAACTTATTGACGCGCATCAGTTTATTTGGAAAGGACGCATCGATAACCTCATTAATACCGGGGGAATTAAAGTAAAACCCGAAGAGCTCGAAGCATCTATATCAAAAATACTTGATCTGGAATGCGCAGTAGTAGGTGTTTCTGACGAAAAACTGGGCCAACGTATTGTGTTGATCGCTGAAACTGAAAAACAACTTGATCTTTCCGAAGTAATGAAAGCCTTAAAGCACAACCTCCAATCGCATCTTGTTCCTCGCGAAGTTATTTTTGTACAAGAGCTTCCACGCACCAGTTCCTTTAAAATCGACCGCAGTCAATTGTCGAATCTTATTACACAATAAGCACTAACCACACAATTATTTTCAATTTAGACGAAAGTTTATCCTGGCACCTATCGGTCAGGCTCGTTTTCTTTGGTCGAAATAGTTTCAGCTTGTACATCTTTTATTTTAATACTATCGCTTAACAGGTATCCAAATATACCGCCTATAAGCATGCTTGAATGCCAGTTAGAGGTAAGCGGGCAAGTGCCCGAAGTGCAACCAATAAAATGCCAATAAGCATAGCCTGCAGCCATGCCAAGGATAATACCGCCAGCAATAATATAAAGCTTCTTTTTGTTGATTTTTTTATACATAAACATTTAGCTTATTTTTAAAACATCGCTTATGGCCTTTTTAAAAGTGTCTTTCGGAAGTGCACCCATGGCCATTTGTGGCTGACCTTCTGCAGGAACGAACAAAAGACTAGGGATACTTTGTATGCCAAACATGCCTGCCAGCTCTTGCTCATTTTCAGTATTTATTTTATAGATGTCCAGCTTGTCGCCATATTCAGCTTTAAGCTCTTCGAGTATAGGCGCTACCATGCGACATGGCGCACACCAGTCGGCATAAAAATCGATAATTGCCGGTTTTTTTCCTTCGAATTTCCAATCGGAGTTTTGTTCGTAATTAAACACCTTTTCTTTAAACGATTGCTGATTTAAATTTTCGATAGCCATTGTATTAAATTTATAAGTTTAGCGAATATTATCAAATACAATGCCAAACATGCAAAAATCTAAATATGTAAATATAAAAGTTTAAATAAGCGTATTCGAAAATTTAAGTTTCTAAATGCCTGATAAAAGTTTTACTTTTGATGCATGGAGCATACATTTAAACTTACTGGCGAATATATCGAGTTATACAAGCTGCTAAAAATAGTAAACCTTACCTCCACCGGTGGGCATGGCAAATTATTAATAGAAGATGGCCTTGTTAAGCGAAACGGCGAAGTGGAAATACGTAAGCGGGCTAAGATAAGGGCTGGCGATGTAATTGAATTAGAAAATACTTTGATTCGGGTGAGCTAGCTGTCAGAATGTCAGCGTAAATACTGTTTCTTTTTCTGGTATCGAATGGGCTGAAATCGAACCATTGTGCAAGCGCATAATCTGCCTCGACAAAGAAAGTCCAATCCCCGAACCGCTTGGTTTTGTTGTGAAAAAGGGAATAAATACTTTATCAAGTACATCGGGTAATATTCCAGGCCCATTGTCTGTAACCTGCAGGCTTACCTTTCCCCTTTTGTTGTAAAACCCAACGAGGCTGAGTTTGGCTTTTGCTCTACCTTGTAAAGCTTGGGCAGCATTTTTTATCAGATTAATAAGCACCTGTTCAATTAATTGTCCGTCAGCTGTAAGGGAGATATTATCCGGGTCGAGTTTAATTTCAAGTCCGATATTTTTGCTTTTAAGTTCTTCGTTCATCAAATTACTTACATTGGCAAATACTTCGGAAAGTCGGCAAACACCAAAATTAGGTTGGGGTATTTTAGTAAGATTACGGTAGGTATTGACAAAGTGAAGCAAGCCATTGCTTCGTTTGTTAATTGTTTGCAAAGCGTGGTTAATTTCATCGAGACTTTCCTGATCAAATAAGTAGTTACCCAATTCATTCTTTTTAAGATGCTGGGTTAAACCAGTGAGGGTGGTGGCAATACTTGAAATAGGAGCAATGGAATTCATAATTTCATGTGTCAGTACCCTGATTAGCTTTTGCCAGGCATCAGTTTCCTGCTCTTCGAGTACGTTTTGAATATCTTTGATCGTTACCAGGGTAATAAGCTTATCTTTTACTTTAAAGGTCGAGGAGGAGATGGTTAATTGCAGAAAGCCTTCTATATCCTGAACCTTTACTAACTCATTTTGGCCAGGTTGAATGCTAAAAAGTTTTTTAACAAGTTCTTTGCTAAAGACTTCCAGTGCCTGAATATTGCGCAATCCACTTACCTGAAAGAGTTTTTTAGCAGCCTTGTTTATTAATTCAATGGTACCATCAACCCGATAGGCAATTACACTTACATCGATGTTTTGCAATATATTTTGCAAATAATAGAAGTGTTCTTCCTTTTCGGTCCTCACTCGCTGAAAGTCATTAATAACTTCGTTAAAAGCATGGTTTAATTCGCTAAACGATGCTCCCATGTTTTGAAAATTGAACGATTGCGAAAATTCGGAATACCTTATAGATTCGAGAAGATTAGCCAATTCGCGGTTAGTTTTGTCGGCATAACGGATAAGTGAAACCACTAAAAAGATAATGATACCACTTACAATAAAAGGAGTAAAAAAGAAATTGATGGAAAAGGAATAATAGAAAAGAAAGACTGCCATTACAATTAGCAGAATTCTAATAATAATATTAAAACGGTAGTTTTTAAAGCTCATGTTTTTCCATTCTGCGATAAAGCGAGGTTCTGGTCAATCCAAGTTCTTTGGCGGCTTTTGTAATGTTACCCTCGTTTTGCTTGAGTACTTTGGTAATAATTTTGCGTTCTATTTCATCGAGGTTATAAGAATCTATTTCCATTTCTGCTTGTTTCTTCCGGGTTTGATTTAAAAAGAAATCGTCTGCATCGAGCGATCCGGATTCGCACATAATAACACCTCTTTCAATGGCATGTTGGAGCTCTCTTACATTCCCCGGCCAGGAATAAGCAGCTAGCTTTTTTAAAGCCTGGGTCGTGACTTTTCCTGAGTTTTTCTTATACTTTTTGGCGTAAATTTTAACAAAATGGTCAGTTAAAACCGGAATATCGCCAGTGCGTTCGCGCAGGGGTGGGAGGTGAATCTCCACGGTGTTAATTCTATAGAGTAAATCCTGACGAAAAGTGCCATAATCCAGCATCTCGTAAACATTGTTATTGGTAGCGCAAATTAAACGAACATCAATGTTTGTGGGGTGATTGTCTCCTACTCTTGTAACCTCTTTTCTTTCAATTACAGTAAGCAGTTTAGCCTGCAAAGGCAAAGAAAGGTTGCCAATTTCGTCGAGGAATAGTGTGCCGCCAGACGCTATTTCAAAACGGCCGGGCTTGTCTTTCTTTGCATCGGTAAAGGAACCTTTCACATGACCAAATAATTCACTTTCGAATAAGGTTTCTGTAATCGAACCAAGGTCTACATTCACAAATACATTGTTATTGCGGTTGCTATTGCGGTAGATCGCTCTGGCTACCAATTCTTTTCCAGTACCGTTTTCGCCCAATATCAGCACGTTTGCATCAGTCTTTGCTACTTTTTGTATGGTGCTGAATACTTCTTCCATTTCTGGCGATTTGCCAATAAAATCCTGAAAAGGCTGATCGGTGATCGCGGTTATTGCTTCCTGTTTGTTGCGCAGAAGGGTAATTTCTTTTCTCGATCTGCGAATTTCGAGGGCTGCAGACAAGGTTGCCAGCAACTTCTCGTTTTGCCAGGGTTTAAGTACAAAATCTGTAGCCCCTGCCTTTATTGATTGAACAGCCTTTTCCGAATCGCCATAGGCAGTTATAAATACGACTACAGCCTTCGGGTCGAACTCCAGAATTTTGGCTAACCAATCGAATCCCTCTTTTCCACTGCTGGCATCTCGTGTAAAATTCATATCGAGTAGAATTACATCGTATTCTTCCACTTTAAGCAAGTCCAACACCCTCATTGGCGACGATAGGGTTGTAATTTTCTCTACCTGAGGCTTAAGCAATAATTTTAATGCAAATAAAATATCTTCGTTATCGTCTATGGCCAAAAATTTTCCTTTAAGTTGTTCCATTTGCAGTGCTTGTTTAAGAGAAATGAAATGTACGAAATCGTACTTATTTTGTAGCAATTGCGAACAGAAAAATTTTATATGAGCTTTATACTGCCTATTTAAATATATGAAATACAATACAATATCCATGTTGGCATAAAAGATGCTTTCAGCTGGCTTCAGATTTAACAGTTTTACAGAATGATTCGAACTGAAAATTTATCGAAAACAATACTCAAGCAAGGCATCGGGGTTTCTATTCTTAAAAATATCAACCTTGCTGTGGAACAGTCTGAGTTCGTTGCTATTTATGGTCCTTCTGGCAGTGGTAAAAGCAGCCTTGTTAACATACTTGGTATGCTGGATTCATGTACCAGCGGTTTTTATTGGTTAAACGAAACAGAAGTAAGCTGTTTTAATGATCCGCAGCGCACCCGTTTCCGAAAAGGGATTATCGGCTATGTATTTCAGAGTTTCAATTTACTCGATGAGCTAAATGTTTTTAAGAATGTGGAATTGCCTCTAATGTACCTCGATATACCAACCAGAGTAAGACATCGTATGGTGAACGAAGTGCTGGAGCGGGTCAATCTCTCTCACCTGCATCACAAGTTGCCTGAACAATTATCATACAGCCAACAGCAAAAAGTAGCCATTGCCAGAGCAATAGTGAGTTCACCTAAGCTTCTGATTGCAGATGAGCCCGTTGGAAACCTTGATTCAAAAGCAGGAAGTGAAATTATGGAACTACTCACTGAAATAAATAACACTGGAATTACTCTTATATTAGCAACCCATTCCATGGCTGAGGCCCAAAAAGCCAATCGTATCATTCAGTTGTTCGATGGGGAGATTTTATCGGAGAATTTGCGCAAAGCCATTTAAAAAACGTTTAAACTACCAAGCATGAAGTATCTATTTTCAACTTTTGTATCCGTTCTGCTTTTATCAAGTCAAACTTTATTCTCTCAAAAGCAATGGTCGTTAACAGAGTGTATCGATTATGCACATGCCAATAATTTACAGGTTAAACAGGCCCAATATCAGGCAAGTATGGCAAGCAACGATTTATTTCAATCGAAACTAAACCTTTTGCCCGATTTAAATGCCGAAGCTGGACGTAATTATAGTTACGGATATGGTCTTAATCCGACTACGAACGATTTTAGCAATACAAGTAATATCTCCGACAATTATGCTTTGAATTCAAGTGTAAGCTTGTTTTCGGGTTTAACAAATTACAATACCATTAAGCTAAATGAGTACAATACGCTCAGTAAAATGCAAGAGGTTGAAAAGGAAAAAATTGAATTAACCCTGGATATTGCCTCGGCTTATTTGCAGATTCTCTTTAGCCGCGAGTTGCTTGACGTAGCAATAAGCCAGCGCGATATCGCCAAACTGCAAGTTGAACGTACCAGCAAGCTGGTGGAGGCAGGAAGTGTTGCCAGAGGCGATTTGTTGGAAATAAAGGCTCAGCTGGCCGCAGAAGAATACAATGTAACCTCGAAGCAAAATGAAAAGGAGATTGCATACCTGAATCTTACACAATTACTAGATCTTAAATCGGCCGAAGGTTTTGATGTGGTAATTCCGGCAACCATCGACTCGAATCTTTCGAGCCCTGTAACCGATGTGTCTATTGTTTATTCCGAAGCTCTCTTATTTTTACCCCATATTAAAAGTGCCGAATACATAGTTCAGGCCAACGAAAAATATTATCTGGTTCAAAAAGGAAGGTTAAGTCCATCACTTTTTGCCAGAGGTTCATGGACAACAGCATATTCGAACCAGAATACCGATCCTGCTGGTATCCGATACCCATACTTCGAGCAATTGGATAATTTTTCCAATAAAAATTTATCGCTTGGTATACAAGTTCCGATTTTCAACAAATGGATGGTTAAAAATGACATCAGCAATGCGCGTATTGGGGTAATGTCTGCCGAAAACACACTCAATCTCACAAAACAACAACTGTACAAAGAAATTCAACAATCTTATATCGATGCAGTTTCTTCGTCCGACAAGTATAAATCAGCTTACGAGGCGGTAGAATCTTACCGGGAGGCATTTTCTTATACCGAACAAAAGTTCAATGTAGGTATAGTGAATTCGGTGGATTATAATATTGCGAAAAACAATTACATAAAAGCACAATCGGAATTGCTCAAAGCAAAATACGAGTACGTGTTTGCAGTTAAAATTCTTGATTTCTACAGAGGCATAGCCATTACATTGTAAATGCAAGGCTTACAAATTTCCGTTAAGTGGGAGAGAATTTCTGCTAAAGGCTTTTCTCAAATGCCAGATAGGGATTCTGTTGAAATTTTGAGTGAAACTGGCCGGTTTGGTTAAACCCCATGTTGGAGCAGAAGTTGAAGGCTCCTTCAATACCACTGTAAATATCCATTCTGATGGCGCTGAATGCGTTTTTCTTAGAATATTCTTCTGCAAAGGCCACTAGTTTTTTAGCAATACCTTTACCTTGCCAGAGAGGGTGAACGGCCAGAAATCGTATGAACAATACTTTATTGCTTTTTCCTTGCCAATCGATAGGCTTGTATTCTTCGGGTTCGTCCTGGCTGAGAATAATCATTCCCTTAGCTACTTCATTTTCCCGACATAAATAGAGTGTGTTATTTTCGATGCAGCTTAAAAGGTAGTTGGCTCCAGGATAGGCATTATTCCAATGCTTTTGTCCCTTTTCGTTCATATCGCTAACGCACACCTTTACCAGGTATAGTATTTCAACTAGATCCTGCAAAACAGCCTGCTGAATTTTCATCTAAAACGGGATTAGTATTGAATTACAAAACTATAAAATAAATATAGTAAAACCTTTTATTTTTTTTCTTCGTTGCCAGGTCTGGTCATAAACTTTTTGATAGCATTTATTCTCCATCCCGTTCTGTTTCATCAACAAGTTAGAAAAAATTTGGATGTAGATAGAATAAAAATGCAGATAATCTGTTAATAAAAATGAAATGTGGGTGGATATTACCACCCTAAGAACGAACGAATCATTATTTTAGCAGCAAATTATTCTCATGGGGGTTCGATTTTTACCTGTTTTATTGATTTCTATTTATCTGTTTACCGCTTCTGGTTGCGACAAGGAAGAGTTTACAGCAAATCCGGAAGACCGGATTCGAATTTCATTGGATACCCTAAGCTTCGATACCGTTTTTACTGAACAGGCCACTGTTACCCGTTTGTTCAAAATTTATAATCCGCACGATCTATCCATTCAACTTTCGCGTGTATATGTTAAAGGTGGCGCATCAGCAGGTTTTAGGCTAAATGTCGACGGGTTGCCGGGAACTGATTTGAAGAACATTATTTTGCCACCCAAAGACAGCCTTTACATTTTTGTGGTCCTTACCCTCGATCCGGTTGGTGGCAATTTGCCTTTAGTGGTTTACGATGCCATTGTGTTCGAATACAATGGTACAGAAAGTCAAATAACCTTAGAAGCTTTTGGTCAGGATGTTTTTCTTATACGGGGCACTTTGGCGGAATCAACCACCTGGACAGCCGCAAAACCCTATCTTATTTATCGGAATATAGTAATTGATGAAGATCAAACCCTTACCATCGAAGCAGGAGCCCGCATATATCTTCATTACAATGCAAGCATAGTAGTGTATGGGAAGCTAAAAGTTAATGGCACACTTGAGGCGCCGATTGTGTTCGAGGGCGACCGCTTTGACCGTGGTTACGATGAGTCGGCCGGACGCTGGGGCACCATTGTATTCCAACCTGGAAGTACCGACAACCTTTTGCGCTATGCTATTATAAAAAATGCCCAGGCTGGATTACAGGTTGGTATTCCCGGTGAATTTGAGGTGCAACCCTCTGTTGTGTTGCATAATACATTGATACAAAACTCATCCTTTTCGAGCATTCTGGCTTTTGGTGCCCAGATCGAAGCGTATAATTGCATTTTTGCTGATGCCCGGTATTACAGTTTGATTTTGTTGATGGGTGGGGAGTATAACTTTTTTCACAGCACAATATCAATATATGGTGCGCTCGAAAAGAATGTAGCCGTTACAAGATATCTGCGTGGAAACCCTTCCAATGCCTTGTACCTATCCAATTGGTACCCATATTATATTTTAAACGATTACTATCTGGTGGAAGAAAAAACAGCCAATGTTGAACTGGTATCTGCCAATTTCATAAATTCAATTGTTTATGGCAACAACAAACTAGAGCTGGATAAGGATGATAATGGGCAAACAGCCTTTAACTTTCAGTTCGAAAATTGTATTCTTAAACAACTGGAAGATTCGGTGGAAGCATATGGCAGCGAGCATTTTAAAATGGTTATTCTAAACCAGGATCCACGGTTTGTAAACGATAGTATTTTATTAGGGCCATTGGATTTCAGACTCGATACCCTATCACCAGCTATGGATGCCGGGTCGATGGACCAAGTGAATGCACGTTTACCCTATCTGCAATTCGATTACGATGGAAATGACCGCACCCTCGATGGAAGGCCTGACCTGGGCGCATTTGAACGACAAGAATAAATGATAAGCCGGACATTTTTTTTGTTTTTAGTGCTTGTATTCCCCATACTTCCATCTAATTCGCAGGATGAGGAGATTAGGTTCTTTCAAATGATGTTTTACAATGTCGAAAACTTATTCGATACCATTGATAACCCGGCTACCAGCGACGAGGAGTTTCTTCCTGATGGCACCAATCAATGGAATTCCGCGCGGTATTGGCGAAAAGTAAAAAATCTTTATCAGGTGATAGCTGCTGCTGGCGATAGCCAGCCACCAGAGATAATAGCCTTGTGCGAAGTAGAAGAAATTGCACCTTTGTTTCACTTGACGAGAAGCACTCCACTTTCGAAGTTTCAATATAGTATCGTGTATCACCCTTCGCCTGACGAGCGTGGTATCGAAGTGGCACTGCTGGTTCGAAACGATAAAGTAAAAATCATCTATCAGAAAGCAATCCACATCAGTTTTCCTTCAGATACACTGAATTTCACGCGCGATATTCTGCAGGTTGGATTGTTGATAGGTACCGATACTCTGAATGTCTTTGTCAACCACTGGCCTTCTCGCCGGGGAGGGCAGGCTCAGAGTGAACATCTGCGTTTGCATACAGCGCAAATGCTGCTCGGGGCAATAGACAGCCTGAAAAGAAATAATCCAGGGAGTAAGTGCGTGATCACGGGCGATTTTAACGATGAACCTGACAATGCAAGCATGCAATTGCTCACCAAAGGAACAAATATTATTAACCTATCGCAGGAGTTAAAGAAGTTTTGCAGGTGCGGCAGCATAAAGTATCAATCGTACTGGAGCATGTTTGATCAGTTTTTAGTGTCTGAGTCTTTGCTGGTTGGTAAGGGAATATATACAAAGAATTCAGCGATTCGAATTCTGGAAAATCCATTTCTCTTGACCGCCGATTCTGTTTATGGGGGCAAGAAACCCTTGCGCACCTACCAGGGGCCGAGATACGTGGGAGGCTATAGCGACCACTTGCCTGTGGTGTTAGAGTTCTTCTGGGCTACTTATCCTTAATAAGTGGGCTCCGCATTTTTAAAACCATCCAAAAAAAAACAAAAAAATACCGCCATTTACATTGGAATAGGTTCTATCTTTAAAGTTTTTGACACTTATTAAAGAATGCAGTTTGTAATCGCTATCACCGAGCATCGCTTGCTGGGATTTGTATTAGCCCCTTACATAGTAAAACGCGAAAAGGAGAAGGAGTACCTCGAAATTCACGACAGGGTTACTCTTCAGAGCCTGAAAACATACGAGCACATGCTAAGTCCCGAGCAAGTGCAGGTTGTTCGATACATAGAAAATTACAACAATCAGAGTTTATTCAAACTCTTTTCGAAGAAGAAAAAACATACTCCCCGCGATTTTGTAGAAAACATTCCGCCTGAATTATTGGTTCAGCATGTAAAGCCATACATCGAAAAGCAGATTACAAAATGCCTCGATTTATTGGAGTTCAACCCTATGGATGTCTACCATAAGGTGTTGCAGAATAAAATCTACGAAAAAGATAAAATTGACTTAGTGCTCAATAAATGTGAAACAGTGTTTCATTTCGATCGGAATGCTGAGGGAATAAGGTATAATTTAACCATCTACTATAACGAACAAGAAATTGCTCTAACCGGCAAGGCGGTAATTATTCTTGCCAACAATCCTTGTTGCTTAATTATTGATAACCAGTTATTCCTTATCCGCGAAATTGATGCAAAGAAGCTTTCGCCTTTTATTGATAAACCTTTTGTGAGTATAGCAAAAATCTCGGAAAAAAAATACCTCGAAAGCTTTGTAAAAACTGTAATTTCCAAACATAAGGTTGTCGTTAGTGGCATTCATATTCACTATAAGTCGGCCAATCCAAGGGTTGTTTTGTCGCTTGAACAGAATCTGCAAGGGAAATTTGCCCTAGTATTGAAGTTTATTTATGAAGAGAACACTATTTTCCTAGCAAACAGGCTGTCAGAAACCAAGGTTACTTTTAATATGCAACACGATGAGGCATCATTCGTATGCATTCTGCGGAATTACGACTTCGAAAACGAGCACATCGGAAAACTGCTCACATTTGGCCTGGTGAATCGCGAGGGTCCATTTTTTGAACCAATCGAAAAAAAGCTAAACGTCCAAAACGATTTTGGCGTAGTGACCTGGTTAAATTACAACCGGGAGATACTCTCTAAAAGTGGTTATGATGTAGCCCAAAGTAAGCTCGAGAAAAACTATTACCTCGATCAGATTCAGCTGAAAATAGAAGTTTCTGAACAGGTTAACGACTGGTTTGATATTAACGCCGTGGTGCAGTTTGATAGTTTTGCAATACCCTTTGTAGATTTTAAAGAGCACATTGTTCAGGGTATTCGCGAGTACACTTTGCCCAATGGTAAGGTAATGATTTTGCCCGAAGAATGGTTTGAATCGTACAGCGATTTATTAAAGTTTTCGAATACTGATGGCGGTAAATTAAAGCTTAAAAAGCAATATTTTTCCATCTTAAATAGCAGGGTAAGTCAGCTAAATACCAACTTCCGCGAGAACCTTAAAAAACTTCTGGGCACCTCGGATCGAGAGGCTGAAAAGGTACCCGACGATGTGTTGGCTTCGTTGCGGCAATACCAGGTCGAAGGTTACTCGTGGATGTACCAGCTTTACCTGAATGGTTTTGGTGGATGCCTTGCTGACGATATGGGCCTAGGAAAAACCCTGCAAACCCTTACCCTTTTACAACGTGTTGCCTCAGAAAATTTGCTGCCTGATGCAAGTCCGGTTTCAAACCAGCTTGTGCAGCTTGACCTTTTTGCTTCACCGCAGGATTCATCGCAGAAGAGAACAACCAAAATATCCCTAATTGTTGTACCTACTTCGTTGATACATAATTGGGTTAATGAGAAGAATAAATTTTCACCTTCTCTTCGCATGCAGGTTTATGCCGGTCAAAACCGTGGTTTACTCGATGACTATTTGCAGCAATCGGATTTAATTATCACTTCGTATGGAATTTTGCGTAACGATGCTGAGCAATTCGAAAAAGTTGCCTTTCATACTGTAATTCTTGACGAAAGCCAGGTGATAAAAAATCCGGGATCGAAAACTTACCAGGCAGTAATGCTTTTAAAATGTGCCCATCGGCTTACACTTACCGGCACACCTGTAGAAAATTCATTGAGCGATTTGTGGGCGCAGTTTAATTTTTTAAATCCGGGTTTGTTGGGCAATCTGAATTTCTTCCAGAGGGAGTTTCAGTTTCCGATCGAAAAAAAGTCAGACCAGGCTAAGCGAGAAAGGCTGCAGCAACTTATTGCCCCTTTTATGCTTCGGCGCACAAAAGCTCAGGTGGCTACCGAACTGCCACCACTTTCTGAGCAGATTGTATATTGCGAGTTAAATGAGATTCAACAAAGCATTTACGAACGCGAAAAATCGAAAGCCCGAAAACTGGTATTGGAAAATATTGGAAGCATGGGAATAGGCAAGGCAAGTCTTCAGATCTTGCAGTCGCTTATGCGTTTACGTCAGATATCGAATCATCCGGCCCTGGTCGATGAGAATTACCTGGCGGGCTCCGGAAAATTCGACGAGATTACCCGTAATCTCGAGATTCTTCATAGCGAAGGTCATAAGGCTTTGGTGTTTAGTTCGTTCGTAAAACATCTCGACCTGGTGGCTCAATGGTTAGATGAGCGCAATATCCCTTACCAAACACTCACCGGCGAAACCCTTCACCGTGAGGAAGTGGTCAATGAATTTCAGAATAATGAAACCTGTTCTTTCTTTTTGGTTTCGCTTAAAGCCGGAGGTGTTGGACTTAATCTTACTGCTGCCGGTTATGTGCTTATGCTCGACCCCTGGTGGAACCCGGCGTCTGAAAAACAAGCCATCAACAGGGCGCATCGGATTGGACAAGACAAGCATGTGATGGTTTACCGGTTTATTAGCCGCGATACTCTCGAAGAAAAGATACTTCGTTTGCAAGAGCGGAAATCGCAATTGGCAGATATTTTTGTGAATGAGAATGCATTTAAGAACATTACAAAAGACGAAATTCTTGAACTTTTTGAATAGCTACTTTTCCCAAACTAGTTTTAATTGTTGCCTTATCTCAAAATATTTTCTGAATAAGTCTATGCATTCCATCTCTTATAGTTGTAAGAGTATTAGTCTATAGTTTAGTTTTGTGCGTAAAATTAGTCTCTCTTTGAGTCTTGGTGTCTTTGTGACTTTCTTTTTATTTGCCGCCAGGACTCAAAGGCTCTTAGAGTCACAGAAACCTATGCCACAGTTAAATCAGTGAGACCATAATTTTAAAAGTCGAAGACGCATTAAATTTTTAAGTCGAACTGATCCCGAAAGAGAAACGTATCGTAATCTTTGGGTTTTATTCGTGAGACTTAAATTTTGAAAGCAGAAACAGTTTTTAGGCTTCGAGCGCTGTTAATCCAAGCTCTTCTCCTTTAATAAGCATAAGATTAAAAGCTTCGTGGTAATTGTTTCGAATTATTCCATCGAGTATGGCATCTTTGATGGTAGCCTTAATGATACCCACTTCTCTGCCAGGATTAATGCCAAAGGTTTTCATAATCAGCTCGCCCGAAACAGGAGGCTGAAAGTTACGGATGGCATCTTTTTCTTCCAATTCCCTTAGTTTTTGCCGTACAAGTTGAAAATTTTTAAGATAGCGTTTTACCTTTTCATCGTTTTTAGAAGTTATGTCGGCTTCGCAAAGTTGCATCAGGTCGTCAATATCTTCGCCGGCATCGAAAAGAAGTCGCCGCACGGCGCTATCGGTAACTATTTCTTGCGAGAGTACAATTGGCCTTAGGTGCAGGAGCACCATTTTTTGAACGTATTTCATTGAAGCACCCATCGGCAGTTTCAAAGTGCGGAATATTTCGGGCACCATTTTAGCTCCAAGATATTCGTGGCCATGAAAGGTCCATCCTGCTTTGTCTTCCCATTTTTTAGTGGGTGGTTTGGCTATATCGTGCAACAAGGCCGCCCATCGGAGCCAAAGATTATTCGAATTGGCAGCCAGGTTGTCGAGTACTTTTAAAGTATGAAAGAAATTATCTTTATGTGCCTTGTTATTTTTCTTTTCTACACCTTTTAGTGCTTGAAGTTCAGGCAAAATATAAGGTAAAAGTCCGCATTGTTCAGCCAGTAGAATACCCACTGAAGGTTTTTCGCTGGCCATTATTTTGTTAAGTTCTTCTACGATACGCTCTTTCGAAACAATTTCTATACGCGAAGCATTCCGAGCGATAGCCTCGAGGGTTTCTTTCTCTATTGTAAAATTTATCTGGCATGCAAAACGAATAGCACGCATCATACGCAAGGGGTCGTCGCTAAAAGTAATATCCGGGTCGAGCGGGGTTCGAAGAATTTTATTTCGAAGGTCATCCAATCCACCGAAAGGGTCTACCAATTCGCCCCAGCTGGAATGATTAAGCGAGATGGCGAGTGCGTTGATTGTAAAATCGCGCCGCAATTGGTCGTCCTGGAGTGTGCCGTTTTCTACCAAAGGCTTCCGGCTGTTGCTCCTGTAAGATTCTTTGCGCGCGCCGACAAACTCCACATCGTATTCGGGCAGGTGCACCATGGCAGTGCCAAAATTCTTAAATACGTTCACAGGTCTGTTGCCCATTTTTTTTGCTACCCGGGTGGCCAGCTCAATGCCACTGCCCAGCACAACTACATCGATATCCTTTGTGTTTCGGTTTAAAAAAATATCGCGAACAAAGCCGCCGATAACATAGCATGGCTGCCCTGTTTCGTTAGTCAATTCACCAATTAGTTTCAGAACAGGTATGTCGATGTGCTTATTCATTCAGCCTTTTGTGTGGCAAAAATAATACAATTTAACATGCGCTAGTTTTTAATTGCAGCGAACAATCCTATCACACCGCTGTTAAACAATAAAATTTCAAACAGTATGATAGAGCATCTTACCAAGGAAAGTTTCAGACAAAAGGTTTTTAACTTCGAAGTCAACAAAGACTGGAAATTTGAAGGCGATAAACCCTGCATGATTGACTTTTATGCCGACTGGTGTGGGCCGTGCCGTGCAGTAGCTCCCGTGCTCGAAGAGCTTTCGGACGAATACACTGGGAAGCTAAATATATACAAGGTTGATACTGAAGGTGAGCAGGAATTGGCAGCCATGTTTGGTATACGTAGTATTCCCAGCCTGCTTTTTGTACCCCTCGAGGGACAACCCCAGATGGCGATGGGGGCTTTGCCAAAAGAAAGTTTTAAGAAAGCATTCAAAGAAGTATTGGGAGTGGAATAATATCCTCTCTTATTTTTTTCTGAAGAAGAATTCATTCTAAATACAACTTGCTGGAACCATGAATAATAGCAAACCCACTGAGAATGAATGACTCTTGACAAGAATATTAAAATGCTTTGATTTCGCTGTGTTTTAAGTCTTGATTTTTCCTATATTATTTTTGTGGATTGGTCAAATATCAGTTAGAAGTATGAAATTATTCCTTTAAATTATCGCATCAAAATTTGATGTTATGATAATCATTGGCCAAATAGGAAAAGCTGTCGGCTTTGAGCAATATTTCGAAGCCACACTTCAGGATACCTTTACCCCGCATTGGAATATTCAACCAGGGCAAAGTTGTCAGATTCTTACAAGCGAATTGCCTCACGCCTTTACCGAAGCCAGTTATGGTATGGTGCCTTTCTGGCTGGCCCAGCGCAAGGATTATACCGAAGCCCCAGTCGATGGAGGCCTAAGCTCTGATTCTGAGGCTCCCCTGAAAATTCGCATTATACAGGATCCGGCATTTCGCAGGCCCATACGCGAAACACGATGTATTATTCCGGCCGATTATTTTATTTGCCAGCAAAATGGCATGAATTTTCTCTTTTTTCATCAAGATCGTTCACCCATTGCCCTTGCAGGGGTTTACGACCGCTGGAAACCCACTATAATGGATAGGGATGTGTACACCGGTTTTTCGCTTCTTACCCTTCCTGCACATGGCATATTTGCGCAACTCGGTATAGATCGTGCTCCTTTTATTCTTGATTCGGGCAAGCATTCGAAGTGGATACGTGGCAATGCTCACCTGGTGGAAGTAACGCGGTTGATAGAACCTTGTAAGGATTCATTGTTAAACGCCTACGAAGTTGGCACCGAAAAAATATCAGCCCAGGTGAATGACAGAACGGTGATAATGCCTATCGGAGAGTTTATAAGACCTTACAAGGAGCATAATGGACTAATTGGTTCCTTCTTGCGTTCGCAGCGATACCGTTTTAACCAAAAATCGGATTCAGAAAAGGCGGAACCAAAAATATGGCAATAGTCGACTCGAAAGCGATTTGAGTGATTATACCAATGTTGTTTCGAATTGAAATTTTATAGCTTATTCCGAAAGAATTTTTTGCAGAATTGAGCCGCTTTGTTGGTTGTTGCTTGCATTTACCACTCCCATAAGCATTTTGCTGGTTACTATCATCGATATCTGCCCATTGAACCTATCATCAAAGGAATAGACTGTATCAGAATAAATTATTGTATCTGCTTTCATTTGGGCAGCATATCTTTTTAAAAGATCAGTACCCTCTGAATCAGATTGGTGCAAGATGCAAAATAGTTCATATTCACATTTTTCATCCCGGTAGGTGGCAGTTACAACATTTTTAAAGAGTTTATAGCCAAGAAAATTTTCCGGGATGTATTTTTCGCTATGTGCTACTTTGTATTTTTCAGGCAGAAGCCTTAATTCTGCTACTCCTTCGCTTTGGTTTGCCAGCTTTTCGGATATTGCGGTAGCAATGTCTTCAATGGTTTTAAGGGTAAGACTATCGGTTTGGTTCGAGTGTATTTTTACATAACAATAGCCGCTATAGAAATTCAAAGCCGATACAGCCTTGTAGCCTTCTTTCCCTATATTCAGGAAATTGCCATCGCTGGGCCGCTCGAAAGCATAAATTCCAAAGGTATTCAAGGGCGAGGAATGCCAATACAGCTCAGCCTTAATGTAATTGTTTTCGTTGAGGGCATATTCCACCACTTCCAGTTTCTGAAAGCCAAACCTTAGATAATATTCGGCAGCACCATTGATATACTCCCATAAGGTCTCGGTATCGAAAGTTCTTATTTCGGTTTCTCTTGTCCATGGCGTCATTTCAGGGAACAAATCATCCTGTGCCTTGCTAATTGGCAAATTGAAAGTGATAATTGACAGAAAAAAAAGAAATCGTTTCATAACTAATACTTAGGAAAGAAATTCATCTGGTATCGAGAGCAGCTTGCAAACCTCATTAATTTTGTTTGGCAGATTGAAGCCCTTCACGCAGGTGGCAGTGCATATTGTACAATCGGAACATCGATTCTGGCTGGCATCGACCGACAGCAGAAGATCTTTTGCTTTTCTGGTTTCCTTGTAGCCAAAGGCATACATGTAGGCGCGCATCAGCTCAGGAACCGGAAGAGTATTCTTACACTCTGGGATACATTTTCCGCAGGCATTGCAATACAGTCCGGTTTGATTGGAAGCCAGCTGAAGATGCTCTTTCTCCATTTCATTTAACTCAATATTTTCCAGTACGGCAGCATTTTGTAAAAGCTGTTCGAGGTTAACCATACTCGGTATTGTGGTATGTATATTCTCATTCTGCAGCACCCATTTAAGGGCTGCCTGACAATCTACTGGCTTGGTTTTTTCTTTGTTAAGAAATCCGCCTGCCATTACTTTCATGCCAATAATTCCTAATCCAGCGCTGGCAGCCTGGTTAATCGAATCCATTAGTTCAAGACGATGTTGTTGCTGAAAATTGATGGCTGTAAGCACAATCTCATAGAAATTGCTTTCCAAGGCAGCCTGAATGACTTCTATCTCGTTTTTGTGGGTTGAAATACCTGTATGCCTAGCTTTACCTGTCGACTTTGCTTCGGCCATTGCTTCGAGCATTGCGGGATTAAGGACATCCTCGCGGCTGGAGACAGCATGCAGGTAAAGAATATCGACATAAGGCATCTGAAGGCGTGCCAGACTTTCGTCGAGGGTTTTAAGAAAATCATCCTTCGATTCGCTAATCTTTACTTTTGTTGCGATCACATAACTATCGCGATTATACTCTTTAAGCACTTCGCCTAACATTTTTTCGCTGTTGCCTTGTTGGTAGGAATGGGCTGTATCGAAATGCACAATGCCCAGTTTTAGGGCACCTTTTATAACAGCCGGACTGTTGCAGGCACCTACGCCAAGACTCAATACCGGAAGTTCAATTCCGGTTTTGCCGAGTTTGCGTTTTATAATTGTGTTTTGACTTTTTCCTTCTGCGGGTTGAGCATTTAAGGTTGTTGCCATGCCTAAGCCAGCCAGCCCGGCAATGCCTGTTTGCAGAAATCGGCGACGGTTTAAGGAGTTCATGTCAGAAATATTTTTCTTAAGGTATAGAAAAGCCTGAAATGAAAAAAATTAAACCAATGATTTTTATTGCTGCATAAATAAGTTGAAGCATTAATAAAATCAACTTTCCTTTAGCGAACTAGAGTAATGGTACCTTGCATATTCTCGCCAGATATATATTCGATTATAAAAATGTATACACCCATTGGAAGACCATAGCCCGAGGAATTGATTCCCTGCCAGGTATGACTGTTGCCAGCATAGAGTAGTTGCTCATAAACCAAATTGCCAGCCTTGGTATAGATTTTTATTTTTCCGTCTGTTTCAATTTTGGGAATTTCCCATTCTTCGCCCTTATCAGGAGCAAAAACGTACTCAAAGCTGCAGTCGATGCTTTTAATGGTGTAGTTTCCCAATAGTCTCGTGCAGCCTATTGCATCGGTAATGCTGAGAGGGTAAACCCCGGGATTTAAATTGCTGAAGGCAAGTTCTTTCTTAAATGTATTGCCAGCTATAGATGCCAGATAAGGAGGTTCACCGCCAGTAATATTTTCGGGGTTGATAGTAATCTGCCCTGTGGCTTTATTGCTACAACTTTCTTTTACTGATACTTCTGCCCAGATTTCTATATCCCGACAAGGGTCTTTCGAATCGTTGTCAACTATTTCATCTTTTAAAGGCGACTCCATATTCTGAACATACTCATTTTTTAGGATAGTCTGAGTGGGTTCGGGTTGTGTATTATGAGTTGGGGTAAATACAACATCGGTTTTGGCAGAAAGCTTAAGAGACATATCCACCTGTGCAACATCTTTTTTCTCCTTGGATTCCTCCTCATCAGGTAGTTCGCTACGGCTATGGCCAGAGAATAAGTCGACTGAGTTTTTCTCACTTTCTGCTATGCTGGATTGTGTTTCTTTGAATTCTGGTTTTTGAATCGAATCATTCTGGGGGTGTTGAATTTGTTTGTGGCTCAAGCGGGGCAAGAATAAAACTGCTAGTATCAATGCAATACTTATAGCAATGAAAAGGAGGTTACGGCCATTCAGGAGGTTTTTAGGCGTTTGTTGATGGTGTATGTGTTTGAGTTTGTTTTTTATATCAATCAAGGCGGTGTCTTCTAAAACACGAATTAGCTGCTGATGCTTCTTAATCTGTTCGCAAAGGTCAGGGTCAGCCTGGAGTTTTTTTTCAAAGGCTTCGCGCTCACTTTCCGATAGCGTGTTCAGAAGGAAAGCTTCAATTAGTTCGAAATGTGTATGCGATTTATTCATTGTATTAATTCATTCAGTTGCGGATTCTCCTCAAGAATCTGAAGGAGTTTCTGCTTGCACTTGTATTTTTGGGTTTTCACCGCATTGGCTGTGGCAAAGCCCATTTCGTCTGCAATTTCTTCGCTCGATGCCTTAAAAAGCACGGATTGTTTGAGTAATTCAAGGCATTTTTCTCCCAGCAATTTTGTAATCATTCCCAGACCCCGTGCTTTTTCGTCTGTAACTATGTCGTTAGAGTAGTCATAAGAATCGCCATGATCAAAGTTTTCGGCCATTCTTACCTGCCTTTTGTCTTTTTTTGCCTTGTTAATCCATAAGTTTCGGCTAACAAAAAACAGAAAACCATCTATCTCGAACGATGCATTGTATTTTCCGGCATGAACCTGTCTGCAAAGAACAACTACCGCGTCCTGAAAGATATCGAATGCATCGTCGTAACTGCCTGAATTAGCTAGAATGTATTTCTTAATTTTTGGAAAAACCTCAGCGTAGAGGTATTCTAGCACGAGACTGTTATCTCCGGTTTGCAGGCATTCGATTACTTCTGAATCGCTGTATTTTTTGTTTTTTGTTTTCAAGCTATTTTTAATCTCTACACACTAAGGTTTAAAAAGTAACCCAATCTGGTATCAGGTACCAGACTATTTTATAGTTTTAGCGGCTCAAAGCAGAGCTGTCAATTGTTTCTATGCGTTTCAGGCACTTAAAATACTCTTTTTTTGCTGTTTTTCAATTGACAGCGAACTTGAATGCTCAGCAAGATGTTGCGCTTTATCCGGTTCAGTTTAGTCAGTTTTACAACAATCCTTCGTTGTACAATCCTGCAATGAATTGCTCTGCATCAGATTTCCAGGCTGGTATGGGAAATCAGCGATTGTTAGGTAATTTTAATAATATTTCTACCTATTTTATGCAGGCCGGTATGCGTATTGGCAGCCCGAAGGCAATGGACAATGCGCCATTTAGTGCTTTGGGAGCCTTGCTGTATAACGATCGGGAAGGGAAATACCTGAACCGAACCCGTGCTTATATCAATTATGTCTGGCATGGGCATATCTCGCGAAACCTGAGCATGGCAGGTGGCTTTTCTGCCGGAGGGGTTAACTATTCGGTACAGGGCACTGAACTTTCTGGCAATGGCTCCGACATTGCTCCCGATGGAATAATCGGCATTCAATTCTATAATCAGAAGTTTTTTTCCGGTGTTTCCTATAATCAAATATTCTCGGGCCAGTTACAACCCTTGACTGAAATCTCATTACTTGTTCCTTATTTCAATGCAATGGCAGGTTATCACTTTAATATTTCGAGCAGTGTGGCAATGCAAGCCGATGCCTTGCTTATGCTGCCAACTGGTTCGGAAAACTATAAAGCAAACGCCAACCTGATGTGCGCATGGAAAAATAAAGTTGCAGTTGGTTTGGGACTAATCAACAACTTCTATTTAAATCACAGTATTGAGTTTCGCAACCCAACTGAGAATTTGCAGGGTATGAACCTGACAGTGAGTTATGGATATCCGGTTAAAAGTATGGGCGTGCCTGCAAGATTTCTGGAATTGGGTATAACATTTCATTGGGATAAAATGCGTTACAGGTAAAAGAAAAAGGAATGAAAAGAGTTACCTCAAAACGGATAAATTGTATTTATAATGTGGAAAATATTATTGTTTATTTCGGAAAGAAGAGATTTATGACTTATTGCGCCTCCTATCGAAATTGGGCCTTCGTTTTAAGTCTACTGATTATTACTCTCAGCAGTACGATGGTTTTTGGCCAGAAATCGGTGATTATTAAATCACCCATTATTTATCAGGGTTACCCAATTGATACCATCGACGTGATATCTATTCAGTCTATCGAAACTGGCAGCGATGCTGTATGGGGCTCGGCTGTGACAAAACAGGGAGCAAGCTTGCAAATTAATTTACAGGGAAATGCATCCTACGATCTTCGAAGCAATTATAGCAACCTTATTTTTAAGCATAACAATACCAGCAGAGGCTCCTGCATTACCTATGATTTTAGTTTTACGGTTGATTTAACAAGGTCTACGGCCGATGTGCTTTATCTGGAAAATTGTATCATTGTCAACCAACAGTTTTATTTTGCATCAAACACTTATTGCCAGGGCGAACGCGAAATTGCACCAGTTACGGATATTCCTTCGGCTTCGATTGAATTATTAGCACCTGCCGGAATTGTTTTCGATGCAGACAACAACCTTCTTCCTTGTCAATCTTTACCTGGTTACTACGAAGTTCCGATCAGTTCAGACTATTGCATTAACTATGGCAATGAAACTTTGTCTCTGACTATTACTTCGCTTAGTAAAGAAGATTTTCTCGACACGCTTGTTTTCTGCGATAATGGAATGAACCAAATGTTACCTGTTTCTGATTACAAGCTTTTTCCTTTGCCTGGGGGCATAAGTCAAGATCCGGTAGACATCCCTCAAACCAGTGCTTATTATCTGGCTCAATCCTATAGTTCAGCTTGTGCCCCTGTTGATACTGTGTATATTCAGCTGAGCGAGGCAGGTACCCTTGAAATATTGCAAAGCGAAGAATGTGAGAGTGTTGTGCTATCGGCTCAGACGAGTGGTTCACCGCTCACAAGCTACTTATGGTTCAATGGCAGCACAAATGCTGTAACTGACACTCCTGAGTCAGGCGAAGTCTGGCTCGTTGCCACGAATCAGGATGCTTGCAACTTGACAGACACTTTAATAGTTAGTTTTGAACCCTTGACGATTGAAGCAGTCGATTATACTCTGACACATGCCGGATGCTGGAACGAGGGAGCCATTGAAATAGTGAGCCTTACTACCAATCAACCCGCTGCTATAGCTGGTCAGGCATTGTATAATACAGTGAAAAAAAATAATGTAAGCGATCTTGGGAGTGTACCTGAAGGCGCGTATAAATTCGAAATCATCAACCAGGAGGGATGCAAAGCTTATTCTCTGGAAGAAATCATTGTGTTGCAGACTTGTCTGGAGGAGTATCCTGTGTTTACCCCCAACAGCGATGGAGTAGAGGATGAGTATTTTATTCCGCATGTAGGTTCAATTCAGATATTCGACCGCAATGGGTCCCTTCTCAGGAAGATTGAAACACCTGCCTACTGGGATGGACGTGACGATTCTGGCCACCTCTTGCCTATGGGTAATTACCTTATGATTACCAACACCAATAAGGCTGTTAACATAACCATAGTTCGGTAATTGGTTTCCTATTTTTCTGTATTTTAGCCAAAATCTTTTTCGCATGCTCACTGAGTCTCAATCAGAAAGGTATAGTCGACAGCTGCTTGTCGATGGTTTTACGGAGGCACACCAACACATGCTGAGTAAGGCTTCTGTATTGATAATCGGTGCAGGGGGGCTAGGTACACCTGTATTGCAATACCTGAATGCTGCCGGAGTGGGGAAAATCGTCGTAGTGGACAAGGACATCGTGCAATTAAGCAACCTGCAGCGACAGGTGATTTATACCGAGACCGATTTGGGCAAAGAAAAAGCAACACTGGCAGCCGGTTATTTAAAAGAAAGAAACCGCGATAGTGAAATTCAAAGTTTTGTTATCGAGTGGAATCTGGAGAAAGCCACTCAGCTTGCTTCTGAATATGACGTATTGGTCGATTGCAGCGACAATTACATCTGCCGTTTGGTAACCGATCAGATTGCCATTGAGTTTAATAAACCATGGGTTTATGCCGCGGTGCGTGGCTGGGAAGGACAAGTTACCGTATTTAATTACCAAGGCAGGCATCACTATCAAAATGCTTTTGGCTTTTCCCACAACGATACACTAAATTCTACTAAGCCCACCGGAGTAATTGGAGTAACTGCTGCATTTGCCGGCAGTATGCAAGCCACCGAAGCAATAAAAATTATTACAGACCAGGGTGATGTACTGGCTGGCAGGATATTGCAATTTTCTTTAAAGAAAAACAGTTTTAATATCTTTGAGTTTTAATACCTAAGCCTTTCTGCTTTAATTAATTGTGCCTTAATTCAAGCTGAATTTGTTACGAAAAAAAATTCTGTTTGATCAGAATTATTTATGAGGCTTTGAAAAAAGCCATATAAATTCTATTTTTACGCTCCACTTTCCGTTCGGGGGTGCCTTAATACAACGGGCTGAGATCATACTCCTTGAACCTGTGCGGGTAATGCCGTGTAGGGAGAAAGTGACAAAACAAGTCATATTAATCACTTAAAAACTCTTGTCATGTTACGGAATGTAATGATGTGTGCGTATTTGTTTTTGTTTGTTTCTCAAGGTTTCTCACAATTTTTTATTCGGGGTGTCGTAAGCGATTCGGGCGGAACGCCACTTTTAGGGGCCAATGTTTTTCTGAAAGAAATTGAAATGGGGGTTTCTACCGGCAGCAATGGAAATTACACCATTTCTGTTCCTAAAAAAGGAAGCTATACCTTTTCTGCTACCTTTCTGGGGTATGCGGCAAAAGATACCACGGTAGATGTTTCAGAAAATCTCGAATTAAACTTCTTGCTTACAAGCCAGGCAATTATTGGCGAAGATGTGATGGTGCGAGGAACAAGGGCAGGGTATTCCGATCCGTATTCTTTTACTACCCACAACCGGCAGGAAATTCAGCAGGTATTGATAGGGCAGGAGGCGCCCTTTATTCTCGAGCGCCTATCGCCCTCGGTGGTTTCGTATTCCGAATCCGGAAGCGCTTATGCAAATTATGCCTTCTTTAGCCTGAGAGGAATAGACCAGACCCGTGTAAACATTACCCTCAATGGGGTACCGCTGAACGATATGATCGATCAGGGGGTATTTTTTTCTAATTTTCCAGACTTTTCCAACAATATCGAATCGGTTCAGGTACAAAGGGGAGTAGGAACTACTTCCAACGGAACGGCTTCCTATGCAGGATCGGTCAGTTACGAAACTGGTTTTATCGCCAAACCCAAGCCTTCGGCCGAAATACAATTAGTGGCTGGTTCTTTTGGTACTTACCGTGGGAGCATGGGTGTTGAAACCGGAGTTATGGCTAATAAAATGGCTTTCTCGGCAAGCTTTACAACAACTAGTTCAGAAGGTTACCGCCATCATACACAATCGGATGCCAGGTCGTTTTATGGTTCGGCGGCTTATTTTGGTTTGCGCGACAACCTAAAAGTAAACGCTTTTATTGGCAGGTCGCAGAATGGACTTGCATACCTGCCTGCTGCTCTGAGCGACATCGAAAACGACCCTAAAACAAACTACCTTAACGAAAACGACCGCGATGATTTTGGACAATGGTTTGTGCAGGCTTTGCACACCCATAAATTTAACAACCAATTAAACCTGGTAACAGGACTTTATTATCAGGGCGCCGGAGGGGATTATTTTTATTCCTGGACCGACAGTGCAGGTATCTACCAGATTAATTACCCTTTACGCAACGACCATGTGGGTTTAATAAGCACGGTGAATTACTCTACTGTTGAAAAAAGGTTCAACCTGAATACCGGTATCCACGCCTACCGTTTCGAGCGCAAAAACTGGGAGCAACTTATGCCCGACAAAGAAAATCCCTACTATTCCGAAAGCTCGCAGAAAGATGAAATCAGCATTTTTGGCAAAGCCAGCCAAGTGTTCGGCTCGATTACCTTTTTCGCCGATGTGCAAATGCGAATAGTTCAATTGCGCATTACTCCCGACAAAGTGTTATTGCCCAACGAACCGGATGTGCAAAAAGAGTGGTTCTTTGTGAACCCTAAAGCAGGTATGAATTACCGAATTAACCCTTCCCAGTTGTTATATCTTTCTTTCGGGCGTACTGGGCGTGAACCTACCAAAGTCGATTTGTTTGGAGGTTTTCAGCTCAATGCATCCAACCTGCCTTATGTTCAGAATGATTCGGTAAAACCCGAATTTGTGAACGACCTGGAGTTGGGTTGGAAGCTAAAGTCTACCGCCCTGACTTTAGAATGCAATGTGTTTTACATGGATTTTACCAACGAAATTGCCCCTATTGGCGAATTTGTGGAGGAAGGATTTTTGCAACTACGTAAGAATATGGAGCAAAGTGTAAGAACGGGGGTGGAGGCTCTCTTTTTAGTCGATTTATTCGATCATTTTCAATTGCAGGCGAATGGTACCTGGCTTTACAGTCGTATCGAGAAGTATGTGCCCACCGATGGGGTGGAATATAACAATGTTGCACCCTCCTTAAGTCCGCAGTGGATTGGAAATGGCACTCTCAGTTATTCTTTTTTAAAGAGGTTTACGGCAGCCCTAAGTGGCAGGTACCAGGGCAACTATTATCTCGAACCAACCAACGATGCCAGGTTTAAAGCACCTTCTTCGTTTGTAACCAATGCCAGTGTTATGGCAAAATTGACAAAAAATATTCAGTTCGATTTCTTTTTAAATAACCTCTTCAATGCACAATACTTCAACAGTGGTGCGCCGGTGGATACAGATTGGGATGGTGCGTTTGATGAGCCTGGCTATTTTGTGCAACCACCGCGTAATTTCTATATCAAGATGCAAATGAATTTTTAACTGGTAATAATTTTACTTTCATGGAGACCTGAAAATCTTTAAAACGATTCAAGGAATTTTTTTGTCCCATGCAACCTTCTGGCTAGTTTGTTTTCTTTTTATTCAAGTTTACAGGTTTGTAGAAAGTAAAAATTTCCTACGCTGAGTTTTCATAAAAAGAGGCGGCTTCTGAAAAGAGCCGCCTCTGCTTTTTATGCCAGTTGATTTTAAAACCGGTATTGAATAGATGCTCCCAGGCGCATAAAGCTATCGTCCTGTAGGGTAAAACGCAATTCTGGCGAAAGGGTGAGATCCTCGTTGAGATCGTAATTTAAGCCTGCACCAATATTTAAACCAACATCGGAATCAGACTCATCATCCAAACCAAAATCTGACCCATCGAAGTGGCCTGACACAATAGAAATACCCGCCAGGGCATAGACCTTGAGCTTGTCGCTGGGGGTTACAAAGATGTAATGGGCATCGAAGTCGAAGATATTCCAACTCACATAATCCTGTTTAAAAATGTGGGTATAACCAAAAGCTCCTTCCCACTGATCGGTAAAGCTATAAACTGCGTTGAGGCTCAGGCCAAAATTATCGATGTCGGATGCATACCACAATCCGGCACCTGCGCGCAGTTTCGAAACATCGAACGATTGTGCGGAAAGACTAGTTAATAAAATACCGGCAAGTAATACAAAAACGATTTTTTTCATTTTTAGTGAGTGTTTAGGTGAATATTGAATTAAAGTCAAAGCGATGTGCGTTTAGTTGCAAAGTAAGAAAAATTTCACTTTCGGTGTATGACTCTATTTTTCGGAATTGTCCAGGTCTTCGAGTATTTTTTCAATTTCTGCCTCTGTTTCAAAAAGTTTGCTTTTGCAAAACTTTACTAATTCGGCAGCTTTTTTAACCTGTGCTGTTAGAGTATCCATATCGGGTTCCTCATTTTCAATGGTTTCGAGTATACGGGTTAACTCATTGTAGGCTGCTGTATAGCTGGTGTTTTGTTTGGCCATAATAGTAGAGTTTATGATTGTGTGCTAGTGAACAATACTTTTTTTCTTGCCATCTGCAAAAACGGTTTCAATGGCATCACCTTTTTTCAGGGTTTCCGCATGTTTTACTCTTTGTCCGTCTTTGAGTGTGAGCGTAAATCCTTTTTCGAGTATTTGCTGCGGGTTGTTGTAAAGCAGGCTTTTTTCCAGCAAGCTTAAACGGTGTTCCGCCTTGTTAAATCTGATTTTCAAATCGGATTTAAATTCTGAATAGATGAAATTCAGCCCAAATCTATGTTGATCGAGTTGCCGGTAAGCCGAAATCTTTAACTGTTCACCCGATTTATCCAGTGTGTGTTGAAGTGAAAATATTTTTCTTCGTGTCAGGGTACTCATTTGAAGTATTGTTCTTGCCAGTGATTTCGATTCTGTATTCATGGCTCTTGAGTAGAACTTTTGCAAACTCCTTGCTCCCTGTTCGAGCAGCGATTGATGGATAGCTATTCTTTCCCGGCACAACTCCATGATTGATTCATTTGTTTCAGCAAGGTCTTGCGCTACCTTCTGCATATTATCGACAAGAAAACCGGCAACAGCCGTTGGTGTTTTCAGTCGGGTATGGGCTACCCGGTCGGTGACGGTATCGTCCTGTTCGTGCCCGATGCCGGTTAAGACAGGCAATGGGAATTGGGTGATATGATAGGCCAGCCAATAACTGTTAAAGCATTCGAGGTCGGCGGCGGCACCCCCGCCACGTATGATAACAACCACATCGAACAAGTCGGCATGTTGGTAAATAAGTTCAAGTTGATTGATAATAGACCCCTCGGCCTCATTGCCCTGCATGATGGCGGGGAAAACTTTGGAGTAAAACTTATACCCTTGCAGGTTACGATGTAGCTGGTTCTGAAAATCGAGCAGACCGGCTGCGGTTTTCGACGATACAATTGCTACACGCTTGATGAAGTATGGCAAAAGTAGTTCGCGGTTCATATCTATGACCCCTTCGTCGGTAAGTTTTTGCAGAATCTTTTGCCTGCGCAGGCTAATCTCTCCCACGGTATAGGTAGGTTCGATATCGACAATGTTAAGCGAAAGTCCATACACTTCATGAAATTCTACAATTGCCCGCACCATCACCTTCATTCCGGCTGACAGACTTTGTCCGGTAGTGGTTTCGAAATAAGGTTGCAACATTCTGTAAATGTTGTTCCAGATAGTAGCCTTGGCTCTTGCCACCAACTGCTCGTTTTTTTCGCTTTTCTGCACCAGTTCGAGGTAGCAGTGTCCCGAATGGTTGAGGGTGAATTCGTGTATTTCGGCCACTACCCAAAAACTATCGAGATGGTCTTTTAAGGTGCCTTTAATTATTTTATTAAGGGCTTGGAGGGTAAGAGGTGCAGCCTTCATCTTAATCTATTTTAATAAACGGAAGACTGTAAAATCGGCCATCCACTTCTACATAGAGCATATAAAAGCCAGCATCGAGCACAGGGATTTGGGGTACTTCGAAGAAATTCATTTCAGAATCAAATTCTGTCTCGAATTGAAACATCTTTCTGCCTGCCAGGTCGAGGCCATAAACCATGCCTGATGTAGGCCTTTGAAGCCAGGGTAGGATTATTCGTACATACAGGTTTTGATGAGTCGGGTTTGGAAAAAGTATTATATCCGTTAAAGCCGGTTCATTCTTCGATTCCGATAGGATTGCATTGGCCAGCACTGCGTCCGGAATGCCATAGCCATATTCGTTGTCTGGATTCTGATAGCGGTCGCTACTCTCAATAATGGCTTGTCTTAATTGCATTGCATTGCATTGCCAATTGTTCTGTTTGAGTGTAGCAGCCAAACCTGTAATGAGTGGGGCTGAGCAAGAAGTTCCGTTGTAGGTAGATACAGAACCCCTGGCAGTTTGTCCATATGTTTTTTGTCCCATGGCACTTACGTCCGGTTTAATTCTTCCGTCCGACGAGGGGCCTCTGGAGCTGAATTTTGTGATGTTCTCCTGAAAATCGACAGCACCTACCGACAGTATGCTGTCGGCATCGGCCGGGGCGATGATCTGGAACCAGGGGTCGTCGCCTTCGTTGCCGGCACTGTTTATTACCAACATTCCCCTGCGGGCTGCATGCAAGGCAGCAAGGGTAACAGGGGCAGTGCGGCCATCGAGATCCTGATATTCATGATTCTGCCGGCTATCGAAAAAGGAATAATATCCCAACGACGAATTGATAACATCGACCCCTATGCTGTCGGCAAATTCGGCACCGGCGAGCCAACTGTATTCTTCTGCCAGGTATTCTGTATCGCCTTTTTCGGTGCGCAGAAGAACATATTGGGCACCCGGAGCGCTTCCCGCAAGTTTATCGGGCCACCAGCCAGCCAGAATGGAAAGAATCAATGTGCCATGTGTATGATTGGAAAGCATATTTTGGTCATCTTGCACAAAGTCGCGCATGGCCAGCACTTTGTTGCTGTCCCATAAATGCCGGAGTGATTCGACGATTTGCACATCCTGAAAGCCGGCATCCAGAATGCCTATAAGCACACCTTTTCCGTTTATTCCCTGGTTGTGCAGGTAATCGAGCCCAAGCATTTCAATTTGTGTATGGTAGTTTGCCGAAATGGCTGGCTCGGAAGCAGCATTGTTTTTATCGGCTTTACTGCTTTTTGTTTCCGATGCGGGTTGATAACGATCGAGTTGTTTGACAAAGGTGAGTTGCTGAATTGCATTCAGTGTGTTTGTGTCGGCACATCGGATCATGGAGCCATTCATCCATTTCGATACAAGTATAATTTCGAGGTTGAATTTTAGGAGACTGTCGGTATAGGCTTTATTTACAGGGATATCTTGTTCAGTGACCGCAATTTTTTGCTGTTCTCTTCTTTCTAATGCTCGTTGTGAAAGAAATTCTCCTGGATTATTAAGGCTGTAGGGCGAATTTTGTTTGTCGGTAAACTCCAGCCAGTATAAATCGGGTGCAACCTGGGCAAATAAACCAGTAAGTATCGGCATGCAAAGCAGAATAGCTGTAAAAAAATATTTGATAGTTGGCATGCGCGAGTTGAAAGGTATTTTGTCCGACAACATAATTTTTAAAGAATATATTTAGTATCCACTTCCGTTCTTTAGAAAATCTTCTTCTGTAGGTTCTTCAAACTTACCTATGTTGTTTTCGATAAATTCGAAATACTCCTGATCGCTTTTTAAAAGGGCATCGGCATTGAGTGCCTCGCCGAAATTATACTCTATCCTGTATTTTTCTTTTCCGGCATCGTCATAAAAAACCCAGGGACCATGGCGACGGTTGTCGACGAAATTACCCAGAATCATCATCAGACCGTTTTCGTAATAAAAATAATACCGTCCATTTAAAAGGTTGAAGGAATAGGTGGCCTTCATTTTTTCCTTTCCATCGGCAAAATACTGAACCCATGGGCCTTCTTTGGTATCATTTTGCCAATGTATGCGCTCGGATACCTGACCGTTTTCGTAATAGCTTGTTTCTATGCCGTGTTTTTTTCCTTTCAGGTAGTTCTCCTCGCTTACCATTTTACCGGTATAGTAACTGTAATACTTCCAGGTGCTGTCTTTAAGACTTTGGTAATAATAACCTTCGGCAGAGATTTCGCCGTCTTCGTAAAAAAGGCTGGCTGCTGCATAGTTGCCATCATCGCTAAAGTGCATCTGCGCCTGCAGGCTACCGCTTTCGTAATAACGAACCATATTGCCCACCGGATGGTTGTCTTTAAACTCGCCACGGTACATAATTTTTCCATCGGGGTAGTGCTTTTTCCAATATCCCTGTTTAAGTCCCCTGGCATCGACCTGGTTAAAAACAGTATCGTTTTGTGCAAAAGTTGTGAGGGTGAATGCCATCAGTACCATTAAGTGATTCCATCTCCAGTTCATTGTGCCGAATATTTTTGTTTTAACTAGTACTTTATACATTATGCTGCAGTATAGCGAACGATTTTGCCATACACATTTGATTTTACTTCAAAAACGAAAACCATGCTAAATATAGTACTTAACCCCGAAAGATAATTAATTGGCATAGTCTTGTTCAAAATTAGAAATTAGCTTTTAATGGGTTTGAACACTTTGTAAATAAAGACAATTGGAATCAAACAAAGCCAAAGCTATATAAAGAAAACATTGATTTATGTTGAAGAGTCTACTATAATATGAAAAAATGTTGGATTGGTCTTAATCGACGAGGCTCTTTCAGAATTTTGATATGGACAGCAATGTATAGCAGTTATTGAAAGCGGACAATAATAAGAGAGTATAAATTATTTTGTGTAAACGCTTTAAAAACATTTTTAATTTAGTTTACACCTGTTTTCAAAAATAGTCAAAAATTGATGAAGGATAATGCCCCAATTCTGGATTGGCATATTCCATTTTTTCTCAATATTCATAATAGCCAAATAGACAGCCTTTTGTACAGAATTATCATCTACAAATTGAACTTTTGTTTT
>JAMIIA010000062.1:0-38892 GCA_035913795.1 Bacteroidales bacterium
ATCTGTATGAGTTATTTGATAAGGATAGGAAAAATGTTCAAATCGTTTCGGAACCTTCGCATGATTATAACAGTGCGAAGGAGAAAGATTACAAGAAGGCCCTTCTTGATATAAAAGCTATCTTAGAAAAGACACAAATCTGACACAAAACCCGGCAGATTATCCGTATTAGTGAGTGTTCAGGAGTACTGGAGAAACCACAATTTTAAACAAAAGGATAGTAAATTAAGCCTGTTTCCTGATTAATAGGGAGACGACAATAAGGCAAAAACTATCCTTTTTTTGTTTTTTGTCCCAAATTTGTCCCAACACCTTTCCTCTGTGTCAATTCTTAAATGATTTAAGATGAAAACACAACAACCAATACTGGATTTGAGCCACAAAAGAAATTTCAGCTCAATGAAAACCCGATTTTACCTACACGGCTATCTCAACGCCGAAGGAACCACCCAGATATTTTTGTCTGTAACGATTAATAAGCTGCGCGAAAGAATCCCGACAGGATATTACACAACGCTAAAAAATTGGGACAAAGTAAAACAGCGTTCCCGAACAGACGAAAATATTAATCTGATCTTGGATAACCTTATCGCGAAAGCAACCCAGATTAAAACTTTCTTTTTTCTGACTAAGAAGGAACTGGGAATGGATGATTTTTTGAAAGAATTTTTCAGTGAAACACCATCTTACGATTTCAACGCATTCATGCTAAAAGAAATTAAAGAGCGTGTGCTGAATGCCAACACCCTGAAAAAACATAAATCGGTTTACAAGAAACTGCAGGAATACACCGGAACACTTCCGTTTACCCAGATTGATTATAAATTTATCGAGAAGTACAGACAATACCTTTCACGCTTGGGAAATGCACCCACAACGGTGAACTCCAATATTAAAATTATTAAACATTATCTGAATATCGCTTCAAAATACGGTATTGTCCTTAATATAGATCTGCAACATGTAAAGGTGGGTAGCCTTGCCGGAAATCGTATAAACATCAATATTGAGCAGGTGCGAAAACTTCAGGAATATTTTTTCAGCAGCTTCATAAAACCAAATCACCGTCTTTCGCTTGGTTATTTCCTTTTTTCCTGCCATACCGGACTGCGGATTTCGGATATTGAGCAACTGAAACGCAACGAACTTTTGGATGAAACTTTCCAGATTAAAACCATCAAAACCAAAAAGGTTCAGAAAATTCAACTCAACCGTACCGTGAAGAAAATCATCGAAGGTGAGCCCCGATTGTTTATAGATTTCAAAGAACAGCAGGTGCTGAATCGAGAACTGAAAACAATTGCTGACCGGTGTAATATAAGGACTGTTCTCTCAATGCACGTCGGCCGACATAGTTTCGCAACCAATTTCCTACGCAAAGGTGGTAAGGTTGAGGAATTACAGGTTCTGCTCGGCCATTCATCGATTGAAACCACGATGCAATATGTTCACATCGTGGAAGCAGAAGCTATTCAATCGGTGTTTTTGCTGGATGATGACGATCTGGATTAAATCGTCTCCGTCACGACATCCACTTCATAAGTTCCTTCGACCAGATCCTTCGTCCAGGTCTTGATGTTGTGGATGTTGTTGAATGCAAAAATATGATCGGTGATTTTATAATTGAATTCTTCTGCCGGGCAATAGAATTTCCATTGAAATTCATAACCACGAATCCGTTGGCGCAACCATTTTTCCCAATGCGAGTAAAAGAGTTCAGGATATTCCGCACCTGCGGGATTTTTGGCGTTGTTTTGCCCGACATTCAATCCATCATACCAAACCAACTGCAGCGCATCCTGCGTATCTTTTTTGATGATAGCCGTGTTGTAGCCATTAGGTTTCGGAACGCCTGTCTGAAGAATAATCACGTTACTTTCGATGATAATGGTCTCCGGTTTTTCTTTTTTGTTCAGGAATGCGCCATCTTTATCAAAATACATTGAAGTCTGTGGACCATCATCGAGCTCGGTGGAACGCAGAAGGAAACTTCTTTTTTGCAAAAGCGTTTTCTTTCGGTTGGCGGGCGAAACTTCGAACATCGTAAAATCTTTCGCATCGGTTGGTTCTTCGTCGCCCAGCCTGTTCATATACACAACATTATCAACCACATCAAGTCCATAATTGAAACGGTTCCGAATGTTATTCACCAAATCCCCGAAGGTCATATCTGGAACAGCCCTGGTAAGATCTACTTCATTAAGGTTAGTGATTACACCGGTATCGTCGCCTAAAGTCGTATTCTGCAGGTCATCAAGAACATCGGAAGTAATTCTAAGGTTCGAAAGCGGATCGGCCGTCCAGCTGTCCTCGTGATACTGGGTATATATATAGATTTCAATCTCGCTGTTTTCGGTGGTTACATCGAATTCAAAATTTACGGGAACATTGTAACCTGCGGTGCTGTTCATTTTCGGTTCGATCTTCGACCAGATTGTGTTGCCGTTCAGTTTCAATTCATAATGCGCACGCATTTTGCCCGCACGCCAGAAGAATACATCACCCGCAATTTTATAACGGCCGGGTTTTTCGATGGAAACATACTTTTGATATAAACAATAGTCATCTGGTCCTGTTTCCAAATAAAGTTCGTCAAAATTTGCCGACGAAAAAATGAAATCATAACGCCGTTGCTGTTTGCTCGTAAAATATTCCGTTCCACTGAACATCCAGCGCTGAGCGAAAATCGGATCGGTGAGAATATCGCCATCGAGAATTAGGCCGGCATCCTGAAAGCCAGCTTTCAATACATATAATAAATGCGGAGTTGGGTGAATGATATTCACATTATAGATATCGCCAAATTCGTCAATGTAATTACGGCGCATTTCGGTTCCGTCGGTTTTCAAATCGTTATAATAACCGTCAAAGGCATCCCACACCTCCTGATCTGGCGGATATTTGGAAGTGTACATTCTTGGGAAATTAAAATCTGTTTCCGGATATTTTTTCGCAGCGATTTCGCGGGCATAAGTGTGAATATCTGGAACCGGAAATTTATGCAAAGGCAGTTCTGCCAGTTTTTTGTCAAAATTTGGCAAATCTTCAAAACCAAAATCAATTTGTCCTGTGAGCAATTTTCCTTCAACACTCAAAAGCACCAGTTTTGCCTGGTGGATTTTATTTTCGAAAAGCAAAGTTCCTTCAAAAGTAGTGTCGAGCTCAAAAGCATCATCACTTTCGTAATCGCCAAAGGAGTTGATAAATTCCTCGTTCATATAAATTTCGAACGGAAAGAAATACTTCGAAAACATTTTATCGTTCATTTTCGGATTGGTGTCCTGCGTGGTGATTTTTTGTCCGGAAAGATCCAGGATTCTGTCTTCGGTAAAAAATTTAATTTCCATTATTCTTCTACAATTAAATATTCTAAAGGTCGGGCCACGAGCTCCTCGCTGGAATCAATTTCCACATTCTTTTTGGTGATATTGAAGCATCGGTAAATCTTTCCTTCAATTTTGATAAAAGCCAATTTATTGTCGATCATTTCGGATATCAATTCGCGCTCTTTGGCCAAGATCATTCCGGTATCGATCAACAACGTTCTTACTTTACTGCTATCGTACTTTTCGTTCTGAGCCTTAAAAATATTGCGCGCATAAATATGGTTGAAATCGGGCGAAACCTTGTAATCTCCGGTGAAAGTGAACCATTCCGGTACAAGATTCTGATTTTCCCACTGAACGTGAACGGGAGCATACGTTTTCGGGAAATCATAGAAATTTATTTCCGCAGCTCCGATGATTAAAGGATTTACCAAATCATTTTCGGCTGTTTTTTTGAAAATCACTTCTTCCGCATCCACTTCTGAAGTGAAAATAACGGCATTTTCGTTTTTCTTGCGATGAATGAAATTTGAAAGCAGCGGATAAGCCGCTGGTTTCTTTCCGGGAAATAATTTGATGTCAGAAGCAGATTCGGTGAACAGAACTTCCAAATTCGCGTTCAGTTCATCAACTTTAATCGAAGCCACGATGTTTTCCATGAAAACAAATTCAGTTTCATTGAAAAAATGCTGCTTTGCACGCGGAAAATGGCGGTGCAGTTTCTCGCCAAGTTCGAAACTCGCCACATCGAGGAAATAGGGCGTCTGATATACCTTTTCAAAGGTTGAAGTAACGCCCAACACTTTGTAAACAGACGTCATGGTGATTCTGACGAATTTTGCATCTGCAGATTTACGATTTACCTTCACCGGTGGCAAATCAAGGCAGAAATCTTTGGATTCATCGATGATGATGAAGGCCTTAAGGTCGAGTGTTACAGGAATCAGTATAAAATCATCGTTAAACTCAAATTTAATGTTGGCATTGTAAGTTCCGACTGGTAATAGGTCTGTTTCAGTAGTTACATTGATATTTTGCGAAGTATTTCCGTCCAAATCATCCAAAATGAGCCATTCCGGAAATTCCGTTACCTGAAAATCCACTCCGAGCGGATTAGTTACGGTAAGAACCGCAGATTTTTCCGCGCTTCCTTTAAAAACTTCAAAATAAAGCGAGGTAGGCTGCACGGTGATTCCACCATCTACGATGACGAGATTAATCGTAAAACCTTGCACAAATTCCCCGGTTTGCTTCAATATTTTCGCGGGAATCGAAATAGATCCAGTTGCGGGCAAAACAGGATTGGTTGCCAACGAAGTTGTCGGATTATCAGCTAAAGTAAAACCAGTGGTGAAATTTTCTGCAGGAGCAAAAACAATTTGGTTTTGCCAAAATTTCAATTGAATCGGATCATTATTATTAATAATTCCAACAGCGGTTTCACCTGTTAATTCGTTGGTATCTCGGTTAAAAACTAAATTGTAAGTTGATTTATCGGTACTTATTTGGCTTGGGGGAATTCCGGTAAGTGATAAATTTATTCTTGCATTTATAGTTCTTATCAAACCATCAATACCTGAAAGCTCAACAAGAATTATAGCTAAAAAATTCCCGTTTGGCAAAAGATCAATATTCGCCAGATCTAATTCTAAAAATCCGCTTCCTGTTGAAATATCAATAAATGAACTGTCAGGATGTTCCGGAGCAATTAACCACGGTATTGTTGAATTTTGAAAATCAATTTGAAACTGTGCATATAATACCTCAATAGGTGGCTCCATCACCGGTTCATCGATTATAATTGATAAAACGGTGATTGCAGGAGCAGTACCTGTTCTGTCCCAGGATACGGATTGTATTTGCGGGTTAATTCTACTGGTTGCAGGCATAACTTTAATGTTTATTTTTGTTTTTAAGGTCTAAATATTCCTGACGCATTTCGTCGATTTCTTTTCCGTTTCGGGCGGTTTTGCCGATGTAGGCCTGTATGCCTGTTTCGCGGATTTCATTCAGCACATCAATATTGGTGCGGATGAGTCCCATCATTTGAAGCATCAGTTCATCATTATTTCCGCCGCTGGTGGTGCTTTCTTTATACAACCCATTTTCAAAACCACGCGCTTGGGCAACTTCGGAATTTAGGAGCTGTACAGTAGTTGGTTTTAACCGCTTCATTGTTTTTCCGTCGATTACCATTTCTGGGTAATTTCGTCCGGCTTCGCCAACGAGCAGAGTAGGTTCGTTGTACATGCCAGATGATAGATTTCTTCGTCGGCTGTTGAAAACCTTTTTATCCTGGCTTCGCATTACGGGATAAAGTCCGTCTTCTGCTCCTGGAACTTCCGGAAGTGGCTGCGACATAATCGTAGCGAGTTGAACAGCGCCTAGCGCACCAACAACTCCTGACATAATCGCAGCAGTTGCACCAAAATCAAATTTGGGGAATTGCGCCCAAATTCCCATAATAGCTTGTGCGGTGTTGCTAATGGTGGAAGCGATTGCCATTGCTCGCTCGCGTTTGGCAGATTTTAACGCTATTTCTGCTTTTCTCTTTTCGAGCTCCTTTTCGTTTTGAATTGTCAACTTTTTATAAGTTTCCTGATTGATGAAGCCTTCATTCAACTGCTTTTTTAGTCGGTTCTGTTTTCTGATTGAAGCAGATTCCATTTGCTGAAGCATCTTTTGTTCATTCGCCTGTACAAAAGCTGAATACTGAGCAAACATATTTTGAGCAACCTGAAGCGCAGCGCCTATTTTATTAATGTTCGTTTCAAGGTCATTGGTATTGGTGAACATTGCTTGCCACTGTTCGGGATTCAATCCGAAAATATCAGTATTTCCACCTCCGAACTGGCTTAAGGATGAGAAGTTTGCCCCTGCGGGTTGGTCACTATTTGCCAATCCGTTTTTCGCTGCCAACAGTTTATTTATTTCGATGGTATAATTCTGAAGTACAGCCAACTGCTCCGGAGTTATGGTGGTTGGATCCACAACCATCAGCGCTTTCAGTACTTCAACCTTGGTGCGTAAAAACCGAATTTGCTCATCAAGTGACCGTTGCTGATAGTACTTTTCTATCTCGGCTTTGCCTTCGTTCCATGTTCTGATTTTGTTTAGTGCTTCCTCGGAATAACCAAGACTACCAAGGAAGGTTTTCATTTGGTCTACGGTACCATTCTCAGCTAAAGCCTGAGTTAAAGCATTTTGGTTCGCCTGTATTTTTTCCTGAAGTTGCTCCTGTTCTTTTTTTAGATTTTCTTTGAAAAGCTTTTCGTTAAGTGCCTGAATTTTCAGATTGGTGATTTCTTCGGCTTTAAGTTTCAGGTCTTCAATCGTTTTGTTATTATCCAACCATTGTTCCCGGATTGCCTCAAACTTGGCTCGCTCTGCGCCTTTTGTTTTCGAAATAATGATTTCAAGTTTCTCCAATTCAGCCTGAGGAATGAGTTTTTTCTCCAGTTCGGTTACGGCAGCCAAACCATCGGCTTTAATCTGCATATATTCCCTCTTGTACCAATCTTTTTCTAGGTCAGCAATGGCGTTCTGCCTATCGATTTCGAGTTGTATAGCAAGAGCTTTGGCAGATTCTCCATTTTTCAACATTTCTTCTTTCTCACGTTGCCATTTTTGTGCTGCTGCTTCTGCGGCACGCTGAGCATCGGTTTTGCCTGCTCTTTTTGTTTTAGGAGTTTCAGAATCGCCAACATTGGTGTTGTAGTTGGACTTTCCATCGTTATTCAAAAACGCACCGGGATCATTTGCAATAAGTTTCTTCTGTTCCGCATTGATGGCTTTAATCTGATTGAAATTTTGCCTTAATTCATCCCGTCTTTTACGATATGCCTGCTGAACCAATGGGATATATTTCGCCAATTCTTTTTCAATATCCGCTACCTTAGTCATCACATCAATGCGTTTAGCATCCTCTACGGTCATGTCTGTTTTTAGATTACCACTGCTAAGCTTCTGTTCAAGCCATGAACCGGCACCACCTAAATCTGCCCAACCTTTGTCGACCTCCTGTCCCTGCAAATCGACCTGTTTTTTCATCAGTTCTTTTTGCTTTTCTGATACTGCTTCTGCATACGCTTTCTTGTTAAGCGCTTCAATATATTTATTAATGATGCCAACACCTTCGGCAGTTTTAATGTTTTGAGCGGTAAGCAATCCGATATGATCAGGAATGATGTGATTCAATCTTTTAAGCGCCTGTGCTCTTTGGTCATCGGTAGCCGATGCACTTTTTGCAATAGCGACTAACTTTTCGATTTCATTTTTTTCGTCGATTGTTTTCTGAATTGCGGTAGTCTTAATATCATTCAGTGCTTTTTGTTTTGCGGTAACTTCATCAGTACGTTTCGCAAACATAACATAAGCAGCAGCAGCGGCAGCAACCAGCGCGATGATAACCCCCCATGGGTTTGCCATGGCGACCACATTCATTTTAGCCTGAGCAGCGGTCTGTAACGCGGTGTTCCTGGTGAGTAATGCATAAGCGAGTTGCGCACGGGCAACGGAAGCGGTAACTAAATTCTGAACAATAGCACCCGCAGAGTTAAGCGCATTGTTTAGTTTTTGGATAACAGTGTACGCTAACAATCTTTCCTTGGCGGTAGCTAAAGTAAGATTACTGAGTGCAACGGCCGTATTGAAAGAGATTACACCCACCGTGACAATGGTGAGAAGTTTAACGACAAACAGAAAGGTTTGCCCAATGGCTCGCCACTTACCATCTGCATCTTCTACCGCGCCAATCATTTTACCGAAACCTTCGATAATCCAGTTAAGAGATTTCGCCACTGTTTCGCTGGTAAACGCACCGATAATACTTTTGCGAACCTTATCGTAAATAGCAGCGGCATTGTTGTTTACTTTATTGAATTCCTCGGTGAGTGATGTTGCTTCCTGGAGTGATTCATTTGATAAGTTAATTGTCTTGCGGAAACGGTCCGTATTCTCTGATGCCGCACCCAGAATCGAAATAACGTACTGATCATTGAGTTTCAAGTAATCAAGCATCTTAGCCATTTCAACAGTATCGAGGCCTTTTGCTCCTTCTGCAAACTTCAGGAAGAACTGCATCGGATCTTTATTGATAAGGTCTTCTACTTCCTTTTTGGTGAGATTCATTACTTCCGCAAACTTACCAGACTCTTTTGCTGCCATTCTCACGAATGAAGAGTAAGCGGTTCCTGAACGTTCGGCATCAATACCACTTTCCTCAAATGCTGCACCTAATGCCAATGTTTCTGCAATGGTTGGCTTAAGGTTATCGGGCAGCGCACCAATCCTCAATGTAAAGTCTGCGATATTGGATTCTGATGCTGCACCGTTTGCTCCCAGCTCATTCATTGCTGAACCGATCTGGTTGAATGCTGTAACGATATCAAGATCTTTAGTTTCTCGGAAAAGGTTTTTAATCTTACCCATTTGGTTGGCGACCTGTTCCACGCCACCCTCGAAGCTATCGCCAAGGGCAACATACATTTTATCTACTTCTTTGGTAAACTCAGCGATCTCTTCTTTCGGTATACCGAGACGGCCACCTTCTTCTGATATCTTCAATAAGTCCATCTTAGAGGTACGGGTATCGAAGTCGCTGTAGGTACGCATGAGTTCTTTAACTTCCTCATTGTTCATGCCGGTAGTCTTGGCTACTGTAGTCTGCGCATCAGCCAGCTTATTGTTCAGGTCGATTGTTCCTTTGATGGATAATGCCACCCCTGCCAATGCAGCAAGTGCACCTGTTACAATACCGGAATAGTGATTGAACTTACCTGCAAGGTTCTGGATAGACAGAGCAGAAGCATTGGCACCAGTGCGGAGTGTAGTCATACGAGCGTTAAGTGCATCAAGTTCCACCTTCGTTTTGGCATATTCCGGTGAGTTAGGATTCATGTTATTTAACTGGAAGCGCAAATCATTCGCACGCTTGCGTAGCTGCTCCATGGTTAATGACATGATGTTCATCGCCTTCACTTCATTATCAATCTCCTGTTTGTTCTTTGCGATAGCCTTTGTCAGGTCATTGATTGCCCGTTCATTTTGTTTGTATTCATCAGAATCTTTCTTCCGTTGTCGGGAAAGAACCTGCTGCTTTTGTTGCAAGTCCTTCAGCGTAATTCCTAATCGCTTATTAGCAAGTTCTAAATCTAGAACACGCTTCTGCGCTTCATCACCATTTACAACGACCTTGAGTTTTAGAATCTCATCGGATATAACCTTTGCCATTTTATCAAATGTTTATGCAAGGTTAAGGACTGGCAGTGGTGGGTGGTGTTACATTAAAATATTCAAGCGGACAAAAACCGCAATGCAATTGCCGTTTTTGCTCTATTGGTGGGCGGTGCGCCATATTTCAATAAAAAACCGCCTTTGGCAACTGCAAAAACGATTCTCGGCGGCGTCGGAGTGCGAAACACACAAAAAAACCTAAAATATTGTGTATTTAGGTTTTTTCGTTGGGTTTCAGTGGGTTAGCTTTTTTTTGCTGTAATTTTGTAATAGTATTTCGGAGATTTAGGCTTTTCAAAATGTTATTTAGATTAAATTCAAATAGAACATAAAAAAGAAGATAACTTACTGGCACAGCAAGTTATCTTTGAAATTTACCGGCAAAACTGCCAATGGCGTATAAAAACAAATCGCCCGGTTTGTGACGAAACCGAGCGAAAACAATCATGATCCGAAGATTTTTGAATGCAACACCGCAAACTTAAGAAAATTCAGTGGTTTCTTCAAATAGATTTTCATCATAATCGGTTCTGTAAATACGATCTTCATCTACCAACAGCATTCCTTTTTCGGTTCTTATGAAAAGAGAGCCTGCTTCGATAATGTCTTCCCCTTCGATGATTATATCGTATACGTTTCTGTAATAACTTTCATTCATCTTTATATTGATTTAAAATTTCTGGGTTGTTTAATTCAAAAAGTATGCGCCGAAGTGCAGAGTGAACCAGCACACGGCTTTCTTTTTCTTCTTCTAAAAGTCCATCAGTATGAATTTCTGCGGTAGAAAATACATCAAATAAAATATCTTCAACTTCGCGCGGACTGAATGCGCTGAACAGTTCTATAATTTCTGTTTTGATCTTGCCGTTTGCTGTACTTATTTTATTTGCCATATTGCTGTGTTTTTGAAGTTAAGAAATTTGCTTTGAGTTCCTGGTAAGCGGAATAGAAATTGGCGCCTACGGCAAAATACTGTGTACCGTCTCGCTGGATTGCCGACATGAGCAGTTTTCCGTTTACCAATTTACGAACCCGAAGGCTCTTCAGTTTGTTTTCTTTGAAAAAAACACAGATCGATTCTTTCTTGCCTGTTTCGCCGGCTCTGCGGAAAATATTCTTTAACCTGTAAAAAACATTCTCATTTTTACTTTGTTGTAGCATTTTATGTAAAAATAAATATGTAAAAATAATAACCCTCCGATTGTGTGGGTCGCTACAACAAAGTAAAGTCCGAAGGGAAATTACAACCACACGCACAGAGGGCGTATTTTAATTCGATAAAAATTCCGTTTTTGAGCGGACTTTCTTTATTGTAGCGTGACAAATATATAAATAAATATTTCGTTTCACCAAATTTTATTTATACAATTTTCTGAAAATCAATGATTTGTAAATATATTGTGTCGAATGGAATCATACATTTACAATGGTTCGAAAAAAATGGTTTCTGGCTTTTAGAATAATTCATCAATTTAACTCGTTCATATAACTGAAAAGATCAACTTGATTCTTAATTGCTTTTCGCTTCTCGTTCACACCGTTTTTCACTATTTCTTCATTCAGAAAATATTGATAAACGATTTCAGGGTTAGGATTAGAAAGCATTTTTTCTTTTAATAAAACCATTTTATCTTTAGCTTCTTCCTGTGCTGCATGAGCTTCCCAATGCTTTTTATAATTTCCGAAAAGAATATTATCGATTACAACATAAATCCAAACTTCAAATTCAGGATCAAGCCAAGCAGCAAATCGTAAAGCAAGTAATCGATGCATCCAAGTTCCTTGATGTCCTTTTGTTTGTAAAATATCTTCTTCTGTCATAAAAAAGGAATCTGAATTTCCCCCATTTGGGGTAAATTGCCCCCTAAATTCATCTGTTTTTACACCCCAATTTCCCCCTGTAGGGGTAAATTCAGACCACAGACTTTCATCTTTTGGCAGTTTTTTCAATGCTGCGATAAATCTTTTTGTTTCGTCGGCTCTGGTAAAGTGATCAATTCTTCGGTTAAATACTTTTGCCATCTGTGTTGCATTGACTAAAAGATTAGCATTACCGGGATTGATAATAAATTTTATCGCCATTTCGCGATACATGAAATTAAAAACTTTTGATTTCATAATTTGGGTTTTATATAAAGATAAACGCTCCGATTGTGTAGTTGCTACCCAGTTCCGGAAGGAATTTGGACTACACGCACGGAGCGTTTTATATTGTTAATTTATGGTTTGGATGGAAATTTCCGTAACTGAGTAGCGAAGCAAATGTAAATATAATATGTAATATGACAAAATATATTTACAAAATTATTGGATTCAATATTATATCACCTCCGGATCACTCATGCTCATGGCGATTCTTCCGTTCTGCTGTTTCACCCATTCCGGGCGATAGACGAAATATTTAAAGGCATCACTTAAATTTGTGGAGAACATCGGCCGCTTTGTGAGCGGAAGTTTTTCGGAAGATTTGTCTTTGTGCAGCCTTTTGATTCCGCGCTTATCGGGCTTAATGATTTGCTTTGCTACATTCATACTGCTGATGAGTTCCCGGCACTGGTATTTGTCGAAAACAATGTTCGGCAACTTTGGATAAGTCTTCAGGAAAATATTTTTACACAGTTTGAATTCATCTTCCTGGTAAATGGTTTTCTGTCCGCGGTTCATCAGTTCCACCGTCCATCCGGTACGGCTGCCGTCTTCGTAAGTTTCCAGAAATTTTTTTAATTCTCCTGCCCAGTCACGCCCCGAACTTTCGTACTGGTTCCCGGATCGGTCATAATACATGATAATCCTTTTGCTTCGGTGCGTGTGGAAGAACTCTAGGAATTTATTGGCTAAATCCCTGGAGCCGCCTTTGCCGAGAACATAAAGATTTTTCAGAACGTGAACATCCAAACCTTTGGTCTGGCCAATCACCATAGAAAGCATTTCCCCGAAATCCACACCAATCTCCAAAGGCAGATTCGTGTTGCAGTATTTCAGCGCTTCGCTCGTGGTTTCCACGTTTTGGTCGCCTGTGCGATACCGCATATAATAATCCTGCAGTACGCCATCATCATACACATGCAGATTTTCATCGAAACCTACATAAAATTTACTTCCGGCTTCCACCTGCGGAGGCATGGAGAGAACGGAAGTATTAAACTCTTCCACACCTAATGATTTCAGCGCGGTCTCGAAATAATTCAGGCGCAGAACGTTAAGGTTAGCAAAGGATGAAACCACATAAAAAAACGTGCTTTCCTGGCGCGCAACATGCCATTTGAGCGACAGTTTTTTAATAAGGTTTTCGGTTTTAGTAGTGAGTGTGGTATTCCGTTTTCTGCGGTACCGGATCCAGTCGGATTTTGCTTTGTTCAGCTCCATGCTGTATTTCAGCAGGGTTTTGATCTTGGCTTTGTCCATATCCTTTTCCCGATCCATAATCCAGTCGAATTCGCCCGGCATAATCACATTGGGATAATCTGTAGTGAATGTTACGCCCAAATAGAAGGGTGAATGCCCGAAAATGGTAGAATCGCCACGTAAGGCAGGAAAAAGGCGGTCAATTTTCTTTTTTTCGAGGTATTTGGTTTCGTCGCCCACGATATGCTGGTAAGAGTTACCCGCACCGGAGCTTGGCGTATCCATCGAAATATAATTGAAGAAATTCCCCAGATAAGTGGAGATTGTATGCTTGTAAGTCTGCGGAGCTTTGTATGGCTTTTTGAAATGAGCAGGCGGAGCTTCATCTACCACATAATGAATACCTTCCACCCAGCCTTTTCTGTTCCAGCCTTCAATGAGTGACGGAACTACGTTTTTCAGAAGGTTTGTGTAGGTATCGCCCACGATGGCAAAATAACAGCCCGGCATTTCGAAGCAGACATCCATTGTTCGTTCTGCCAAAATATCCGTTGTTTTACCCGTACCACGACCGAGCACCAAAAAAAGATTTTTCGGCTGCATGATATCGGCGAGCATCTTCGGCCACGAGCAGAACCGCAGTTCGGTATCTGCTAATTCTTTTACGGAAACAACTGATTTTTTCATTAATCTTTTCTCGGGTTTTCTACATCTTCGGCAAATACTTTTATCGGCAGGCTTACCATGGCTTCCTGCTTAATTCTTTCAATGGCTTTTGGCGTCATTTGCTCAATCTTTTCATCGATCCATTTTTCTGTGAGCTCGGCATCTTCGTTTCCAATCTCAAAATGATTCATATCGAAAGTGTACACCTTGAACGGTTTGTTGAACATTTCATCCGGCAGTTTGTCATCATCAGGATTTGCACGCTCACGAATATCCGCTGCGACTTTAATCATCTTACTGATTTTCTCAATATCGTTTACATTCTGGGCGAGTTTCCGGGCGAGTGTGATGTCTTTATCAAGATCATCGGCATATCTGTTGAGATGCGCTTTTTTCGTGATATCCGTAGAACCGTAGAAATACTCCATACTTTCGTTATAGAGTTTCAGCGCCTGGAGTCGGTTTCCTTTCAAATCAGGCTCGAAAGCAATCAGATGATTGATGATGGCTTCTTTCTCGCCGTACACATCGAAGCGCATCCGCATATTAAATATTTTGCTGAGCATATTTACATACTTTGCAAAATTTTCGTCAACCGTTTTTGGCATTCCGTTTTCCGCCCATTCGTACAGGTTGGCTATGTCATACTTCGTCCAGTTCACCACTAAAATATATTTGATTTTTACAATCGTTCAGGTATTGTTCCCAACGCATTTTCGCCAGTTGCTGTGCTGCGGTAATGTTTCCGCCTTTTGCATTTTCTGTGAGCTTCATCCCAATTTCTGCATCAGTGATCAGCACGCCACGGTTGTAGTGGAAATGCACCAGTGTTTCGGGGTTCCGCCATTCCTTAAGGAAATCTTTTACGGGAACATCAAGGTACACGGCAATTTTTTCGGGACCGTAACCGGCTCCGGCAAGTGTTTCTATCTGTTCCAGTTCTTCCTGGGAAAGTCTTACGGAAATTGCGAGCATTATTAAAAGAATTTAGATCCGCGCCAGCTAAGGACTTTCTTTTTTGTTTTCTTGGATTTTTTGTTCATCCTGTGTTTATCCAAAAATGTTGGCGGTTTCACGCTGATGCGTGCGTTTTTTCTGCGTTCCAGCAATTCAAGTTCGTGAAGCGTAAGATCGATAAGTCCGGGGTGGGGTTGATATTTCATTTTTCAAACATTGTTTTAAAGAAGTCGTAAACTTCTTTGGAGTGGGTAATTGTGTATTGTTCCAGTTGAGCGTTTTCGCTCCAGTTTCCGCTGCCTTCCATCACCAGGTGAAATTCCTGTTCATCGAGCACAGCCTTTATTAATGTCACTTTACTGTGATTCCAGTAATATTTTGTTTTGATGTTTGTGTTCACCTTTGCCACAGCTTCCAGTGTTTCCACCGTTACCGGGTTTCGCTTGATCATACTGTCGGAAATCAACAGTGTTACTTCGCCAACCTTACCGCTTTGCTGCAGTTCCTGAAGTGCTTCCACCACACGACGCGAAATGGAGTAGGTGCTTGCAAAAATCTCCTGAATGAAATACCGCTTCGCGATAAACGGAATGAAGGTAAAGGCATTGAAAGCATTTTCGGTATAGATGTAGAACACTTCGCCATTCTGCGGAATCCTGATCAGGTCTTCGACCTTTGCAATTTTCTCCACATGATGGTTCAGGTAGGTAGAGAAAACACCCTCCCGTTTACGTTCGGGTGTTTCTTTGATCGTATCTAATGAGAAAAATTTATTTCCCTGCATTGATGCGGATTTCTACCAGTTCTTTTTTCTTAAGCAATAAATCTAACTGCGACTGCAAATCTGCTTTTCTGTCCTTTTCTTTAGCAGCCGCAATTGCTTTTTTTTTCTTGGTCACATTTGCAGAGATGTTGCTCTTTGTTTGCCCTAATTTTTCCGCTGGAATTGCTTCGATTTCGCGCTGAAGCTTCAAATCTGCAAAAACTTCGTGCTCACCAAGAATGGTTTTGTTTTTCTGATAATGCTCCAGCTCTGCGTGAACGGCTCTGTTTTCTTCGAAATCGGCAAGCAGTTCATTGGCGATGGCGAAAACTTCTTCATTACTGAGTTTCGGTTCTGCAACATCTACCAACGCATCGAAAAGTTGAGTATGTTTTTCCTTGAAACCATCGAAAGCATTAAGCGCATCCACCGTTAAAGCTTTCAGTTCTGCAGGAGCATCGGCTTCTTTCAGGAAAGGATATTGTGTGGAGAATCTTAAGCCGGATTTGGCTTCGGTATTCATTTCGCGGAGAACATTATGGAAAGGATCATGTTGTACTTCTGATAAGTCAGCGGCTTTTCTTACGCCCGGAACATCGGCTTCGTTTACCACTTCGGTTTCCACTTCGGCAACGGTATGTTTCGCAATATCAACATTCGAAATACCGTGAAAGCGTTGGAGTTCGTAGATGATTTTTTCTACATTATCCTTTGTCGCGCCTTTCCGGTTGAAACGGCTCTGGAGCTGTGGCGATAGTTTAGATTCCACGGCAAGCGAAATCGCTGTATTAAACTTTTCGCTCAGGCCTTTAGGTTGATTTTTTAGAAAATCTAAAACTTTTGTTTTCATATGGACTTTATTTATTTTAAAATTTGTCGCAATTGTAGAAACAAAAGACGGCAAGCTGTGGCAATTGCCGTGTTACATTAAAACGAAAAAACCCGCCGGAGCGGGATTCTGTTAAATTGTTACTTCCCTGAACATTGTTGGGCTGTAGGGAAATTCAGCGTGTCGGTCTTCATCGACCAGGATCATGGTATCTTCTCTTCTTATCCAAAGGCAGTCTGCTTCTATAAGGTCGAAGAGCGTCTGTATATCTAGGTTATTTCTGTAGTATTTTCTTCCGTCTGTTGCATCCATTGTTGTGAAATTTCTTTAAAGTAGTCCATATTATTTCCGATTGTGCGGAGCATCCAGCGGAGTTCTGTGTGGATATGCTCACGGGAACACCGTACATCCTCGAAATCCCCGTCCGAATTTTCGTTTGCGCGGGAAAATGCTGTGAAGAGCACATCTTCAATTTCCTGCGGCGTGTACGTGGTGAAAAGTCCTTCTACTGCCATCAGCAGCCCGTTTGTAAATTTCTCTTTACTCATGATATATTTTTTAAAATTAAGCCGCTGAAGATGCATAAAAATTATTCACCAAACGGATGTACGCTAAAGTAAAATTCCGCTGTACCGCATATTGCTCTTTCCCATCGCAGGTGATGATGGAGACGCGCACATCTCCGTTGGGATACTTGCGGCTGCGGAAACATCGGATTTTGTTTTTGCGGGCAAATTCGCAGGGGCTTTCCGTGCGCTTCATGGGATTGGGCTGGAACCAGGCAGAAACTGATTCGCGAACGAAGCCTACTATACTTTGGCTTGCGTTCAAGGTAGTTCTGTTTGACATATTTTTATTAAAAAGGTTTCCTTTTCAAAACACCACAAAAAAACCTTGACTTTCTTGGGTGTCGTCAAACAGAACATTCAAGGAATGTAACCAATACTCGCCAAGGAGGCTTTATACTTAAAAAAGTGGTGAAAAATTAAGGAATCTTCCTTGAATATTTCTGTTTGACATTACAAATATATATATTTTTTCTAATAAACGTTAGAAAACATTAGAAAATATTAGAAATATTTTTCAGGGTATAAAAAAAACCGCTGTGGGAGCGGTTTGTGTTGGTTCAAAAACTTTTACTGATTGGCTAAATAATATTTATAAATATCTGTTATCCTTTCGCCAGAAGGTTTGAAGTAAACCTTTTGCTCATAATTATGAAAGCCGTTTTTATCTAACAGATAATAGTAAACCCGCGAAACCACAACCAAAGTCTTTTTATCATCCGCTGTGTCGTATTTATGTATTAAGACTTTTCCTTTTTCAGAATAATTACTTTCTGCAAGAAGATTAGATAATTCTTCAAACCTTGCTATTCTTTCAGATGCAGGTAAATACTTGGCTTTTTCTTGCTCTTCTTCTATATAAGATAACAAGTCGCTTTGCTTTGAATTGAACAAAGACATTAAATCTAATATTAAACCTTTTCTTGTTAAATTTTCTGACTTAATTGAATCAATCTTATAATCTAATAAACTTTCAGTTTTAGTAATATGTGCAACGGTAAGTTTTTTTGCTGTTTCTTCAAACTTTAAAAAAGGTTTCTTTGTCTGAGCAGAAAAAGCACACGACAACAAAATAGTTGTAATTAATAATATTTTTTTCATAATTAAAATTTTTCTAAAGATAATAAAAAAACCTTATAAAGTGGAATTATAAGGTTTTTGCCTAATAAAAATTTATGAGTAATTCATAAATGATAAAGAAACGCTCCGTTTGTGTGGTTGCTATCTGATTCCGGTAAGGGAAAAAGCCACACGCACGAAGCGTTTATATTTTTAAAATTTGATTTTGATTTGAGCCGCAATCAGATAGCGTTACAAATGTAAATACAATTTTTCAAATGACAAAATATATTTACGGAAAATCTTTTTTAATCTCTGAAAGACCATCCATTATTTTGCGGTAGGTTTTATCGGAAATTTCAAGTTTCCCGGAAACGTATTTTTGCAGGTTCTGCCGGCTGATGCCAATCTTCTGCCCAAATACCGAAAGGTTGAGCCAGGAAAGCTTCTCAAAAATCGCTTTTATTTCTTCGTTGTGTGTCATACTACAAATGTAGTAAATAACAATGATATATGCAAATTAATCTACATCGTCCTGAAGCTTTCGGAACTGCGCTTTTACTTCTTCGGTAAACCCAAAAGAAAGCTGCTTGATAAGGAAACGCTTGTGGCTGAAAATAATTTTGTTGTGAATAGGATAATTTTTCTTTTTCTTTTCTCGTCCTGCTTTTACTTTTCTCGTCGCTGCGGAATAGTTCTTTGCTTTCCTGGTCTTCATGTCCACAAATCTGTGAACCGCCAAATGGTCGTAAGTGAGCGAATTTTTATCTACACTCATATTCACACGGCGCCATTTCGTCTGAGAGAATCCGCGCATTTCGCGACGGCTGTCTTTTAGGATTGATGAAGCCTGATCTCGGAGCGTTTGTTCAATAAAACGCTCTTCGATGGAATTTCCTTTGTTTCTTTCGCTGATTAAACTCATTACCCAATATCAAAACTTATACTCCAACCGTTGCAGTCGGATTTTTTCCACTCCGGATCTATACGGATAGAATCCACAAAGATATCACGCAGGAAACCCGAACAACCTTCCGTTGCAAGATTCAATATTTTTTCCCGAACTGCTTTTGCAACTTGATATGTTTCTTCAAAAACCTGAATAAACTGTTCCTGATCGAGATCGGAATAATCTATTTTTTCAAGGATGAAAAGCATGGCTGTTGTTTGGTTTCGGTAGCTATCGGCATTACTTCCGTTCGTTCCATAACTAGGAAGAACACCCACGAGGAAGAAATTGTCTTCATTATATTTTTCGGCCAAAGTTTTTACCAGCTGGCTGTCATCAATCACCAACCAGGCGGAATTGATCTCAGCAATGGAATCTTTCAATTGTGTGAGTAAACTATTAAACTGCTGTGGACTCATGTTGATTTGGTTTTTCGTCGAGTTGTTTTTTCTGAATCTGATACAATCTTTTCTGCACCGCCCAGAAGTTGGCGCGCCTGATTTCGTGATATGGTCCGAAAACTCCACTTTCCGCAAGATCATTCAGCAGACCAAACATTCCTATTCCCGGAATGTTGCTTTTGGATTGTTCGCCCGTAGGTTCGTAGATGATGGATAAATCAATGCTTTGTCCCTGCACAAATATCTCACCGCTCATAATGAAGAGCTGCATGGCTGAAAAATAGAGATAGAAGCCATATAAATGCCTGATATCTGTAATCCTGAAAATAGATTTCGCACGGTTTCTGGAAACTTTAGGATCGTATTTTTCACCTTTTTTGAGATAGAAAATTGCGAAAAGTTTGCAGAGATAATTTTTATCGCCGGTCTGTGAATAATTAATAAATTCCTCAAGTCCGTCAACATACTGCCCGAATTCCACATCCTCGAAAATATCTTCGGGACCGTAAAAGGTCTGAAAGAATCCTGCTTTGATTTTCGGCAGGTGATTGTTCACGTAGAATTGAAGGATTTTCAGTTCGGTTTTACCTTCTTTTTCGGTTTGCTCAAAGAATGAATCCACGAGCTCGCCAAGGATGAAAACTTTCTCGTGAATCTCGGGATCCTTTTTACCGGAAGGTTTTAAATTCAAAAGAGCGTACACGGCAAGACTTCGAAATTCTTCATAGGAAATTTCCCCGGTCTGGAACATCCAAATCAGTTTCGCCATGTGCGCATACTGCTGCCGATCGCACTCGCCCAAATGTTCGGGCATATAGAGGAAAGTTTTTCTTTCCGGTATTTCGATTGATCTCATTAAGTATCTATAAATCCGTCAGCATCCCAAATTCCGCTGTCGATGATTATTTTGTTTGGATAAGGTTGTGATGTTGCAGCGGCTTGTCTGATGAGACCTTCCAGAGCCTGCAGGTATTTCAACGCATCATCACGGAAAATCATAGCGGTTTCCAGATATTCAAGTTTTGCAGATGGCTTCATGTTTCTGCCTACGGTTCCGCTACCGGTTCCCAGGCTTTGCTGCAGAACACCTTCCGGGAAAAGCTGAATATTTAGTCTTCGGATTCCCCAGTTCATGGCATAATATACACACGCTTTTTCAGCGATGTTTTTCATAGCCGGGGTAAAATCAGGTTCAGGAAGCGGACCAATTCTCGGGAGCAGTTCCAGGTCTTCGCATTCTTGCAGAGCCGGAATAAGTTTCAGGTAGAGATAATAAGAACCGCCGATATTGAAATGCTTTTCAAACAGATCAAGCGAGTTCACCATCAAATCTTTGTGATTGTATTTTGCAATATTCACCGTGAGATCATTGGCGAACATGTGCTTCAGCAGTAAATCCAAATGCCTGTAATACAGATTATCCAAAGCCTGAGTATTGGCATCGAGCATCCATTGCCACGGTGTACCGTCTTGATCATCCGTTCTCACTTTTCTGCCACGAGCCGTGAAAGCTACATCGGCAGTTGGTGTATAAATAATGAGCGCACGGAGCATAATCGCATATTTAACCAGCTTCCCGAATTCGGATTCCTCTTCTTCGACTTTTACTAAATCATATTGCGTCTTACTTATTAAATCGCTGATCTCGGAGGTTGCTGCGCGCAATGCCGACTCCAAACGCACGAAAGGTATATCTGCATCCACAAAACCGATATGCTTCTTAAAATCGGCTGAAAACGAGGTTTTATCCCAAATTAAATCCATGATAAAATAATTTCAATTGTTTTCCATGCACCCAGAACACCTACTCCCAGAACTGAAAGAGCGATTAGTATTGCAATAGCCTTGCAGCCGGCAGGAACTTTTGGTTCTGCATCATCTGAAATCTGTGCGGGTACTTTTGCCCAAAATTCTTCCTCGTCTTTTCTGCGCTGTTCCAGAATACGGTCTACATCTTCTGTAAGCGTTTCCAATTTTTTTAACTCTTCCGGCGTTGTAGGCTGGTTGTTACTCGCCCAAATTTTCATATTCTCTGTAAGATCTTCCATTTTAGTTTGCTTTAAAATCTGCTACTTTGTTACGGTCACTGCTGGTCATGTCTTCCTGGCGTTGTGGCTCGTTGTGATAAAAGCCAAGTTTCAGGTTAGAGTCCGGCCAGTTTGTTTTAATGGCGAAATTCACGGGATCCATAATCACCATTTCGGGAATGTCGATTCCGGTCTGCAGGTAATTGTTGAGTGCGTAATACTGCTCAGAACCGCCTGAAGCTTTTCCGGTATCAGAAGTATTTCCTAATGAACTGCCGACACCTACACCGGTCGCTGCGCTCTGGTCTGCTTTGTTGGCGATTTTAATATGAGCTTCCACGATGTCGTTCATCTTGGTATCGATTGGCGTAATCTTCCAGCCCATTTCGATGATGTTCATTCCTTCCACAAACATCACTTGCTCCGAGTGCCAGAATTTCCCCGCATTTTCAATTGAGGAAAGTACACGCTGAATATCACGGAGCATTTTACGCTTTAAAGCTTTCAGCATCTTTTCATCGTAAGGAATATTCTTGTCTGAACATTGAATCTTCAATTCATCACGCTTCTGAGTCCAGAATTCTGCCGGTGAAGTGATATGATATTTGATGTTGATGGAGTTCTTCGATAAAGCTTCCAGAAACTTCGGAACATTTGTAGACTGAACAATCCACGGAATAGAACCCAGAATCTGCGGAATACTGAAAAAATCTGAACAGAAAGAAGGCAGATTTGTGTACATCACCGTTTGCGAAGCTTTAACCAAATCCGCATCCGAGCGTTGAAGCGGATAAATTTCATGGATATTCGGATCATCCTTATTCTCCATCAAAATATGAGTTGGAGTTTGGCGCTTTCCGACTACCATTGGGCGATAGGATTGTATGTGTTCCAGGCGGTGAATAAATGGAGCGTCGCCCAAACGCCAGCCTTTTTTAAATATAAATTTGGCGTAATACGATTCGATGTGCGAGAAATCCACAGCGCCTTTCAAAAGAAATTTTTCAAAATTCCATGAAGCCAGCCATTTTTCGATAACACTATCTTTCTTCCATTGGCGAATTAAATTTCCGCTTTCGTCGAAAGTTTCTTCATAAAGTTTAGGACCTTTTCCCCAGTTCAGTCCGGTCTTTTTGTTCAGAATTCCCGGTACAATGGAATTGGCATATACGATGTTTCTGATCGCCAAAGGCAGGCTATTGTTTTCGCCAAAGGGAAAAATATTCCAGTCGAGGAAACGGGAAACATAACCACGATTCGTGAACACATCCAGTGGCGACCACGGCTGTGTGCTGTTGCGGCGCTTATCAATCACTTCAAATGTAAACGATGCTTTTTCGTCTGTCGAAACTGCGTTATCGTCATCTAGAAAGTCTATCATGGGTAATCTTTAAACCGTTTAATGTCATTAATAAAGGCAGCCAAAAATGTTTTTTCTCGCCTGTTTCCAGATTTTCGAAAGCAATAAGGTTTTTGGCATGTACACTTTTTTTGGAAGGGAGTCCGGCAGAAAGCAAAGCTTTTTCTACGGTTACCAATCCCGAAGAAATGCCGCGGGAACGGTCGCAGGAAATAAAAGAAAATCTTACCGGGAAGTTATCTTTGGATAATTTCCGCATGAGTTTCAGCGCATCGTAGATGTTGATTTCTTTTACAGGACTTTCCTTCATACCTGCGAAAGTATGGCAGTGCAATTGGTTGTGATGTTACATTAAAAAAGAAAAACCTCTATATTTCTATAGAGGTTAAGCCCTTGACCAATAAATCTGCCGCGGTCTTGAGCAATACTTAGGCAGCTATGTATATTTCATCAATCCCACCAATCATTATTATCATCGATTTCATTTAATTCTTCTTCTGTAAATTCTAGCAGAAGTTTCGCAAGAAAAACTCCAAAGGAATCGTTTTCCTTTTCAGCACTTTTCAAACAAAAAAGAATAGTTTCCGCATCATAATTTCCATCATCTAATACAACATGTAAATTTCCTCCTGACGGATTATTTAATTCATTATAATAATATCGGATAAAATCAACGACAAAAGGTTTTAATTTTTTAAAGTCCATACTCAAATATACAAAAATCCCAGTACCTGAAGCACTGGGATTAACACAAATGAATGAAAAAAATCTAACTTCTTGAAACTTCTACAAGGTAAGTTTTATCTGCTTTAACAACTTTCAGGTTGATCACCGCTCCGGCAAGAGCCGTCCAGGTTGCGCCATCCTTAAGCAGGATTGGAATTGTTGCCGCCGGCTGGTTTGCTAAAGTCAAAGGAGCTGCACCGCCACCACCAATTAATGATACCACAGTACCATCATCCAGATCACTTGAAGCGGCTGTAATCGAATCGGTAACAGCAGTTGCTGGAAGCTGATAAATTGCACCGCTTGCTTTCGCAAAAACCACATCAGCATCAGGAGCAACAGCAGGTTCGCTGTCTGTATCCACAGTTCCGTAGTAGAAACGGATATACTGATCGTTGATCATTTCCTGCTCGAAAGTCAACGTCATGAAATTTCTTTCATTGTTGTCTTCCATGGAAACCTGAAGAACCATCGGTAAACATTTTGTTCCCATCGTCTTGAACTCGTCGGTATCGCAACCACCGTAGAAAATCACAAACCCTTTGGAGTTGTGTTTCTTCGCCCAGATGATGGCTTCTTTCGGAGTACCCGGATATTCGCCTTCAAATTTACCTTTGGAACCGTAAGAATCTGCAGAACCTGAAGATTCTAAAGTTGCTTTCTGGGTTGAAGGAGTCATGTAAATTTTCAGGAAATTGGCTCCATCTTTAAAGATGAAATTTCCGTCCCAGCTTACGCCGTCTTCATTCAGCGTTGGCCATGTCTGCACATCTTCTGTAAGAACTGCAATGGCTTCACCTCTTTTTGGTGTAGGAACACCCGGATTAGATCCGTATTTTACTAAGTGTCTCATTTTGTTTTAAAGTATTTTTTTAAAAATCCCTGCCCGAAAACAGGGATTCTTTAGAGGTTAATATTATCCGCGAGCCATTTCTGTCCACACACCGTTCAGGAAGATCAGATCCATGTACTTGGCCTGAGTATTCAACACTGCGGCTGTTCCTGAAATCTTGATTTTACCTGCTACATTGTCAATCGTAAGCGTGTTAGTCGCCTGACCGTAAATTCTTACTTTGTTACCTTCAACACCGCCGATGATCTCAGCTAAAGTATCAGCAGCTGCACCTTTGTAGATGTACTGATCTGCGTTGTACTCGATGGTATCATCTGTAAATTCTACTACAGAAGAAACTGCTGCAGGTCCGGTAGTTCTGGAAACTTCTTTCCAAGCATCAACACCAGTTTTCACCAATGTAAGCTCACCACCTGATTTCAGGTTGAAGTCTGCGGTAAGGTCTAAATTCCCCTGGTCTTTCACATTCACTGCAGAAGCCAAAGAAATATCACCACGAAGTACAAGGTAATCACCTACGTTTCCGGTAATCTTTGTGATGTCGGTAGTGAAACCGCTATCAACATAAGTTCTGTTGTGGTTCACTTCCAGCACGCCTGTTTTCTCGTCGTAGGCTACGGCGTAGAAATTAGCGCTCATTGCAGGAACGTTGTTGGTCCAGATTGCCTGGTAAGTTTCTGCATAAGGAGTTCCTTCGTCTACCGTTAAACCGATGTGGTTGATACCCAAACCGATTTTGTAGTCTGCGAAGATGTAAACATCTCTCAGGAACTTCTCAATGGTGTACTTGGCTTTTTCTTCCGGTTTGTACTCCAAAACTTTGATGTTGTCCATGAAAGTGATCACCATCAAATCGGAACCTTCCATCTGCTGAAGCGGAACGAAAGTTACGTTAGGATAATCTTTCGGAGTGGTCGGCATACCTTTGTAGTCGGTATTTTGACCGAAAGTATCTTCGTATGTTCTCTTGTAGGTTCTTAACCAGCTTGGAGAAAGAATCAACTGCAAAGACTGTGTTTTCACATCTGCAGGAAGTTTAGAAATCATTCCGTCGATATAATCAACAATGTTTGCTGCACTTGGAACACCTACGTTAAACGGACGGTACTTGCCTGCGTTTCTTGCATCAAGAATCTGTTTTCTCAAGCCGTCGTTTCTGAACAGATAAGAAGAAGATTTCTGAACTTCACCAGGTCCAGGAACCAATGGTTCAACATGTACCCCGTTGATCAACACATCAGCATCTTCAGCTCTGGCTTTCTTGGTGAATTCTGTTAACAAAAATTCGATGAAAGTCATTTTGTACGCCTGAGAACCTTCTCTGTTGAAATTCTGCAACCATGAGTTCTCGATCTTCTGCATTTCCCAGTAATTGAACTGAAGGTCAATCTGTGCAGGCTGCACATACATTGTTTCAGGCTTAATGGTTGCATCACCTTTTGGCGACCACTTCGCTTTTCTTGGCTGGGTAACTTCACCAACTACCATTTGTGCTGACTTCAGTCTGTCGGAAACTCCGGTGACAGTTGGCCAGTGTGCAGGCAATGGGAAATAAGTACTGAAAAGAGAATCGATTTTGTCCGGATTGTCGTTTGCAAACGCTTCGAATCCTTCGTTCAGTTTGTCAACTGCAACAGATGAACGGAAATCTGTAGTAGATCCTGTGGCTCCTGCCAAAGCTCTTGCGTTCCACGGAGCATCAGTTGACCAAAGTTTACCTTCGTAACCCATCAGCTGAGAGCCAACAGCAAAAGCCATTGCGATACCCATACCGATTTTACCTGCGTAAGCAGATACGGTTTCCACTGCGGTGTCCGGAGCGTCTTTCAATTTTTCGATGGTTTGCGTCTGCAGTTCCACCGTGCGCTGTAATCCTGCCACAGTTTCGGCAAGTGTGGTATTTTCCGTCTGCGTTTCTTCAGCTACAGCCGTTACAGCATTAAGCTGTTCCAATGCAGTCTGCACTTCCGCGAGTTCTGCGTTTGCCTGGGCGATAAGCGTAGAAGCTTTCTCTTCGCCAAGCATGGTGTTTAGGTTGGTTCTTTCATCATCTGAAAGAAAAACCTGATTGTCCTTCGTTGAAAGTGCTGCCCAACCGAGCAACCCAGCCAACATGGCCTGAAACTTTTTCATATGTTTTAAAAATTATTTGGTTTTGTTATTAAGTTCTGCTCTTGCGATGGCGAGTTTGTACGCCATTTCGATATTTCCGATGCTGTCGGCTAATCCCATTTTTATGGCATCTTTTGCGTAAACCACTTTACCGTGGAGGACTTCATCCTTAACCTGGGGACGCGATGCTTTAACATCAGCCATGAATCTTTCTGCTAAAGGAATCAGTCTTTTTTCAAGAAGTTCTGTATTACCTTCCAGGGCTTCTTTGAGTTCCTGATTTTTATCGTGGGATTGTGGCGGACGAATCATGATAAGTTCCTTATCCGGTTTCTCGAACATGATCATTGCACCAATGGAACCAACTTCCGCAGTGAAATCATTTGCCATCATGATATGATCGGCACAGATTGCAGCTACATAATAATGCAGCGAACACGCTTTTTCTACAAAAGCGATTACAGGTTTGTTGATTTTACCTTTCAGATCGTGGAACATTGGAATTACGGCAGCGTTTCCGCCCGGTCCGTCCATTTTGAAAATGAAAGCTTTCACGGAAGGATCCTGATTGTATTCCATAATTTTAGAAATTAAAGAATCTGCACCCACGTTGCACATTGCTGTATATTTTGTGAGTTCACCATCGAATGATACTACTGCAACTTTGTTTTTAAGTTCCGGCTGGTTATTGGATGGGTTAACCGATGCTTCACCCAGCATCTTATAGAAAGTCTGCGCTTCCTCTCTCTGGAATGAACCGCTTCTCAATCCGGCAATGATTTCTTTATATCCGGAAACAGCAGGTGTTTCCATCATCCAGATGCCTGTACTGATTTCTGATAGTAAGGATTTTAAACTCATAGGGCGAATCTACCGCCACCGCCACGAAAAAGGCGTTACATTAAAACGAAGGAAAAAAGTAATGTTCAATAAATAGCACTGTTCAGTGACAATGAACAGTGCTATTTATTGAACAAAAAGGACATTTTATTTCAAAAAAAAATCCCGGATCACGTCCGGGACAGAAAGAACATCTCATTTTTTTATTGGTTAGATAATCAGATTTGTTGCTTTATTTCTTTGTAATATTTATTGGTTTGATAAACACGGTCTGCAAGTCCGTTTGTACCTCCATTTACTTTTTTTGTTACCGCAATAATCGAGATATGAGAAATATCCTTGCAAAGTGAAAAAATATTGTTTGTCCTGAAAAACCAAAGTGCGGATTCAAAAGGATATTTTGTAATGACTAAATCAGGATTTTTAACGCAATCTTCACCTATGAATTTTGAAAATGCTGCGTAATTGTTTTTCCCGGTTAATTGGATATATCCACGACCTCTGTATTTCCAGCCATCACCGCTTTTTTCATCATCATTTCCCATTCGGTTTGCGTAAACCTTGTTTGCTATTGCTTGTGGTTTTCGGGCGTATTTTTCGGCTTCTGCATTTGTTTTGAAATACTTTCCGAAAGTGTTGCGAAGTCCTTTTGCTGAATAATTCAGGTTTTCTTCTTTTACCCTGAAATTATTGGATTCGTGAGAACATTGTCCGAGAAAATGCGCCAGCTCAAAAGCATTGAGTTTCCAAAGTACGGATAATTTTTTATAGTCCATTTTTATATTATTTTTTTAGGTTTTCGCAAATAAAACCACAACCAAATTGCACCAATCAAAAATCCTGTTCCGATAATTCCGTAGAGCCAAGCTCCGAATGTGAAATTCTTTGTGGTAACTTCTTTTGCACTTTCCCGGATTTCTTTTGCTGCTTCTTTCAATACATCTTCTTTTACCAGATTTCTGCTAAAGTTTTCGAGCTTATTTTCGAGTGTTTCCGAAATGGTTTTTTTTTCTGAATTGTCAGATTTTGACCTTTTTGTTTTGATGGAAAAATCTGCGTTTCCGATAATTTTAATAGTTTGTATCGTATCTCCGTTTTCAATCTCGTGGATTTCAAATGGCTTGTCAGTTTCAGCCTTTCCCTTAATTTCAACTTCGGTTTTGCTTTCATTCTTTTTTTGTGAAGTTTCAGATTTTTTAACTTCCTTTTTTTCTTCTGTTTTCTTTTCATTTTTTACGCTATCTTTTACGGAAGTAATTTTGGCTGCTTCCTTTTCAAAAGTCTTTTTTTTGATGACTTCCTTTGACTTACAACTCGTCAGAATCAGTAGGAATATCAGTAGTAGGTGTTTCATCCGATTTTTCTTTTTTTACGTTTTGTAATAATTCGCGAATAAGGTCTTCTCTTTTTTCCAGAATTTCCAAAATTTGAATCATTGAAGCATCTGTTTTTCGTCTTAATTTATGGTCTGCTTTTTCCTGTACCGATTTCCATTCCGTGAAAACCAAAGCAACGGTTGCGAGTAACGAAACTAATGGAACTGCGGAAAATGGAAATACAAAAAAATACGTACTCGGAACAATGGCATCAAAAATAAATGCGTACAAAAGCATTCCGAAATAATGATTGAATTTCTCAACACTTCTGCGGTAACCTTCGCTTCTGCGTGCTTCGTCAATTTGTTTGGCTTTCCTGATTCCGAAATATAAATCAATCACCATTGAGACGAGTACCGCACACCAAAGGATTCCAATCACTATAAGTTTGGAAATCATCGCTGCATAATCTGCTTTAAGAAATTCTAAAATCATAAATTTTTACTTTATTAAATTCCACAAAGGAAAATTCACACCTAAGCTAACGTGCGGAAAACCGCAGATATTTTCGTACAATATTTCTGCAATGAAGTTTTCGTCCATTCCCTGAATACCAATTCCCCAAGCAAAATTATTTTTCATATTGATTTTAAATCCATCAAAATATCCAACATAACCTGTAAAAGCTATTATTTCAGATACTTTTTGAGAACCTTGTAATCTTATGATATAGAAATTCTCATCACGGCGGTCATATTCTTTAGCGTAGTCATAAGTATATTCTGCACTAAGCATTGCAAAAGTTTTTTCATTTTTTAACTCATACAACAACCCGATTTGTCCGCTGAAATATTCGTGTTCAAAATCGTAAGATAAACCACCTGTATATCGTCCCCCCAAAGTTGGTTTCAAACTTTGCGAAAATGCGAGTGCTGAGAATAGCAGGAAAAGGAATGTTATTTTTTTCATCTTTCAAATATTTCAAAATGCCCTTTATCGGCACGGTTTATTGTATTGTAAAGCCAAAGACCAAAAGCCGTTAGCGTTCCATCTTTGTAGTTTCTGTGCAAAACATAACTCACAGTATCGTTTATGCTCCCGAATTTGTAACCTTGTTTTTTCTTGAACAAAAACCAAAGCCAGTTGAAAATGGTAACGCAACCCAGAATATCCAAAACGATAGCAGTAGCCTTTAAATCGCCTGAAAACTCATCCATAGCCTTTCCTATACTTCTGCGCCAAAACTTCGCAATTACCCCGATAACAAATGCAGGAGGTACGAATACCGTTAAGATGAGTATTGCGAAAATGATTAAGGCAATCCACTGCAATAACACCTTAATTCTCTTTAGTGCTATTCTCATCCTACCACTCCGACCCATCTGGTCTTTTTGCGTTAAAATATCCGTTTGCATCATCAATTAAAATAGCGGTGCGCATTATCACTGGCAACGGGTTGAAATTCAAATTCTCATTGAAAAGAAAACTTGAATATCTGTCATATTGCAACTCGGTTAAAAACTCTTCGCTGCCTTCAATTTCTTCATTATAATCTGGATTTGGCACTGGGTTTCCGTTCACATCTCTAACAACAACTCTGCGCTGGTTATGCACTTTCCATTGTTGCCCTTCATTTTTTGTTGGGTGGCACATTTCTGTGATTTCTTCCATCGTGTTTAGGTCGATGTAATGCGTCTCAAAGTTGATATACCATTCTTTTAATCGCTCGATATTGTTGTTCCCAACATAAACTAAAACTCTGGCATAGCCATATTTCGGATCATCAGAAATTCTTTGTGCAAAAGCCGTTTCAAAAGTGAAATCCTTGTTATTTATTGTGATTGTTTTCATCGTTTATAAATTTCAATTACTGTGTTATTAGAGAACCACACCGAATCAAACGCATTATATATATTAACAATTGCCAATCCAGCTAATCCATTATTCTGTACACACGATATAATCGTATTATCATTTAGTTTTGTCACAATTCCGCCAGAAATATTATAGACTGATTCGACATATTCACGAGTAGCGACAACATCGGTAATATCTAAAGTAATTCGGGTGAAGAATGGCACAGATTGTTTTCCCGATGCAACAGGTTGCGCTAAAGTTATATAATGAGGTGCTGCACCGATTACAAGAACTGTACCTTTTCCACCACTACGGCCTCTAAAACCATAATTTTTTCCTCCTTCTTTATTATAAATACTCGGAGAAATTTGTCTATTAGGGCTACCGGTAGAGTATGGAGACATCATTCCTTTAAGAATGATTTCAACACGTTTTGAACCCATTGGTATATCATCGAAGTAACATTGTGAATAATCTTCAATATGCCATTTTGTGAAGTCTATTTTAGTATTATTCGCTGAAGAAGTAGGATTTACCGCTATTGCAACGCCTGCGGAATTGCATAGAACTAAAGTATCTGCATCCACAACTTTTACATAGCAATCTGTTTTCACCCACTCGTCGGGAATTACAGTGTAATCGGATAAAAGTCCAAGTGTAGTCGCCTCATAAGTACCTAAAATCTTATTTAAATCATTGATGTAAAGTCCTATTCTCTTTTGTCCTGAATGGGAAAATCCGTGTGCAGGTGCTGTAATTGTCGCTGTTGCCCAATCTACATTTGTAGGATATATCTCTCTGTTAGTAGAGTGGACATATCTTTTCAGAAGTTTTCTTGAATCATCATTCAAATCATCTATGTACGCAATATCTTTTTCAATATTTAAGTCATTAGAATATTTCAATCTACTCCCATCACTCCTTAATCTATTCGGAACCGTTGGATTAGTATTATTAGGCAATACTAAAGCATCTGCTTTAATTCTACCTGTAAATTCGAGTTGATTAATCGCACCTGCAACGAATTTTAAACCAGAACTCAACCACTTCCCAGCCGTTGCATCCCAATAGTGTAGCATCTTATCTACTACAGAAGATGTTCTTCCGTTAATTGCTGTTATCTGCCCATCCTGCGTATCGTTTCGGTTTTTTTCGGCGGTAATTTGGGCTTGTAGCGCATTATCGGCTAATGTGCGGTTTACTATTTCTGCGTCAATTTCATTTTCAACAGCCGTAAGCCTATCCGAAGGCTTTATTTTCTCAGGCAAAGAATTATCAATTTCATAAATTTGCCCATCGGTTCCAGGAGGTAATTCTGCACCGCCACCACTCGGCAATAACTCAATCTCACTACCGCGCAATTTCCACTTTACACCCGTATTATTTTTCAAAGTAAAAGGCGTAATTCTATTTGAAATTAAAAACACAGAATTATCAACAACTCCCACGGCATTCAAAATTACATCACCTCCTGTGGCATTGAATATAAGACCTTCACGACCACCGTAGAAATATTGATCCCCTGCAAATGCAATAGAAGTCTTTTTGATTCCCGCAATCGTAGGAATCCCAACGCCTGGTGACTTGGTTAAATAGAAAGATCCGCGTGTATCAAACGGCAATGCTAGAGTGATTGGTGCTGAAGCATCGGTGATATCGATATATCGCCAATCGCTTTCCTGTTTTTGTTTGTAAGTGGAGTTTCCAGTTTCAACTAAAACTCCCGTTGTGGTTACAATTAACCGCGCAATAAATAAACCTGTGTAAGCTGGTTCTACTGCCTCTGGTGCTTCCAAACCTTCTACCAAATGAAATACATCCGCATCAGGTTGAGCCTCGATAATTAATATTTTCTGGTCGGCCACTACCGGCGTATATGGGAACTGTTGGGGAACTGTGCGGGAGTAGGAGTCCCCGTTGATGATGACTTCATTTTTTAACTCGGGCGGTAAAGCGAGGTAGGCTTTGTTGGCAGTGGCGGTTATGTCACCTATGGTGAGGATGCGGTCGCCACTGCTCTGATAAGTAGTTACAGATTTTTCGCCGTTGACATCGTAGAAAGTTTCTTTGACTATACTTTTACCCACCCGAAGAATGAAGCTGCACGGAAACGCGAAACGCGGATCTGCCAGAACTTCGGCATCCGTAAAATCTTTGTCGGTGAAATATGTATTTCCTTTTTTCGCCATCTTAGTAATCCTCAGTTATATCAATAAAGTGTCCGTCGCCACCGGTGTAAATTACTTCGCCACCGTTTCCTGTAGGAACTTCAGGTTCTGCAGGCGCATCGACTTCAATAATTCCGTTATAAAAAAGCGCAGGAGTTTCGTCCGGAAATGCTTTTTCGAAATCCAGTTCCCAGAGTTTATCGCTGCTGTCGTCTTTAAAATTGGTAGAGAAGTACATCGGGTTCCACGGAGTTCCCAATATTTTACGGTAAGGTTGTCCGCAGATTTCTGAAATGATAATCAGCGGTTCATTCAATAAATCCTTAACGAAGGCATTGATCTGAATTTCGTCACCTGGATAAGAACCTCCAATCTTCTGATTGAAACCCCGACTTTCGAGCTCGCCTGTAGTATCGGTATTTACTTTCTGTTTGGATGGGGTAAGATACAGCAGGGTGAACTTGAAACCTTCTCTCAACACAATGTCTCCAACGGTCACCACGCCACTCTCATCCACACCTGGGAAAGTAACAACATCATCAGCCTGCGCCACGTAGAGATAGCCATACTTTGCAGATGGCAATCCGGAATTATTAGCAGGCTTCACAACGTTTACTCGCACTTTTTAAATTTTCTCCGAAATTATGGGAGCGGCCTAAAAAAACGTGTTACATTAAAACTTTCCGGAAGTGAAAAACTTAAAGCTTTTATTATTTCTGAAAGCGGAAACCGAACCGCTGTTCCGGTAACGCCAGTACAGGATGCGCATTTGGTTTTCGTTGAAACCATATTCCAGCAGATCATATTTATCGATAAAAATATTGATGCCTTTTTTTATTTTCTTGCTGTCATCACAACCATGGCAGAATCCGGACATGAAGAAATAAAATGAGGTATTGAAAAGCGTATCGAGGAAGCGGTAAAAATTTTCAAGATCTTCAAAACTAAGATCGATCTGAAATTCCGCATTGTTCTTGAATTCTAAAATATCGGTGGAGAATGCTGTTTTCTTCCCGATTTTCCTGCTGTAAATCGTGAGCTGATAAAACTTCACTTTATAATCCGGGCGCAATGCTCTGGTGAGGAACATCCCAAAAACACTGGTGGGTTCTATTCGGATTTCGGTAAAGTTTTCGCCGCTGTTTTCGGTGTAGATTCCTGCACATTCTTTTGTGATGTAGGGAATAATGTATCCGGGAACTTCAATTGGCGCGACTTTCATAATCAGAACAGCGGTTTTACGGTGTTGATGTTGAAGGATATCTGCGTCCGCAGCGTGGTAGAATCGAATGCAGGTCTTAACCTGGTATTCTGAAAAACATCATTCCGATAGATCAGAATGTTCTGTCCTTGTATCGTCTTCAGCAGGATTGCACCGGTTCCGGTGATCCTTTGGCTGTCGGTTTGGGTAATCATCTTTGGGATGGACCATGAAACTTCCGACTGGTAAACCTGCCCGGATGCTGATGGTTTCTGGGCGGTACTGAGTGTAGCCGAACCTGGCGTATGTTTTTCGCGGGGTTTGGTTTCGGCCAATGCAGTGATCTGTGAATCCGTCATATTTGCGGAAATTTCACCGATTGGGACCAACTGAATGCTGATGATGTGTAAAAGTGCTGACATTGTGTGAGTTAGGTTTCTAACAAATGTAAATAAATTATTTCTATTGACAATATATATTTACAAAAATCTTCTCCGGAGAAGGGATTCATTTTGTAATTCTGTAAGGTTGGCTTTATCAGGGGATTTGCGCCCCTTTTTCATTTTGTAATACCCGAATTTGTGGTTTTGTAATTTTGTAATTAACTGTATTATTACAGTTTTTTCTGTAATCTTTATATTTTATTACAAAAGAGTATAAAAAGTGTAACTAATTACAAATCAACAATTTGCCTTGTTTATTACAGAATTACAAATTAATTTGGGTTTTTCTTTGGGGGAAAGGGGGAAAAGCTGGCGGGCGAATTCCGCAGATGCGTTTACAGGAAAGGGATTGCGGAGACTGTAAGTGCAGAAAGTGCCCAAAAACCAAAGTGCGGAATTGGCTAATCGCTGAGAATCGCATAAAAAAAACCGAACTGGGATTCGTTCGGTTTGGGGGAGTTTAGAAAGGGCAATCGTCTTTGGGTGGTTTAGGTTGAAGCTCTTTATAATCTCGTTCGATCTTTTCTGCAATGGCTTTTCGCACAAAAGATGAAACCTTTATGTTTCTTTGTTTAAGTTTCTCCAGCGTTCTCTTTTGAGTGCCGGATATCTTCAAAGTAAATATTTCGGTGTATAAAGGTTTCATGATGCTTTTGTAATACTTTTGTTTCGTTTATTTGGGAGTTACAAGACATTACAAATCACGTACACCTACAACATTTCCGTTAATAGGAGTTCCATCTTCGTAAAGTCCTTCGTGTTCAATTTCAGCAATCATTTGCATTGGTTTATTTCCTTTAAAATACTCCCATAAAGCATCAAATCTGTCTTGGCTTAATCCAACTTTTGGCCAGAATATGTTTTGGTTGTTTAACGGCTCGCAAGTCATTGATTTTTTTCTGCCTAATCCAGTAAGTTTAAAATCCGATTTCACAAGAGTAACGTCTTGTAACAGCGGTTTTGTGCTATTGCCGTTTTCGGCTTCATTTGATGTTGGTTTTGTACTTTCCATAATCTGTCTTAAATTTAAAAATTAGTGTGTGTTTTTTCGGCAACATCACAAAGCCGCCATCCGTTATATGAAAGTGGGCGGAAGTTATTCAATTGAATTTTCGGTGAAAGAAAAAGAAAAAATCTGCCCACGCTAAACTATTTTGTGTAATCAACTTCTATTCGTTGTAATACTTCAGGTTCTCCATAATAATATTGTAATTCCCCATCCCACATTGTAATATAAACTCTGTATTGAATTGAAGGATTTAAAATATCAGCAACGTGATACCAAACCTTTCCACCGTGATTCCCCCAACTCCCATATTGGAATCCTTCATACCTCAAAATTTTCCATCCTCTTTTTTCAATTTCAGACGGTGCTTTACTTTTGATAGCTTCTACTTTTTCGTCAGTTCCAATTACTGAATAACCAATCAATCCTATGATTGAAATTGCAATTACAAATTTTACGATTGCTTCCATTTTTTTAAGTTTAAATATGTTTCCCACGCTCATTTTTTCTTTTTCTTTTTAAGTGCTTCTAATCAGGTGTAGTGCGTGAAATCCCACCTTCATATAACACTGGTTTTGCAATAGCGGTTTTGAAAGTTCTTTGCGTATAAAAACCGCCATCGCAAAGCCTTTTAACGTTGTACGCCATTAGGACGGACAGATTGCTATAATTTGATACTTACCATCAACTGTATGCTTTGTAGCTTCTTTAACTGTTTTATATACAGGAATGTAACCAGCAACAAATTCATTTGTTACCATAACTTTATGATGTTCACCTCTTACATCTTTTACATCAACGCTTTCATTTAGACGTAAAACGGCATACAACATTGGGTTTGCTGCTATGTCGGCAGACGTGGTAACAATGGGCTTTATTTCATAATCAACTTTAGCCCCAGCTTGACTTTTACTATTTAGCTTTTTTGCCATAATTCAACTTTTTATTAATAATTAAACATTTGTTCCGAACATCAGTTTTTCAAATTCCGCCACAGCAGCAAGCCCTACCGTTACAAGCAATAATTTTTTATAATTTTTTGCCATCGCTAATTATCGCTAATTGTCTTTTTTAAACCCATGAATTCAATCCATTCTCCATAATATTCTTTCCCAAAAATTGGTATATACCCATATACTTTACATGTGTTTTTCAGTAGATTAACATTTTCAATCCTAATTGGGAATCCTTCATTATCTACAACCTCTTTACCGTCTTGGATTTTTTGAAGTAATCTTCCAAATTCAACCCCATAAGTAAAAGAATTAGAGGAGTCGGGAAATGATATTAATAAATTGCTTTTTGCCATCGCTTAAAAAATTATAAAAAATTACTGTTCGCTTCGCCTTGTAACAAGGCATTTGCAAAATGTGGGGCTGAAAAATAATACTGCATAAGCCCCACACTTCGCAATATGCCCAATCCGTTATCTGTAACCTTACGAACCGCACAAAAGCAAGTCCATTTCCTTATTAGCATATCCCGAATAAAAGACATATACATAAGGATTTTCAAGGTTGTGAGATTGATATTTCAAATAGTCGTGAGCGTTTTTTGACGTAAGAAAAAAGGCTACAATTCTATCTGTGTAAAATTTTGTTATTTCTGTCGGTTTTTTCATTCGTTTGTCAGACTTTTTAAAAGTTCGTAATTCACCCTCCAGTTCTTCATCAACATATCCAAATTCAAAAGGTAACCCTTTGTGATTAGTAGATGGAGAATAATCAGAATGACCACTTACATAATTTTCTTGTAAGTCAAGTACAACATAAATTGGCTGTCTTGTACAAATGTTTTTCCCTTCTTCGATTTCTTTTTGTCGAAGTGGAATTATTTCATTTTTTAAGTATTCTAAATTCATTATAAATAATTTTTGAGTTAATAGAAGGCTACAGATAACATCGGTTTTATGCAAGTCGGGCGAATCGTTCCGATTCTACGACTGTGCATAAAATCCCGACCTGCATAAAGCCGTGAACCGTTGTAGGCAATGCTTCCCATTATTGTGCTTAAACAGGCTCAAAAGATGAAATTTTATCAGCGAAATTAATAGCTTCCGTTGGTGTTTCTACGTTTAGCCAAATAGTACAACTTCCTGTAAAAACGCCATACCCTGAATTTAATCCAGACGTACCAAAAAATAACGTTGGTATTTCATCTTCCTCTAATTCGTTATCGTCTATTACTTCTTGAGAAACCAATTTTTTTTCATAAAATGTTAAAGGGTCTTTCTCTGAATCAACTTCTGTGAATCCTAAATGTAGAAACTCGAAATGATGCTTTGCTTTAAATTCTTGTTTTGTCATTTTTATAATTTTTAATTGTTAATATTTTAGTTTTATTTACCGCACTGCCTACAACACTGTATTGCAAAAAGCGGGGGTGAATGTTATATGCAGTAGGTTTTGTTTATTAATTAATTTAAGTTTAAGTAGAACAGAAGTGCATTTTTAGCCCCGCCTTCTGCAATACTTTTCCGTTATATAAAATAATTTTTCCGCCTTCGCTTTTTACAATTCGGATGAAAAAAGGTTTGGTTTTAAATTATCAATTCGCTGTTTTCCTGCTTCAAAATATTCTTTGTCAATCTCACAGGAAATTCCTTTCATTCCCATATTGAAAACAGCTTCCATTGTTGAGAAAGAACCGCCAAAAAAATCAGCCACCACAATTTCGTTTTTTGGTTTATCGGGAATTACAAGGGCTAAAAGTCTCTCCAAAAGCCGAACGGGTTTTTGTGTCGGGTGAATTGCTGAATAGTGGTCGCGAACTTGTTTAATAATTGATTTTTCGTTTAAACCATCTTTAAAACCTCGCACAACTGAAACCTCTCTTTTCTCTTTTGTTATATCGGATGAAATAGAAATGTTATTTGCCTTCCATTCGTCAGAAATATCCCTTGTGTTATTCTCAAGAAAATTTTCAACAGCAATTAAAGATTTTGGATTTTTCAGAATAGACCGCATCCGCTTTATATCACCGATAATTGATTCAATATCGTGTCCTTTCATTTCCAAATATGGGATTTTCACTTTATTAATTGTTCCTTTTCCTTTTGTAAACAAGGTTACAGTTTCGTGGACTCTTGAAAGATTCATTAGTGGACTTGTGCAGTGGCTTTTGTTCCAAATAATTTCCTCTTTGAAAGTAAATCCCAAATCTGCTAAAATCGTATTCCAACGGTAGAAACTTTCGCCACGCCCGAAAAGAACGATAAAGCCGTTTTTAGTTAAAAGTCTTTTACAATCTGAAAAGAATAACTGCTCATCAAATTCCCGTTCTAATTTTTGATTTTTCAGATATAAATACGGAGGGTCGGTGAGGATTACATCTATACTTTCATCAGGCAGTCTTGCCATTAAATATTTGTTGTCTTCGTTAAATAATTCTATCATTTTAAATTTTCTTAATACATAACCTATTTTTCTTAACACATAACCTACTTATGTAGTAAGGTTGGCTTACGCCATTTTTGCCATCGCTTGGAAAAAATTACTTTACATAACAAGTGGTTTTGCAAGATTGCGCTGAAACTATTGTGCGCATAAGCGCAACCTCGCAAAGCCTTAAACGTTAGCAGCAACCCTACACAACACGCTGTGAAGGATGCAGCATTTTGACATTTATCCAGTTGAAAAATTCTTCTTCGGATTTCCAAACAGGCGGTAGTTCTGCATTTGCTTTGATACATTTCCATTTTGACTTTCCGTCCGGTGTTTTTGTTTCTACACAATCAGACATTTTGCGAAGCCCTTTATCAGAACCGCACCAACCGATTTTACGCCAAGCACCTGCTATTATTTTAGCTGCGTAATCGGCAGATCCGGTACGGATTGCATATTGCCGGTAATAATCAAAATCGTCAGGGATAAACAAATCCAGGTTGAT
>JAMIIA010000063.1:0-52333 GCA_035913795.1 Bacteroidales bacterium
GCCTCCCTTGGGTGCATATAGCAATTAGCAATGCAAAAAGAACTTTATTAGGCATTTATCATAAAATCAAAGGGAAATATTTACAGTTATATCTTGATGAATTTTGCTATAAACTAAACCGCAGATACTACGGCGACAGGCTCTTTGATAGACTTGTAGTTGCAATGTCTGATAATTACTGGTATAAAAATGGATAATCAAAAATATTATATCATTATTTACAGGATGAAACTCGCTATATAAACGTTACAATTAAAACAGGTGGATTGAAGCCATACCCAGCAAGTTATGTAACCCAAAACAAATTTGGAGATTGTAAAGCATTAACAAACTATTTTAAATCTATACTGGATTACATTCAAATACAATCATATTATACTAAAGTTTATGCAGGAAGTCCAATATTGAAAGTCGATAAAGATTTTCCTTCACAACAATCAAATCATGTAATTTTATATGTACCATTAAAAGATGAAGATATATGGTTGGATTGCACAAGTGACGGAGCTTTTAATTATTTAGGTACATTTACCCAAAACAGAGATGGCTTCGCTATAAGTAAGGATAATAGCAGATTTATTAAAACTCCCAGCCTCAAACCAAATGAGGTTCTTGAAATTCGTAAAATTGAGACAAGCTATAATTCGGAAATTACTAACATGAAATTCACAGCCGAATACCGGGGTGAATCTTACGAGAATATTTTACTCTTAGACAAAAACTATAATGATTCTGAAAAAGCCAGAATAATAAGGAATTATTTTGTCAAAGATGGCGCTCAATTAATTGATTATAAAATTTCCAATCTAAATCGGGATTCTATCATGATTAAATTATCATATAATGCTACAACGCAGAATATATATAAACATTATGGTAATGATATACTTATAAGTAATATTGCGTTCTCTTTGCCAAATTTCGAGAAGCCGCAAACAAGGAAATTACCTGTTCAACTTGATTATCCTATTTACAAAATTGACACAATAATTTATGAACTACCCCAAGGGTATAATCTAAACCAAGACTCGGTTGCCATTTTGGTAAATAATAAATATGGTGAATACAAACTAGACATATATAAAAATACGGATAGTATTATAACCATAAAGAGTCTGTTAATTAATGCAGGATATTATCCCATTTCAGAATACGAAGAATTTTATAATTTCTACTATCAAATTGCTGAATCAGAGAATAAAACTCATATAACACTTTCGAAATAAAATAGCATGATAAAAAAGATAAAAATTACATTACTTATTTTGGTACTTTTCCATTTAATCGTTAATGGTCAAAATTTTTCAAAAGAATTTGGCAAAATTGCAAAAGAAGAAATTGAATTAACAGAATACGCTTTAGACAAAGATGCTGAAGCTGTTGTGCTATTTGATATAGCAAAATCTTATTTTGTAGAGACAAGTACTTCCTTTGATATTGTATTTGAAAGAACTACTCGTATAAAAATACTCTCGGAATCAGGAATTAAATGGGCAGAAGTGGAAATCCCTTTTTATCAGGAGGGCAATATCTATGAAAAAGTTTATGATATTGAGGCTTCATCCTACAACTTTGAAAACGGAAGGTTAAACAAAAGTACAATTGACGCTTCGAATACTTATGATGAAAAGAAAAATGAATATTGGAATATTAAAAAGTTTGCAATTCCAAATGTTAAAGTAGGTTCGGTTATTGAGTTTAGGTATAAAATAAACTCTCAATATAAATTTAATTTTAGAGACTGGGAGTTCCAATGGAGAATTCCGGTAGTCTATAGTGAATATGTGGCTAAAATGATTCCTTTTTATGAGTATACATTTATATTTCAAGGTGCCAGCAAGTTCGATATTTACGAATCTTATCAGGATAAAGGATTAGCTAGAAATTTTGGTTCAGCCAGTGCATATGCTGAACATTCGTATAATGATATGGTGTATAAGTTTGGTATGAAAAATGTTCCCGCATTTGGTGACGAAGAATTCATTTCTTCAATTAATGACTATATTATTAAACTTGATTTTCAATTATCTAAAATTCATAGACTTGATGGGGTAAAAATTGATATATTGACTACATGGGAAGATCTGATTAAAGAATTATTAAAGCATCAGGATTTTGGAAATTATATTTCAAAATCAGAAAAATCAGCAACAAAATTACTTGATATTAATGGCATATCACAAAAGTGTGAGAATGATAAGTTCAATATGGTTTTAGATTATGTGAAAGGTAATTATAACTGGAATAACCATAATGATAAATATGCATCAAAGACACCAAATCAACTAATTGAGGATAAATTTGGTAATTGTGCAGATATAAATCTGTTTACAATAGGATTATTAAATAGTGTAGGTATAGAATCCTATCCATTAATAATAAGTACAAGAGAAAATGGGAAAATAAAAGTCGATTACCCATTTAATCATTTCTTTAATTATGTATTAATTTTATCAATTGTTGATGGTAAAATTATTCTATCGGATGCTACTGAAATTTTAAGCATGAATGACAGAATACCACCACGTTGTATAAATGATAAGGGGCTAATAATTAGGAAGGACAAAGTCGATTGGATTAGTTTGGATTGCCTTTTCACTTCTGGCATTACTACATTTTTGCAAATTGAAATTCTGAATAATAATTTGGCAGTTGATTTACTAAAAATGAGTACAGAATATGACGCTTTGTTTTTTAGAAATAATTACTCGGATAAAATAGATAATATTAAACAAATTATTTCATCAAATAATTTTTCTTTAAATGACTCATCTATTCAAGTACAAAATTTTTTAGATAAAACAAAACCTTATAAACTAAGATATAATTTCACTACAAAACCTGAAGTTGTAAATGATAAAATTTATATTTCACCATTCTTACAAGAATCAGTAACTGATAATCCATTAAAGCAGAAAGATCGGCAATATCCAGTTGATATGATTTATCCGACAAAAAGAACATATAATAGCTCAATTTCCATTCCAGAAGGTTATGTGATAGATTTCTTACCTGAGGATTTTAAAATAAGTAATGACCTATTTGAATTAAATTATTCTATTAAACCTTATAGTGATAAAATACAAGTAATCTTCGATTATTATTTCAAAAAGCCAATATATCAATCAGATGATTACACAAAAATAAAATACTATTTCGATGAGATTGTTAAAAAGGGAAATGAGAAAATTGTATTAAAAAAACAACTGTAAAACGCAACTAAACCTAACACGCAATATAGCCAATGGCGGGAGAAGAGGTAATTTGAAGCATTCTGTCACGCAATAAGGTTTATAACGCCAGACATAGAAGTCGCCCGCAAACCGCGACTGGCCATATTGCCCAACGTTATCAGGTGTTTAAATTGTATCTTTCTGCTGGCGATCTGGATTCAACAGAACAAGTACTGCCTGCCTGCATAGAATTTCTTTACAAATAGAACTTTTTTTTCTTGTAAAAACCTTTTAATTGCTATATTCGTGCCTGATTTTTCAAACGTTAAAAAAGTCTATTTCAATGGCAATCATTCAAAAAATAAGAAACAAAGCCGGCCTACTGGTAGCAGTCATAATTGGCATGGCACTTTTGGCATTTATCCTTGGTGATATATTAACCTCAGGCAACCTTTACCTCAACAAAAACAGGACAAACGTAGCAGTAGTGAATGGTGAAAATATCACGATAGATGTTTTTCAGCAAATGATTCAGGAACAGGAAGAGCTGATGAAAATGCAAATGGGTGTGAGCAGCCTTGACGAGCAAGCACTTAACGAATTACGCCAGCGTACTTGGACCGACATGATTCAAGGTCTATTGTTAGACCGCGAATTTCAAAGGTTGGGTCTGAGTGTTTCAAGCGATGAGTTATTCGATATGATCAACGGTGAAAATCCTCACCCCTTCATCATGCAGTTTTTTGCCGACCCAAATACCGGCCAAATTAACCGCATGGCCCTTTCGCAATTTCTACAGCAGGTTAATGAACTGGAACAAGACAACACCCAAAAAATGTTCTGGCTGTACCTCGAAGACCTGATCTACAAAGAACGCAAAAACCAAAAATACAACACCCTCCTTCGTCAGGGGCTTTATACTACCAGCCTCGAGGCCAACCGTCGCAGACAGGAGATGAACACCAGCGTGAGCATCAGCTACGTGGTTAAGCGTTACAACGAAATTCCAGACTCACTTATAGAAGTAAGCGCAGACGAAATTAAAGCCTACTACAAAGAACATAAAAACGAATTTAAGCAGGAAAAATCGCGTGACATGCGTTACCTCGTATGGGAAGTAGTGCCATCGGAAAATGATTATCAGGACGCATTGAACTGGATTAAAGAAATTAAACCTGAATTCGAAACCATCGAAGCAGAAAATGCCGATCAGTATGCAAGGGCAAACTCCGATCTAGCTCCTGATTCGCGCAACCATACCAAAGCAGACCTCGATTCAGCTTTAAGCAGTTTTGCCTTTTCGGCCAACGAAGGCGATGTGTATGGTCCCTATTTCGAAGGCAATTACTACAAGCTAGCCAAGTTGGCCAACATAGTAATGCTTCCTGATTCTGTGAAAGCCAGTCATATTTTACTTTCGGCCCAGCAAAACAGCGATGTTGCTGCCATAAGAAAGCTTGCCGATAGTTTAAAAACCCTGTTGGAAAAAGGGGCAAACATAAACGAACTCGCCCTCCTTTACTCATCCGATGAAGCTTCGGCACAAAAAGGAGGCGACCTGGGATGGTTTAAAGAAGGCTCCATGGTGAAACCATTCAGCGACAGCTGTTTCTATGGAAAAACAGGACAGGTTAAATTGGTATTTACCAACTACGGAATGCACATTATCAAGATAGAAGGCCAATCGGCACCTTCGAAAAAAGTTCAGGTAAGTGTGCTTGCCCACGAAGTGCGCATCAGCGAGGCAACCGATCAGGAATACTTTGCAAAAGCCAGTGAATTTGGTGCCTTATATAATACAAAAGAAAAGTTTGACAAAGCCCTTGCCGATCAGCAGTTAGTTCCTTTTACAGCCATGAACCTGCGCGATGATGCCAATATAGTAAACAACCTGGAGAGCTCGAGAGAACTTGTACGCTGGGCATTTTCAAGCGAAGAAGGCACAGTAACCCCAAAAGTGCTTCAGTTTGAAAATAAATATGTAGTAGCCATACTCGATAAAGCCAGAGAAAAAGGCTTTGCACCGATTGAAGATGTTAAAAACACCATAAGCATTGAAATTCGCAAACAAAAACAAGCCGAGCAGCTTATTGTTAAAATAGAGGACGCGAAAAAAGGTGCCAGCGATATCAACAGCCTTGCTGCTAAACTAAGTACTGGAGTTAATACTGCGAGCAATATTCGATTTACAGCCTATTCCATACCCGGAATTGGTGTTGAACCTGAATTACAGGCAGTAGCGACCTCACTTGAGGCTGGCAGACTATCTGCCCCGGTAAAAGGAAACAATGGAGTGTATGTGATCCAGGTCGACTCAAAAGACGCTGCAGAAGCAAGCGGTGATATAGCGGCAGAGAAAAGTTTCCTGAACAGGAGCTATGCTGCACGTGTCAACTACAGCTCGATGGATGTGCTTACCGAGCTGGCTGAGGTAGAAGACAACCGCATTAATTTTTTCTAGACGAAAAAACAAAAGTATATAAAAAGCCACCGCGATTTTTCCGGTGGCTTTTTTATTTTCTGCTCCTGTGTAGTAGATAAACTCTGACTTTGATCTAATTGAAATAGTTTTAATTTTACGTTATAACAATTCGTTTCTGCCACCAAATGCGACCCGGAATAATCGTGCTGCTTATTTTACTGAACACCCTGGTTTTCTGTCAGGATAAGACGGTGCTGCGAGGCAGTGTGAGCGATCAAATCAGCCAGCAAATACTTATCGGTGCCACAATATACCCTGCGGGCAGCAATTCTGGCTGTCTTACCAACGAAAAAGGGTTTTTTAGTCTGACACTTAAACCTGGTATACACATAATAGTGGCTTCGTATCTCGGATACCGTTCTGACACCATTGAAATAGACACAAAAACCACCAGCTATAACGATTTTCAGCTAAAACCAGCAAGCATTCTGGCCGAAGAAATTGTGGTAACTGCTAAAAATAAATCGGAAAATGTAACAGGAATTGAAACCGGCGAAGTAAGCCTAACCATGCGCGACATTAAGCAGCTCCCGGCTTTAATGGGCGAAGCAGATTTTATGCGTGTCATACAGCTTACCCCCGGCGTTTCGGCTGCTAACGACGGTAATTCAGGCTTTTATGTGCGAGGCGGCGGTGCCGATCAGAACCTCATACTTTTTGACAATGCCACGGTATACAATCCGAGTCATGTGTTAGGGTTCTTCTCAATTTTCAATGCCAGGGCCACTTCAGGAGCCAGGCTCATAAAATCTGGTATGCCGGCAGAATATGGTGGGAGATTATCGTCGATTGTAAGTTTTACGGGACAGGAAGGCAAGTCAACCCGACACACATTTCATGGAAACATTGGTTTGTTATCGACGAGCCTTTCGGTCGATGGACCGCTGGCAGGCGAAAAGCTTACTTACTTATTGGCTGCAAGGCGCTCGTATATTGATGAGGTATTGAAGCCTGCGATGAGACCTTTAGTAAACGAGGGCTCGAATTTTTACAACTATTCGAAATACCATTTCTACGACCTGAATCTTAAGCTGAGCTTTAAACCCGGCCTAAAGGATAAAATCACACTGACAGCTTACAAAGGGGCTGATAAATATAGCCTGGAAGAATACCAGCTTGACTTTAACAATAAAATGAGTTGGGGAAATGCTTTTGCAACCCTCAACTGGACTCATTCCTTCGACCAGAAGTGGGTGCTTCATACCAATCTATCACTTACCGAATATAATTTTACCCTCGATGCCAGTCAGCGAAATGTGGTAGTAGGCTTTTTCTCGGGTGTGAGCGATGCCAGTATGAAAATGGTGCTCTCGCACGCAGGTGAGAAGGGTTCGATTATAAAAACAGGGTTCGAACATACTTACCATCACTTCAGACCTAATAATTTGTCGGCAGAGTCATTCGAATCGGATCTGAATTTCGGGTCAAACCGGGAACTGAACTCGCATGAATCTGCTTTGTTTTATAACCACGAAATGGATCTAATTCCTCCCCTTCGTATCAGTGCAGGATTACGGTATACCCACTACATGCACGTGGGGCCTTATTATCAAACCCTTACCAACGAAATTAACGAGCCAACAGATACCCTTTACTATGCCAAAAACAAGCTTATAAAATCATACGATGCACTTGAACCCAGAGTATCAATACGGTACCAGTTAAACCGCCTTTCGTCGGTAAAAGCCTCTTACACTTACAACAACCAGTTTATTCACATGGCTTCAGCCAGCACAGTAACACTACCCACAGATGTATGGCTTCCAAGCACCGCTACTATAAAACCACAGAAGGGAAGCCAATACAGCATTGGCTACTACCACAACTTAAAAGAGAACATGTACAGTACTTCTCTGGTTGCTTATTACAAAAGCTCATCGAACCAGATAGAACTATTACAAGGCTTTATCAATAATTTTCAGGATAATATTTTTGAAGAAAGCATTGTGTTTGGCAAAGGAGATTCTTACGGTACCGAGTTGCATCTGCAAAAGAACATGGGGAAGTTCACCGGTTGGCTGGGCTATACTCTCTCGAAAACCACAAGAGAATTTGAGGAGATCAACGAAGGTTACCTTTACCCGGCCAAATACGACCGCCGCCACGATATAAACCTGGCAGGCGGCTATGACTTATCAGAGAAATTGAATCTTTCTGCCACCTTCATTTTCGCCACAGGTACTGCGCTGACCCTCCCTGCAGCCAAATATGTAATGGAAGGAAATGTTATTATCGAATATGGTCCCATAAACTCATTCCGTATGCCCGATTATCACCGGCTCGACCTTTCGCTCACTTACACCCTAAAAGATACAGAAAAGCGTTACTCTGCCCTTAACTTCTCGGTATTTAATGTGTACAACCGTGCCAACCCATTTTATATTTTTTTCGAGATAAGCGGTAACGTATACGATGGCAATGTAGAAATTATCCCGAAACAAATTTCATTGTTCCCGATATTACCCTCTCTTAGTTGGAATTTTAAATTTTAATGTCAATGAAACTCGCCCAAAATATTACGATTTTGCTCTGTCTGCTATGCACTGGTGTTTCGTTTCTTTCGTGTGAACAGGAAATTAAACTGGACATACCAAGCTACGAGAGTAAAATAGTGGTCGAAGGCTGGATAGAGCAGGATCAGGGTGCAAAAATATTATTGTCGCTAAACGCTCCTTTCTTTACAAAGATAGACTCAACAAACCTTCGCGACTATTCGGTTACCCGTGCTAAAGTAACCGTCATTTCAGATACTGAAACGGAAATACTTACGCTTAAGCCCAATGAGGTTTTTTTTCCTCCTTACCTCTATTTCAGTACCGACATAGTTGGAAAGATAAATACACCCTATCAATTAGTAATTGAATACCAGGGGCAAACTTTAGTGGCCACAACAACTATTCCTGAAGTGATAACGCTCGACAGCACCTGGTTCGTGAAGAATGAGGATAGCGATAGTCTGGGTGTGATTGGAATCAGTTTCACTGATCGTCCCGCAGTTGATAATTATTACCGGGTGCTTACCAAACGAATCGGAAAAGACGAGAGGTATATTCCAGTATTTACATCCGTTTTCGCCGACGATGCATTCGAAGGGCAGGCATTTACGCTCACCATCTCGCGGGGAAATTCGAGCCTGCTCGATGTAGAAAACAATCGCTATTTTTCACTTGGCGATACAGTAGTGATCAAGTTTTGTAATATCGACAAAGCCCATTACGAATTCTGGAACAGCCTCTCCAGCCAGATTGTAGGTTCAGCCAATCCATTCACAGCCACAAATGTAAAGGTAAAATCAAACATCGAAGATGGCTTAGGAATTTGGGGGGGCTATGCTGCCTGGTACGATACTATACTGATAAAATAAAAAAACCCCGAAGCAAGAGGCTCCGGGGTATCGCACTATTAGATGTAATAATTATTCGGTCACTATTGGTTCAATAAAAAGATCGTATTCCTCATTAATTTCGGTAATAAGGTCATTCAATTGATCAATCACATCTTCAAAACCATCACTAAAATATTGCTCGGCTGAAGCTTTGGAGCCATCGGCAAAAACAAAACGCAGGTCAGTATAATAACCGCCATATTCCATGTCTTCAGCAACATAAGCCTCTGCACCGGCAATTTTCTTATCGGTATCGGCATAAATCACTGCCAGCTTAGCATTCGCATTGAGCAGTGCAGCGACCTTTTCGTTGTATTCTTTTGTCTCGTAGGCATAGTAATCATCGGCATATTGCTCATCGAGCTTACGCATCTCGGCACCCAGCTTCTGGTAGTTTATTATACCAACAACTTTTATATTCATAAGCTGAATATGGGCATTGGCATTTTGGATAATGTTTTCAATATAAACTTCTGTATAATAATAATATTCATCCTCTATTTCGATTGTATTATTTTCGATATTTTCTTCGCTCCAGTTGCCTGAAACTCCTGCGTGAAATTCAACCAGAATCTCGTTGTTGTATTTAAGCGAAGTAGTTTCTGCTAGCGAAGTATTTTGGCTGTGTGCTATGCTCACAGAAAACTCAAAATTACCTACTGTTAAGGCAGTTTCAATAGATGTAGGCAGACCGTTGTTCTGGAAAACAGCATCGAAGGTATAGCTTGACAATAAGGATCCATTGTATTTTAAGGATGCATCAAGACTGGTGGGCATTTCGGTTGGTAACTCAAAATCGGGGCTGCTAATTGTTACATAGGTAAAATTATACACTTTAAACTCGGCAGTATTGGTTTGATCAGTTTCCAATCCGGGGAAATTGAAAATAATGGCATTGCCGCCGGGAGTAAAATCCCAATCATCATAAAAGAAATTGTAATCGTATGTGCCCACTAGTTCATCCCATGCTTCGCTGAGGGTTGCCGGATCTTCATAGGCTGCTTTTAAGCTTTGTGCAGTTGCTTCTGGATCCAAGCCTGTTTTCATAGAGGCAAGAAGTTCCATCGAAAGCGTTGCAAAAGTAGGTTCGCCGTTAATTTCAATAACAGCAGGATAATTTGCAAAATTAGCTGCTACATCGATGGCTTGGGAATTCTTCAATTCATCCATGTGTTCCATCATATCTAGCCCGGTTTGTTCTAAACTGGCTTTGTTATCCTCTACACTCAGCTCAGAATAATTTTCGTAAAAAGATTCTTCTTTAGTTTCCTTTTTACAGCTGGTGAGAAGAAGACCTAAAAATAGGCTTGCGATCAGGATTTTTTTCATAATAGTATCAATTATAGATTTGGTTTGTGAAAATAATAATTCAATATTCGAAAAGGTGCTAAAAAATGATGACATCTATCATCCATTAACCAAGGACAATCTATTTTTTCGCGGGTTGCATCCTATCTATTTCCTACCCAAATCCTCTTTACGTAAACAAGCAGATGAAGGCCAACTTTAAAGGATAAAGCAAGCTGAATTTTTGATGAGTCAATTTATTTTGTTGATTAGAGTGAACTGTAATTTTTTATCCCAACAACTCCTTCACCTTTTGCGAAATTTCTTTGCCATCGGCTTTGCCTGCGAGTTCTTTTGTGGCCGCACCCATTACTTTACCCAAATCCTGGAGGGTTTTTGCTCCTGTTTTTTCGATAATGGATTTTACAGCCGCAGTCAGTTCAGCATCGCTTAGTTTGGCCGGAAGGTACTTTTGCAGCACGGCTATCTCCCCTATTTCTTTGTCGTAAAGATCAGCACGTCCCTGTTCCTTATAAATGGTCGCAGAATCGTGGCGTTGCTTTACCAGCTTCTGAACAATTTTAAGCTCCTCGTCTGCACTTAAACTTGTTGCAGCACCCTGGGCGGTGCCAGCAAGCAAAAAAGCCGATTTGATAGCCCGCAGTGCTTCGAGTGTAACTTTATCTTTGGCCTTCATGGCCTCCTGAATGTCGTGTGTAAGTATGTCGGAGATGCTCATTTTTACATTCTTTAATCAAATAATTTTTAATCTCTTTCGCAGATATATTCCCGGAAGGAAATATCAATCCACTGTATCGTGCAAATAACGGTTGTTGCTGCTCAGCTTTACGCCTCCTTCTTCCGGGTCGTCGATGAGGGAGAATTTAGAAATATTCGACTCGGCAGAGGGTTTTCTATCCTCAATTTGTATGCGTTTGCGTATATAGGCCGGTTGGCTTTCTAGGTCGTCGATATTCAGCTGGCGTTCACGATGATTCAATTTCAATTCCTGCATCTGTTCATAATTGCGCTTAATAGTTTTAACCCTATTAGCAGCCTTTCGCGCTTCGGGTGTTAGTTCAGGTTCGATGCGTTGAGGGCTTGGCGAATAACTTTCGGCCGAAAGATCGAATTCTATAGTTCGCTGAGACACAATATTCGTTTGGGCCGAGCGGGTCTGTTTCACTTCCTTCACCTCGAAACCAGTTTGGTTCTGTGCCCTGATTTGATCTTCCTGTGTAAACTGTTTTTCGAGTGGCACCCGGTCGAGTTGCTTTTTGCGGGTATAAAGCTCGGGGATGCTGCTTGTTTCGAAGCCGGTGGCAATAAGGGTAACGCAAAGTGCATCACCGAGTTTCTCGTCCATGCCATTGCCCCAGATCAGGTCGGCGTTGTCGCCGGCACACGATTGGATATAATCGGTAATCTGGCCTATTTCGTCCATGGTGGCTTCGTTGTCGCCTGAAGTAATATTGATCAGGAGGTTGCGCGCTCCGGCAATGTTATTGTCGTTGAGCAAAGGTGAATTCATGGCTTCTTTCACTGCCTCGATAGCCCTGTCTGGGCCGCTGGCCTGCGCCGAGCCAAGTATGGCAACACCCGAATTGGACATCACGGTTTCCACATCGGCAAAGTCCACATTGATATACCCATGTACGGTTATAATTTCTGCAATTCCCTTCGCAGCAACAGCCAATACATCGTCGGCACGGGAAAAGGCCTCGGAAACACGCAGGTCGCCATACATTTCCCTTATTTTCTCGTTGTTGATAATCAGCAGTGAGTCGACATGCTTTTCAATTTCAGCAATGCCTTCCATAGCCTGACTAATACGTCGCTGGCCTTCGTTGCGAAAAGGAATGGTTACAATAGCCACTGTCAATATGCCCAGTTCCCTGGCTGCCTTGGCAATTACAGGGGCTGCCCCTGTTCCGGTACCCCCGCCCATTCCGGCAGTTATAAACACCATTTTGGTATTGTTCGACAGTACATCGATGACATCGTCGAGGTTCTCGATGGCAGCCTCACGGCCAATGGAAGGTTTGTTACCAGCACCCCGGCCTTCGGTAAGCGAAGACCCCAGTTGAATTTTAACCGGCACACCACTGTTGGCAAGGGCCTGGGCATCGGTATTGCAGATTACAAAATCAACATCTTTTATGCCCTTTCGGTACATGTGGTTTACTGCATTGCTACCTCCGCCGCCTACACCAAACACTTTGATGATGGAGGAGCGGTTTACAGGCAATTCGAATTGTAATAGATCTTCCATGGCGTTTATATTATTTTTACTGGCAGAACAAGGTCTTTTGTCAAGTTAAGGTCGTTACTAGAGGCTCAGGAATTCATGGCATTTAATCCATGCTGGCACCTTTTTCTTCAAATATGTCGTTAAAGCTTCTTTTAATTACATCCATAATACGCGATGGTTTTTGTCTCTCTTCCGTTTGGGTTACTTCGAATTCTACCACCTCGGGTTGTTCCTCTACCATTTTTTGCTTTACGTTTTGTTCTTTCACCGGTTGGTTCCTTCCTACCTCAATGCCCTTCAGCAGCAAACCTATGGCAGTTGAATACATCGGATGATTGATGGATTCGAGATGACTGGAAGCAAGGTGCTCATTCGGATAACCGATGCGAACATCCATTCCGGTGCGGAATTTTACCAACTGCGGCAAGTGTTTCAGCATGGCTCCACCACCGGTTATTACAATGCCTGCACTCAGTTTGTCGATACAACCCGAGCTTTCGATTTCGAACATCACGGCATCGATAATCTCCTCCATGCGAGATTGGATGATGTAAGCCAGACTTTTAAAGGATATTTCCTTAGGGTCGCGGCCACTGATGCCCGGAATGGTGACTACTTTATCTTCTGGTGCAAGGTCGCCAAGCGCCATTCCAAACTGTGTTTTAAGCGATTCGGCCTGACGGCTCAAAATCGAACAGCCTTCTTTGATGTCGTTGGTAACAACATTGCCCCCAAAAGGCACCACGGCTGTATGCCGAATGGCATCGTCGTAATAAACCGCTACATCGGTAGTGCCACCTCCGATGTCGACAAGGGCCACACCCGCTTCCTTCTCATCGTCGGTAAGCACGGCAGCCGAAGAGGCCAGTGGTTCGAGAATAAGCTGTTCAACCTTCAGGCCCACTCTATTCACACACTTTTCGATGTTTTTAGCCGAAGCAATTTCGCCAATAACAATATGAAAGTTTGCTTCGATGCGCCGACCCGACATACCTACCGGGTTCTTTACTCCGGTTTCGTTGTCGACAATAAAATTCTGTGGCAGCACATGAATAATTTCTTCACCTGGTTCAAGAGGAATCTTTTGCATGTCGGCAATAAGGGTTTCAATGTCGGCACGTGTAATTTCGTCGCGTTCAGAACCCAGGTTGAGGTGATTTCGGTTCTTTACACTTTTAATATGCTGCCCGGCAATGCCCACAAACACATTCGAAAAAACAATACCCGATTGTTTTTGTACCTCTGTAACAGATTCTCGAATAGCGTTTACCGTTTCGTCGATATTCTGAACAACGCCTCTTTTTACACCTGTAGAATTCGTTTTGCTGATTCCAAGTATTTCGAGCTTTTTATTCTCGTTAAGTTTCCCGACCAATGAAACTATTTTGGTAGTTCCAATGTCAATGGCTGCAATGTAATTTGTTTCCTGCCTCATGGTTGTATGGTGTTTTTTGAACAAACAATCTGATCTTTAAATTTTAAGTTAATATACAGGTATTGGTTCCAACCAACTTGGTTGAGTCCCTCTTTGTAAAAAATCTGAAGTTTTTCAAACTTCGCTTCATAGTCTTGCAGAGACCCAAGTAAAATAATATGAGGACCTACTCTGGGAATAAGCTCATACTCCTTGTTTCTGTTTACATATACCTGCACAATTTGTGCATTCCAGAAAGTATTACTCTGAATAAAATTGCACAGCTCAAATAACTCGCGAAGCGTTTTGGCCGATTGGTCATAATTGGGGTTAAAAATATTTTGAAGGCGCCCTGTTTCAAAAGGAGTTTTTATATGCCCATTAGCCACCAGCAAATGGGGCGTAAACCTCGCTGAAGTTGAAAGCACTGAACCTTCGCGATCGAGGTAGTAATTTCTGCCTTTGCTGTCGATGATTCTTATAACAGGCTCTCTTTGATTGATTTCGATGGTTAAACTACCGTTGCTTGTAGTAAAAACCTTGCACTCGCGGATGAGAGAATTAGTAAGAACAATTTTTTCGATGGTATCGGTATTGACTTCAGCGATGGGCAAGCCCAAAACTTTGTGCAATTTACGTTCGAGCAACAAAGTGATGTCGCGACTCGCTACAAATTTATTTTGGACGCTATCGGTTACTACGATTTTAATTTCACCACAAAGCACATTTTCGCGGCGGGAGGACACAAATCCCGATATCAGAATAAAGTAAGCCAAAAGGCCTGACCACACGGCTATTTTTCTAAACTTTTTCATTTTCAGCCAGATAGTGTGCAATTTCTAATATAAACTGATCGATATCGCCGGCTCCTGCTGTGAGAAGTACCTCAATATTTAGTTCTTTTAAGGTAGAAAGCAAGTTTATTTTTGAACAACGATGCTTGAACTCAAGGCTAAGGCGATTAAAAATGATGTCGGAAGTAACTCCTGGAATGGGTTTTTCGCGGGCTGGGTATATGTCCATCAAGATCAGCTCATCGACCTTCGAGAGGCTTTCGGCAAACTCGGTTGCAAAATCGCGCGTGCGCGAAAAGAGATGCGGTTGAAAGACTGCGGTAATTTTTTTACCCGGAAACCAATCGCGCAAGGAAGAAATCACAGCATCGAGCTCCCGCGGATGGTGTGCGTAATCGTCGATATAAACTACCCTTTCACTCTGATACTGCACATCGAAACGCCTTACCACACCACGCATTCGGGGCAAAGCTCCAATCAGCTTATCTGGAGTGGCGCCAAGCACGTAACTCACAGCCATGGCCGCAATGGCGTTTTCGATATTGGTTTTACCAGGCACTTCAAGCCGCATGTTCTGAACCCTTAAAAAAGGTGTGTTTAGCGTAAAACAATAGGCCCCTTTTTCCTTGCGAATGTTACTGGCATAAAAATCGGACGATGCATCGTCGAGCGAATAAGTAAAATGCGAAAGACCTGCAGGCACATCCAATTTTACCTTGTTGTTCAAAATAACTGTTCCCCCTTGCCGAACCTGGTTCACCAACAACTGAAAGGTATGCTGAATTTCTTCAAGCCCCGAATAGATATCGAGGTGATCGGCATCGACTGTGGTTATTAGCAAAATATGTGGAAAAAGTTGCAGAAAGGAACGGTCGAATTCATCGGCCTCAGCCACCACAAATTCCGATTGATTGAGTACAAGGTTCGAATTAAAGTTCTTCGAAATTCCTCCTAAGAAAGCATTGCAGCCAATGCCCGTTTCGTTGAGCATAAAACTGGTAAAGGTGCTCACGGAGGTTTTCCCATGTGTACCTGCGATGGCAATGCCAGTTTGTGAGTTAAAAATCTGACCGAGCACCAGGGCCCTTTTTACAATGGTAAATCCTTCCGATCTGAAAAATGCCCATTCAAGGTGATTTTCAGGAACAGCAGGGGTAAGCACCACTAAAGTTTTTTCTTTATCGCGAAATGCCTGAGAAATCAGCTCGGGATTGTCTTCGTAATGAATATCCATACCCATATTTTCGAGCTGCCTAGTCAAAACACTTGCAGTAAGGTCGTAACCGCCTATCACAGTGCCTTGCGCACTGAAATACCGGGCCAGGGCACTCATACCTATGCCTCCGATACCTAAAAAATACACGCTATGAAAAGAGCCAATATCCATTTATTAAACTTTAATCAAACTAAGTAATTCATCCACAATTGTCTCGGTAGCTTTGGGCCTGGCCAGTTTCAGGGCATTCTTTGCAAACTGTTCGAGGTGTGCGGGTTCTTTTAAAACCTGCAGGGCGGTTGGTATCAATTCACTACCAGCCTTGTTGTCGGGCACCATCAGGGCTGCTCCTACCTGAACCAGGGCCATGGCATTTTTTGTTTGATGGTCTTCTGCTACATTGGGCGAGGGTACCAGCAAAGATGGTTTGCCTACCAGGCATAGCTCCGATAAGCTGATGGCACCTGCTCGACTAACAATTAAATCGGCAGCATTGTAGGCAAGATCCATGCGGGTAACAAAATCCATTACTCTGATATTTTCAATATGTTTGCCAGCAAGCTGTGTTTTGATATTTTCGAAATAGTATTTTCCTGTTTGCCAAATAATCTCTACAGGTTCTTTTGTCAACTGATCGACCGCTGCTAAAAGCGCCTCGTTAATGGTTCTTGCGCCAAGACTACCACCCATGATAAATAATACAGGATTAGTGGTATGAATTCCAAAATGTGCAAGTGCTTCTTTTTTAAGTTCCGCGTTGATAGGCATAGGACGCACCGGGTTTCCGGTGAGTATTATTTTTTCTTTCGGAAAAAAGCGTTCCATGTGCTCATAAGCCACACATATTTTCTTTGCTCGTCGGGCAAGCATTTTATTGGTAACCCCGGCGTAGGAATTTTGTTCTTGCAAGAGGCAGGGCACACCCATGGAAGAGGCTGCTTTAATTACCGGGGCCGAGGCATAGCCCCCCACACCAACTGCCAGGTCAGGTTTAAACTCTTTTACAATACGGCGTGCCTGGCGCAAGCTTTTAAAATAATCGCGAAGCACGAAAAAATTTTCGAAGGTAAGCTTTCGGATAAGTCCCCTCACCGGTAAACCTATGATTTTATAACCAGCAGCAGGTACACGATCCATCTCCATGCGGTTATCGGCACCCACAAAAAGAAATTCGGTATCGGGCAGACGTCTTTTTACTTCGTTGGCTATGGACAGAGCCGGAAAGATATGCCCTCCGGTTCCTCCTCCGCTTATTAGTATTTTAATTATTCTGCTCATCGCTGGGTTTTTCAGTGGGTGTTTCAGTTTCAGTTTCGGTTTTGGGAAGTACATCGGTGCTCCGGCTTACGCTCAATATCATTCCGAGTGCTGCTGCGGTAAATAATATGGAAGTTCCTCCCATCGAGATAAATGGAAGAGGCTGTCCGGTTACCGGAAACACCCCCACCGCCACGGCCATATTTACCATGGCCTGTAGCACAAGTATCATGCTCAGGCCAAAGGCAAGAAATGCCTGAAAGGTTCGGGAACTTCGACTTACAATTACTCCGGCCCGGTAGAGCAGGTAGAGGTAAAGAAAGATGACAAAGAAGCCAAAAATAACACCACCTTCCTCCACGATGATGGCAAAAATAAAATCGGAATAGGGATGGGGTAAAAAGTTACGTTGTACGCTGTTTCCCGGGCCCTTTCCAAGTATACCTCCTGTAGCTATGGCAATTTTTGATTGCTCGGCCTGGTAATTATCGCCCTCCTCCTGTTCCACAAAATTGACAATTCGGTTGTGCCAGGTACCCCATCTACCCTCCCAGTCGGAATGCAGGGCCAGGAAAATAAGTCCGACAATTGCTGCAATACCAATGCCCGTAACCAAGGCCAGGTAAATGGTTTTAACGCGGCCTACAAACATCAGAACCATAGAGACAGCAAACAATAAAACAGCGGTAGAAAGGTTTGCCGGCATAATAAGACCACACACCACAAAAACCGGAATAATAAGAGGCAAAAAGCCTTTCTTATAGGTCTTTATTGTATCCTGCTTTAGCGATAGCAGGCGGGCCAGGTACATAATCAGTGCAATTTTGGCAAGGTCGGAGGTCTGAAAGGTCAATCCTGTTCCGGGTACAGTTAACCAACGCGAAGCCTGGTTGAGACTGGTACCAAAAACCAAAGTTATACCCAGAAGCGGAATGGATATATAAAAGAAAAGCTGCGAAAGGCGCGAGAAAACCTGATAGGGTACCAGATGCAAAAAATAGATAATTAAGAATCCTAAAAATAAAAACGAAACATGCTTGAACAGATAATATGCCACATTGCCGGCCTTATATTTATAGGCCAGAGTGCCTGTAGAGCTGTATACTGCCAGTATGGATATCAGACTTAGCGCAAATACAACCCCCCAGATAACCGGATCGCCTTTAAAATATTTCTTTAATGTTTCTTGCATGCTCTATTCCGGTTATAAAGTATCGCGTTAAAGCTCTCTTACACATTCTTTAAACTGGCTACCCCTGTCTTCGTAGCTTTTAAATAAGTCGAAGCTGGCACAAGCCGGAGAAAGCAATACTGTATCGTCTTTTTCACCAAGCTTATAGGCTTTATTGACAGCCTCTTTCATTGAACTGGCATCAACAATTTTTTCGATAATACCATCGAAAGCATTGTGTATTTTGCTGTTGTCTACTCCAAGGCAAACAATGGCCTTTACCTTTTCTTTTACAAGAGGCAACAATTCGGAGTAATCATTTCCTTTATCCACACCACCAACAATCCAAACCGTAGGCGTGGTCATACACTCGAGGGCATACCAGGTTGAATTGACATTGGTGGCTTTTGAGTCGTTGATGAATTCAATACCATGTACCTTAATAAAGCGCTCCAGACGGTGTTCTACACCTTTAAAATCCTGAAGGCACTCGCGGATAACTTCTTTCTTAATTTCCAGAACCCTTGATGCAATGCTGGCAGCCATGGAGTTGTAAATATTATGACGGCCTTTAATGGATAATTCATCAAGGGGTATAGACATTACCTCGTCGTTGACCGAAATAACCATATTTCCGTCTTCTACATGGGCTCCTTCCTTCACAATTTTTGTTTGAGAGAATTCGAGTTGTTTTGCGCGCAACACTATCTTTTCCAGCTCCGAAATAGTAATCTCATCGTCGGAGCAGTAGATAAAATAATCGTCTTCGGAAAGGTTTTGAGTAATTTTAAATTTTGAGTCAATGTAGTTCTGCATGTTATAACCATAGCGGTCGAGGTGGTCGGGTGTGATGTTGAGCAGGATAGAAATATCGGGTTTGAACTCAAACATACCATCGAGCTGAAAACTACTAAGTTCAAGCACATAATAATCGTAAGATTTGGTAGCCACCTGAAATGCAAAGCTTTTACCTACGTTACCTGCCATCCCGCAATTCATTCCAGCCCTGCGAAGCATATGATGTAAAAGGTTGGTAGTAGTAGTTTTTCCATTACTACCGGTTATGCAAATCTTTTTAGCGCTGGTGTAACGTCCGGCAAATTCTATTTCTGAGATCACCGGAATGTTTTTCTTTTTAAGGGCCAGCACAATATCAGCCTTATCAGAAATTCCCGGGCTTTTTATTACCTCATCAGCACTTAAAATCAAGCGATCGGTATGTTGCTCTTCTTCCCATTCTACCTCGTAGTTAAATAAGATCTCCTTGTAATGTGGTTTGATTTTTCCCAGATCGGAAACAAAAACATCAAAACCATGTTTTTTCGCCAGTACAGCAGAACCTGTTCCGCTTTCTCCAGCACCGAGAATGACAATGCGCTTTTCCATAGACTACCTTATTTTAAGTGTTACTATTGTTATTACTGCCAGAAGAATGCTCACAATCCAAAAACGTGTAACGATTTTAGGTTCCGGATATCCTTTTTTCTGAAAATGGTGATGCAAAGGCGACATGAGAAAGATTCTCCGCCCCTCGCCATATTTCTTTTTTGTGTATTTAAACCAGCTCACCTGCATCATTACCGAAAGGGTTTCGACTAGAAAGATACCGGCGAGTATGGGAATAAGTAATTCTTTGCGGATGAGAATGGCAAAAACTGCAACAATGCCGCCAATGGCCAAACTGCCTGTGTCGCCCATAAACACCTGTGCCGGATAAGAGTTATACCAGAGAAAACCAACCATGGCACCAATAAATGCGCTGATATACACCACCAGTTCACCAGAATGGGGGATGTACATGATATTGAGGTAATCGGCAATGATGGTATTACCTGAAACATAAGCCAGAATACCAAGAGTAGTGCCGATTATGGCAGAAGTGCCCGCAGCCAGTCCGTCAAGACCATCGGTGAGGTTGGCTCCATTGGATACGGCTGTGAGGATAAAAATTACCGCCAGAATAAAAACAATCCAAATATAAGGTTTGCCCTTTTCGCCTAAAAATCCAATAATCCGGGCATAATCGAATTCATTGTTCTTTAAAAAAGGCACATTTACCTTGGTCGATTTCACCTCGCGGGTAAGGGCTACTATTCGGGTTACTTCAGAGTTGGTACCTTCCACTACCTGCAGCACTGCGCTACCATCCGGATAAACTACTTTTTCGCGGATAACTACATCATCGTGCAAATACATGGTCAGTCCTACCACAATTCCTAAAACCACCTGCCCAAGAAGCTTAAATTTTCCGCGAAGGCCAATTTTGTTCTTCTTAAAAACTTTAATATAATCGTCGAGAAAACCCACAAACCCAAGCCAGACTGTAGTTATGAGCATCAGCACCACATAGATGTTCGATAAATCGCCAAATAACAATACCGGAATAAGAATGGAGGTGAGAATGATAATGCCACCCATGGTAGGTGTGCCCTTTTTCTGCATCTGTCCTTCCAGTCCCAGATTGCGGATAGATTCCCCAATTTGCTTTCGTTGAAGAAAATAAATGATGCGCTTGCCTACTACAAGCGAAAGTATCAGGGAGGTAATAATTGCCAGGGAGGCCCTGAAGGAAATATATTGAAACAAACCCGCTCCGGGGAATTCAAACTGATGTAAATAGTCAAATAAAGCGTAAAGCATACTAAGCGTGTTTGTGTGGTATGTTTGACATAAAAATTTCTGAAATCACCTCCTGGTCACTAAAATGCAACTTCACCCCCATTATTTCCTGGTAATTTTCATGGCCCTTACCCGCTACAAGCAATATATCGCCCGGTCGAGCCATCATGCAAGCTGCCCGAATGGCTTCGCGGCGATCTACAATGGATAAAACTTTAAAGTGCCAGGAGTTTTCTACACCGGCCATCATATCGTCAATTATAGCTTGTGGGTTCTCGTTCCTCGGATTATCTGAAGTAAGAATGAGTTTGTCACTATCGCGGGCAGCGATTTTTGCCATATCCGGACGCTTGGTTTTGTCGCGGTTGCCGCCTGCACCTACCACGGTAATGAGCTGCTCGTTACCTTTGCGTATGCTGTTAATGGTAGATAGAACATTGAGTAAGGCATCAGGTGTATGGGCGTAATCGACAATGGCTGTAACACCAGTTGCTGACCGAATATACTGGAACCTGCCCTCGACTGTTTTCAAAGCACTCAGGTGGGGCAGAATTTCTAAATCACTTTCGAGCAAAAGCGAAGCTGCACCGTAAATGGCAAGCAGGTTACTGACATTAAACTGTCCGATAAGTTGCGTCCAAACCTCTGACTGGTTCAGCAGCATTTTGGTGCCATCGAAATGGCTCTCGAGCACTTTTGCTTTGAAATCGGATACATGTTGAATGGAATAGGTATAAACCCTGGCGCGAGTATTCTGCACCATCACCCGTCCACGCTTATCGTCGATATTTACTAAAGCGAAAGCCTCGGAAGGAAGTTCATCAAAGAATTGTTTTTTGGCTTTTATATAAGCATCGAAGGTTTTATGGTAGTCGAGATGATCGTGAGTGATGTTGGTAAAAATTCCTCCGCGGAATTGCAGCCCGGCAATACGCCGCTGATCGATGGCATGAGAGCTTACTTCCATAAAAGCATACTTGCAACCCGCATCGACCATATCGGCCAGAAGCTTGTTCAAGCTCACGGCATCAGGGGTGGTATGGGTTGAATCCAACACAACTTCTCCAATGAGGTTACGCACGGTAGAGAGCAAACCCGATTGGTAACCAAGACGTGTAAAAAGCTGATAAAGCAGTGTTGCCACTGAAGTTTTTCCATTGGTGCCGGTAACACCTATCAAAACGATTTTCGAGGAAGGATTGCCATAAAAATTTGAAGCCAAATGTCCGATAGCAGCATGCGAATCAGTCACTTTTAAAAAGCATACGCTTTCCGGAGTAATTTCTGGTAGCTCCTCACATACTATGCAATCGACACCCTTTTCTATCACTTCCGAAATATAGAGATGGCCATCATGCGCCGTACCTCGAAGTGCCACAAATAAATCGCCCTTGCGCACCTGCCTCGAATCGAAAACAATACGTTCTACAGGCCTGCTGCCATTGCCAAGCAGACTAAACTCAAAATTGGTTGCTATATCTGTTAAACGTTTCATTTCTTAGTTTGTAAAACTTAATTCCAATATTACCCTATCACCGCGTCGAACCCTTGTACCCGAAGGAATAGACTGCCGGCGCACACTTCCCCGACCGCGTACTTCAACTTGTAGTCCCATGTTCTCGAGCAAATAAAGGGCATCCCGCAAACCCATGGCTACGGTGTTGGGCATTAGATTATTGGCAAGCTTCAGATTATTCAACCTTATGACATCATCTACTCTTTGAGTGCTTATCCAGTCGCCTGTTTCCTTTCCTGTTTTGGATTTGATACCCAGTTTTTTAAGTGCCACCTGGGTATAGTCTTTATAGCCGTTCTTTGAATAAGGAAGCTCAACACTGTCTGCTTTTTCTTCGTTCACTGCCACCTGAAGGTCCAGGCTTGTAGCATACACCTTGTTAGCGATTTCAAGAAAAACAGGACCTGCCACCCGGTTACCGTAATACACATTTTTCGAAGGGGCATTCACCACTACAATGCAGGAGTAGCGAGGCGAATTAGCGGGAAAGTAACCAACAAATGAAGCCTGATAGCTTCGTTTATCGCCCTTATACCCAAATTGCTTATCGTACAATTGTGTAGTACCCGTTTTACCTGCAATTTTAAAATTCGAGGCTTTCAGGTTTGTTGCAGTGCCATGTTCCACAACACCTTCGAGCATTTTCCTGGCTTTTTTAAGGGTTGAACGAGAACAAATAGTAGGATTAATCACTTCCACAGGAAACCTTTCTTCCACATTACCCCTTCTTTGTATTTCGCTCACAAAGCGCGGCTTTACCATTTTACCATCGTTGGCTATTGCATTGTAATAGGTAAGAATTTGCAGGGGAGTCTGTTTGAGTTCGTATCCATAAGACATCTGTGCCAGCGAAACACCCGACCAGAGTTTATCGCCCGGGTAGTTTATCTGTGGCATGCCCTCTCCTTTGATGTCAATATTCAGCGGCTCGTTTAAACCGATGTTGTATAGTCGATCGACAAAACGAGCAGGTTTTTTTCCATATGCGCCGGTAATAATTTTCGCCATGCCCACATTCGAAGATTTTTCGAATACCTCCTGTACCGTTATTTTGCCGTACCCACCCGTTTCATGACTTTCATCGCGAATAATAATATCGTAATGCTCAAAAATCCCATTACCGGTATTGATTGTATCATCCAGATCGATATAACCATCTTCAATGGCAGCAAGCAATGCCGGTAATTTGAAGGTCGAGCCTGGTTCGGTGCTGGCACCAATAGCGTAGTTGTATACTTCGAGGTATTGATTGTCTACTTTTTTAAGGTTCACCATGGCTTTTATATCACCGGTATTAACTTCCATCACCACCACACAACCATAACCTGCATCGTGAGTGAGTAATTGAGTTAAAAGTGCACGGTGGGCCACATCCTGTAAATCGACGTTGATGGTAGAAACTACACTGCTGCCATCCTTCGGGTCAATCTCTCCATCGGCATCAACGGGCATCCATACCCCTCCAGAAAGTTTTTGCATGGTTTTTACCCCTTCTACTCCACCCAGGTACTCATCATAAGCTCCTTCGATACCTACAATGTTTCCCATTTCGCCTTGCGTGGTATATCCAATGGTACGCAGAGCCAGGTTTCCGTGTGGATTGATGCGTTGGCTGCGCTCAACAAACATGACCCCTCCCTTGTTACGACCTAATCGGAAAATCGGGAAGGTTTTCATTTCTTTCAACTGAAGGTAGTTTACTCTTGCTTTAAGCAAATAATAGCGTTCGCCATTGCGGCGGGCCGTGGTAAACTCCCTGCGATATGCTGATGCCGATTTGTCCTGAAAAAGTTGCGACATACGCAAGGCAAGTGAGTCTATTCCTTCGTTGAACATCTCGCGGGTAAGGCCGGCTGCTTTAAAATCAATTCTTACTTCGTAGTAGGGCACAGAGCTGGCAAGAAGACGCATATCAGTTGCATAAATATCTCCCCGGTGGGCTGGAATAATGAAATTCTTAACCCGGGTTTCTTCTGCCTTTTCCCTAAGTTCAGGCCCTTCGATAAACTGAAGGAAAAGAAGCTTGGAGGCCAGCAATACAGCAAAAGCAAGCACACCCAGATAAACCAAACCAATTCTCCATAATATGTCGCGTTTGATAGACATGCTTAATCTACTTCAATTTTATAAGGTGGACGGGTAGGCTGTTTCAATCCAAGTCCCCGCTCCTGAACCATATCTTCTACATTCGATGCTTTACTCAGATTCATCAATTCGGCAGCGGTAGTCAATTGCTCAGCCCTTAGGTTTTTTACTTCTTCCCTTTCCTTAATTAGTTTGCGATACATTCGCTCGGCATGGTAATGGTTGCCGATATAAAAAATAGCCAGCATCACTAAAAAGAGTATAAAAGGCAATTGAGAAACTAGTGTTTTACCCGTAAGCAACGATCCATCGAGCATATTTTTAAGGGTAAGACTCTTTACTTCGTTCTGTTCGACCGAAGAAGCCACAAACTCCACTTTCGATGACTTTTTCCCGAGCATTTCTCTTATTTTTTTTCGGCAATTCGCATTTTAGCACTGCGAGCCCTGTTATTTGTTCTGATCTCTTCATCGCCAGGCACAATTACTTTTTTATGCACTGCCCTGAACACTTCCTTTTTATTGCCATATAAATCAATGGTCTCATCTTTTTCAAATGAACCGTCGCGAACAAAATCCTTTACAAGCCTGTCTTCGAGCGAATGATAACTTATTACCACCAATCGACCCCCCGGCTTTAGCACATCACGGGTCTGTAGGAGCAGACTCTTCAGATTATCCATTTCGCGGTTTACTTCAATCCGAAGGGCCTGGTATACCTTTGCCAAAAATTGGTTTTCGGCTTGGCGGGGCATAGAGCCAGACAAAGCTTCCAACAGGTCGCGGGTTTGTTCAATGGGTTTTTGGTTTCGGTAACTGATTATATCATTGGCCAGTTTAGCCGGATGAGTCAGTTCACCGTACTCTCTAAAAATTTTCGCCAATTGCTCAAACGTATAGGTATTCAGTAAGTCGAAGGCGGAAAAAGTTGCCTGCTGGTTCATTCTCATATCCACAGGGGCATCGAAACGATAAGAAAAACCACGTTCGGCATGATCGAAATGGTGCGACGAAACACCCAGATCGGCCAATAAGCCATCGATTGCATCAATTCCAAAATAGTCGAGAAAGTTTCTTAGAAACCTGAAATTGTGGTGTGCGAAAAAAAAACGTTCGTCGTCAATCAGATTTTGTTTGGCATCGCGATCCTGGTCAAAACCAACCAGCTTGCCACCTTTAAGTCTTTTTAAAATCTCGCGGGAGTGACCACCCCCTCCGAAAGTTGCATCGACATAAATCCCATCGGGTTTTATGTTTAACCCATCCACACTCTCCTGCAACAGTACGGGTTGGTGATAGTCTGTCATTTCTCTGCTTCGTCTACAAATCCATCTAATAGTTTTTCGGCCATATTGGCAAAATCGTCGTCGCTTAGTTCAATAGCATCGTATTTGCCTTTTGCCCATAATTCAATCTTTCCAGGCTGCCCTGCCAAAACCACATCTTTATCAATTCCTACTTCATCCAATAATCGCTTAGGTATTAAAAGTCGATTACTGGAATCGGCAACGGCCTCGGCCACTCCTTTAAAAAACACCCTTAAAAAAGTGTTGTGCTCCTTTTTATAAGGATTCAATTTCTTGCGAAGACTCTTAACCTGTCGATCCCATTCCTCGAATGGGTAAATCACCAGACAACCTTCGAACACATCCTTTTTAATGATAAACTTCGCGGCCTGACCTTCCTCCATTTGCTTGCACAAAGCTGCAGGCAGCATAAGCCGCCCTTTTGCATCGAGTTTACAAATATGGTCTCCAACGAATGTGATCATAGAAAGAATAAATTTTGGTAAAACTACAATAAAAATTCCCACATTTTACCATTGACACCCACTTTTTCCCACTTTTGTTGATAACTTCTTTGTGATTGTGAATAAGGAATAATTCCGTTTTTAAACCACTGACTAACAGTATCAGTTCAAATAATTATAATTTAGCATCCGAACCAATAGGAAGATAAATTGCATGAAACCCGCAGAGAATCAAAGCATACAGCAGGTCGATATAAAAAAAATTTTTTACGATAAAAACCCCCGATTGGCGCGTCTGCTGCCAGCATTTGTATACCGCTACCTAAAGCGTATTGCCCACGAAGATTATATCAATAAATTATTACGGGAATATGGTCATTTGCAGGGGCTGGACTTTGCCAATGCGATGATAAAAGAGTTTAATGTGCAAATTGTGGCAGAGGGAGAAGAGAATCTTCCAAAGGAAGGTCGGTTTATTTTCGTTTCAAATCATCCATTGGGTGGTTTCGACGGACAAATAATAATGCATCTTGTGGCGAGGCATTATGGAGGGTTCAAATTTCTGGTTAACGATATACTCATGAACCTACGAAATCTGGGTAGTGTATTTATCCCTGTAAACAAGCACGGAAGGCAAGGCATAGAGCTTGCTGGAAGAATTGACGAGGCCTTTCGTTCCGATGATCAGATTCTTACTTTTCCGGCAGGCTATGTAAGCCGCCGCATCAAAGGTCAGATTGTGGACCTTGAATGGCAAAAAAACTTTATTACGAAAGCACGACAATACCAGCGTGATGTAATACCCATTCACATGGGCGGACGTAACTCAGAATTTTTTTACCGACTAGGAACTATACGCAAAAAATTTGGCATAAAAGCCAATATAGAAATGCTATTCCTGATTGATGAGACTTATCAGCACCGCAATAAAACCATTGTGGTAAAATTTGGGCAACCAATTCCCTGGCAAACATTTGATCATACGAAGAAACCAATTGAATGGGCCCATTGGGTCAAAGAGAAAGTTTATCTTCTCGATGGTATTAGCTCTATTCCTCTATAGGCAGTCTATGCAAGCTGCAAAATATTTTATAAATTTGTAGGATTACTCTGAATAGAATCAATATGAAAGAGCTCATACAGCCAGTTGATAAAAAATTAATCGAAAAAGAACTTACCTCTGATAAGTTTCTTCGCGATACAAACAATGCAGGAAATGAGCTTTATGTTATTACCCATCAGGATTCACCTCATATTTTAAGGGAAATAGGCAGACTTCGTGAATTAACCTTTCGAACTGCGGGAGGCGGAACAGGGCTGGAACTTGATTTGGATGAATACGACACCAATGATAACCCATACAGACAATTAATTGTCTGGGACCCACAGGAGAGGGAAATCCTGGGTGGTTACCGTTTTCATTTTGGAGGATTAATGAGCAAAGATGCCAATGGGAAAGTAAAAATTGCCACGGCCAAACTCTTTCATTTCAGCGATAAATTCTTAAACGATTATCTTCCTTATACCATTGAGTTAGGGCGTTCGTTTGTGCAGCCCACATACCAATCGACCCAAATGGGTAAAAAAAGTATGTTTGCGCTCGACAACCTTTGGGATGGACTGGGTGCCATTTTAATTAACAACCCCGACTATAAGTATTTCTTCGGAAAAGTAACCATGTATACCGATTTTGAACCCGAAGCGCGCAACCTGATTCTTTATTACCTGATAAAACATTACGCTGACCACGAAAACCTTATGAAAGCGTTTCACCCACTCGACACGAAAATGGACAAACAAAGAATGGCTTCGATACTCACAGCCGACAACCCGAAAGACGACATGAAAATTCTTTCCTTCGAGGTGAGGTCGAGAGGTGAAAAAATACCTCCCTTAATCAATGCCTACATTAATCTTTCGCCCAGCTTGAGGAGCTTTGGCACCATATTAAACCAGCACTTTGGGAATGTGGAAGAAACTGCCATTTTAATTACCTGCGCGGATATGTACCCAGCCAAAATTGAACGACACTTCAAGTCGTATCAACCAAAAGCTAAAAAATAAATCTACAAGAAAGCCCAGGCTGTTCGGTATTGTAGGTTGCAATAAAGTTGATCAGACAATGCAACTGAACCCGATTACCCCCTAAACAATTAATACGCTCTGATATTTCGTCCTTCGATAAAGTTAATAAAGGAGCGGTTTACTACTTTATTCCCTCCAGGTGTAGGATAGTTTCCTGTAAAATACCAATCGCCTTTGTGATCAGGGCAGGCTTCATGAAGTCCTTCAATGGTCTGATAAACAATTTTAACTTCGGCACCGATATCTTTGGTTGTGAGCATTTGTGCAACCTTTTCTGAGATCTGCTCATCGGTAAAGGGTTCATAGATTTCCTTCACGTAATTTTTAATCTCCTCCTTGGGTGAGTCTTCCTGTGCCTTCGATTTCTTGTATACATCGTTGATAATATGCTCTAGCCCTTTTTCTTTAAGCAATTCAATGGTTGCCCTGAAAGCTACAAAATCGCCCAGTTTTGCCATATCAATGCCATAGCAGTCGGGATAGCGGATCTGGGGCGAGGAAGAAACAATGACAATTCGTTTGGGTTTCAAGCGATCGAGAATACGAATAATGCTGTATTTCAAGGTTGTGCCCCGCACGATGGAATCGTCGATTACCACAAGGTTGTCGACATGTTTTACAATGGTTTTATAAGTAACATCGTACACATGCCCCACCAGATCGTCACGGCCTTCGTCCTGCGAAATAAAGGTGCGCAGCTTAATGTCTTTAATGGCTACCTTTTCCACTCTCGGTTTGAGGGAAATTATTTTATCGATAATGTCTTCGGTAATGGTTTGTCCGCAATTAAGCAGGTTGCGCTTTGCATCGTGTTGCATGCTCAGCTCAACACCATGCACCATTCCATAAAAAGCTGTTTCGGCTGTATTGGGAATAAAAGAAAAGACAGTATTCTCGAAATCTCCATTCACGGCTTTTTTAATAGCAGGGGTAAGCAACTGACCCAGCTTTTTGCGCTCGCGATAGATATCCTTATCACTTCCCCGCGAGAAATAAATGCGTTCGAAAGAACAGGACCTACGTTCAAATGGTCCTCGTATTTGCTCGAGGTCTACCGAGCCATCTTTTTTCACAATGAGAGCAGCACCAGCACCAAGTTCTTGAATATCTTCCACCGGAAGGTTCATTACAGTTTGAATGACAGGACGTTCTGAAGCCGCTACAACAATCTCATCGTCGTAATAATAAAATGCCGGGCGTATAGCCCATGGATCGCGCATTACAAACGCATCGCCATGGCCGATGGCACCCATGATCACATACCCTCCGTCCCATTTCTTGCTCGATTCCTGCAAGATATTCCTGATGCTCATCTGGCTTTCTATTTCACGCGATATTTCTTTGTTATTCAGGCCCTGACGTTTAAATGTATTAAAAAGCTTCTGGTTTTCGGCATCCAGAAAGTGCCCCACATTTTCGAGCATTGTAACTGTATCAATCTTTCCGCGGGGATGTTGTCCAAGATCCACCAGATGATTAAACATCTCGTCGACATTGGTAAGATTAAAGTTACCTGCCAGCATAAGGGTTCGCGACCGCCAGTTATTTTGGCGCACAACAGGGTGTGCATTTTCAATGTTATTAAGGCCATAGGTACCATAGCGCAAATGTCCCATAAGCACCTCAGAGGCAAAAGGCAGATGGCTTTTTACCCAGGCAATATCTTTTAACAGGCCCGGCGATTTTTCTTCGGCCTCAGTGAAACTGGCTTTGATGCCCTGAAAAATATCTTGAATAGCTGAAGCTTTGACAGAACGTAAACGATTAAGGTACTCATAACCTGGTTCTGCATCGAGTTTAATGGCAGCAACCCCCGCGCCATCCTGACCTCGGTTATGCTGCTTTTCCATTAACAGGTAAAGCTTGTTCAAGCCATAACGCCAGGTACCATATTTAAGCTGATAATATTCTAAAGGTTTTCGTAAACGAATAAATGCAATCCCACATTCGTGTTTAATGTCGTCAGTCATTCAAATTTAATTTTGGATAATTGATTTGTGTCTGTACCAAAAATGCTTCGGTAAACTGCAATTCTATTTGCTTGCGGAACTTTAGTGCTTCCGACTCGCTCCTAAAATCGCCCACATAAATCTTATAATTCGGATAAACAAACTTGGGATACACCGGCACTTCGCTATACGCATAAGAAAATTTAGCCATCATCTGATCGTACTCTGCTTTGGATTTTGGACCTGAATTTGAATAGATGCGAATACGGTAACCTGTAATTCCCGGTTGTTGGCTTTTGGTAAACTGATGCCCTTCCATAAGGCTTTTAATGCTCTCCGTTTGCACAATTATCACTTTTGCCTCTGTCAATGATCTTGCAGTTACCTTATCGATTATACTTTCAGATTGAGCAAAGGAATTTGCACACAGCAGCAAAAAAAATTGGATAAAGAAGAGTTTTAAAAAACGGGGCACCATGTAAGCTTTAGTTGGGCAAAATTAACCTTTTTTTTACACAGATTTCTTTGAAATATCACTTCGAAGAAAAAATGAGTATTTATGCGCAGGATGTTTTGGGGAATGAACTGCTAGCCAGATCAATAAAGATGATACAATGTGAAAGACTTACAAGGTAATGCGCTTGGTCTCTTTAACCTCAATAGACCGTTTTAACATAAAAGATTTTGCGGTAATGGATCCCTCGATGCGGATTTCAGCCTTTTGCCCTTGCCTCATGTTCATCATAATAAATGCTGTGCCCAGAATATTTGCCAGGCGTATTTTAACCGGAAGTTCATACTCCTTCGATCTATTCCGCTCAATAACCAAACTTTCGTCCATAATAATTTTACCAATGTAATTCCCATTCAAAAACACCTTCAGATCGACATCGGAAAAACCAATTTTATGATGCGTAGGATTGTCGACTGGCAACTTTATGAGCAATTTAAGGTAGTTTTCTTCAAAACCCATCAACTTAACCTCAGAGGGGTCGCCAATGGAAATGCTTTCGAAGTTACCACAGGAAGCCAAAAATACGGCCATAAAAACAACCAACGAAAGACGCGAAAGAGAAACAACAGTTGAATTTTGCATGAATAACAGATTTTCCGGGTTGTATTCAAAATTTGTTCCAAATTAAGGCATTCTCTTTTCAGTAAAAAAGCACTTCGTAAATATTTCCTTCCCAATTATTTATAATTATTCTTGATTAGAATACGATGAGGTGCTCTTGAAAAATTTCTTTTAATTTTAAATATCCATTGGAAACTCCTAAAATTATGAAAGTTAAAAAGGCACAAATCGATGATTTTTTCGCCGGTAAGCGCATAGCCATAGCCGGAGTATCGCGTAACGAGAAGAAGTTTGGTCACGAAGTGTACAAGGAATTATTGAAAAACGGATATGATATCCTTCCGATAAACCCCCTTGCCGAGCAGATTAATGGCCAACCTTGTTATGCATCTGTGGAGGCATTGCCTGCCGATGTAGAAAGTTTGCTGATAGTAACTCCAAAATTTGAAACAGACATGGTGTTGCGCAGTGCGCTCAATAAAGGGATAAAGCATATTTGGGTGCAGCAAATGTCCCACACCGACGACACTTTAAAAATTGCCGAGGAATACGAAAAGGAGATTATACACAATAAATGCATTTTCATGTTTGCAGAACCGGTGAAGGGAGCACATAAAATTCACCGTGTGATTATGAAACTTTTTGGTCAGTTGCCTGCAAAATAAGCCTGTTCGGGCCTATTGAAAGAACAGGCCATTGAAGCTAATCCTGTCGAATAAAGGTCATGTTTTCCTCCTCATCAGTAAAGTCGCCATCGCCATTATCATCGGTACCACACACGAGTGTATTGCCATTTACTTCGAAATGAAAAGACTCCCAAAACTCAAACAGTTCGTAAAATTCATCACCAGGTGAATACCACATGACAGAATCGTAAAACCCGTTCTCCATATCAAGGTCAATAAGCTGGGAACCAAACTGGGTAGGTGAAGGAAAAAGATAATCATTATCGACAGTAAAAGTACCCTTTGCTGCGCCTGCTACCGTAAAGATATTTTCGACCGGATAATCTACTTTCCAGTAGAATTCAAAATTTCCAGTTACAGCATTTTCTTTATCAAAAATCCACCACAATTGCTCGGTTGGAATTTCACCGTCGCGCAATGTTTCATTCAACCAGGCACCAACAAGTGGGTCGGGAATCAGGTTCTGAGGTTCTTTAGCTTTCTCTTTATCGCAAGAGGGTACAATAAAAAGACACAAAATGAAAGCTACAAACAGTTGTTTTTTCATGGGTAAGGTCTTTTCTGTTTAGCGAATTAAAGGTACAACGCATAAAAGCCGAAGTCAATGAAATACTTCGGATTATGGAGTTTATGATTTAAAATGAATGAGCTAACCGGCACAAACGAATCTTCTTTGAAAGTTATTTTACCAAAAAAAACACCCTATTGCATCACCTTTTGATAACTATTTAGTTTATAAGCATCTGACTGAGATTATTTTTTTGTATTTTGGCAATGATTATAAAAAATAGCCATGGAAGAAACAACTAAGAAATCTAAACCCTCAGCAGAAAAGAAACCTGTTAAGAAAACTACCCCGGCAGCGAAAAAACCAAGCGCCGCAGCCAAACCAGCAACAAAAAAAGCAAGTGCTACCACCAAGCCAGCCCCTGCCAAAGCCAAAAAACCTGCAACAAAAAAGGCTGCTAGCCCAAAGGCAACAGCCGGCAAAGTAACTACTGCGAAAAAGTCGCCTGTAAGCAAGTCAGCTGGTTCGCCTGCAGAAAAGAAAAAAATTGTCATCAAAAAAACAAGTCCTAAAAAAAGCAAGGCTCCCGCTCCGACAGTTAGCAAAACCAAAACTGTAAAACCAGCTCCAGAAGTAAAAAAGAAAGAAGAAAAGGTAATAACAGCAAGCTTAAAAGTTGAAAAGATAAATAAGAAAATTGAGAAGGCTAAAAAGAAAGAAGCCGGTAAAAGCGTGCTGTCTCGCTTGAAAGAGAAGTTGGAAAAAGCACTTAAAAAGTTGAAAAGCCGTGAGGAAAAACTAAAGAAAGATTAATTCTCTTTTTCTCATCCCATCGGAACACAATATACTCTTCGAGAAAAAGTAAATTGAAGAAAGATTTACATTCTCTGTTTCAAAATGCTTTTTGTCTGCTTTTTACCGTACATTTTCTTTCTATCTTCGTGGCCGTATCTTAATTAAAAGAAGAAAATGTACAGAACACATACCTGCGGAGAGCTTAGCCTTTCCGATGCCGGAAAAACAGTAACCCTAAGCGGTTGGGTGCAACGTTCGCGCGATTTGGGCGGAATGACCTTTCTAGACTTGCGCGACCGATATGGCATCACTCAGCTGGCTTTTAACCTCGAAACCAATGCCAACCTATGCGAACAGGCCCGCAAGCTTGGCCGCGAATTTGTGATACAGGCAACGGGTAAAGTTGAAGAACGACACAGCAAAAACCTTAAAATTGCTACCGGCGAGATTGAAATCATTGTCAGCGAATTAAAAGTGCTGAACAAATCGGAAATTCCACCCTTTACTATTGAAAACGATACCGACGGAGGCGAAGAAATACGCTTAAAATACCGCTACATCGACCTGCGCCGCGAATCGATGCGGAAGGCACTCGAGTTGCGGTCGAAAATGGCCATCGAAACCAGAAACTACCTGAGCGCAGAAAAATTTATCGAGGTAGAAACACCTGTTCTTATTAAGTCAACACCCGAAGGAGCGCGCGACTTTGTAGTTCCATCGCGCATGAACAGCGGCCAGTTTTATGCTTTGCCGCAATCGCCACAAACCTTTAAGCAATTGTTAATGGTAGCAGGTTTCGACCGCTACTTTCAGATAGTAAAATGCTTTCGCGACGAAGACTTGCGTGCCGACCGCCAGCCCGAGTTTACGCAAATAGATTGCGAAATGGCTTTTGTGGAGCAGGACGATATACTCCATACCTTCGAGGGCTTAATAAAATACCTTTTTAGTTCGGTTAAAAACGAAGAGTTTGTTGGCCCCTTTCCACGCATAAGCTATGCCTATGCCATGGAAAACTATGGCAACGACAAGCCCGATATTCGATTTGGTATGAAACTAAAAGAAATCAGTGCATTGGTAAAAGGTAAAGGTTTTCAGGTTTTTGACGGAGCCGAATACGTGGGCGGTTTTTGTGCCGATGGATGTGCTGCCTACACACGCAAACAACTCGATGAACTTACTGCTTTTGTAACCAAACCCCAGGTTGGCGCCAAAGGATTGGTATGGGTAAAATACAACGAAGATGGCAGTCTTAAATCGACAGCCGATAAGTTTTACACCGAAGATGATTTGAAAAAATGGGCAGGATATTTCGATGCCAAACCGGGCGATTTGTTGTTGATTTTAGCTGGGGCCAAAGAGAAAACCCTCAATGCGCTAAGCGAGTTACGCCTGGAAATGGGAAACCAGCTTGGCCTGCGCGATAAAAATACTTATGCTCCATTATGGGTACTCGACTTTCCCTTATTGGAATGGGACGAAGAAACCAAGCGTTTTCATGCCAAACACCACCCTTTTACCTCACCAAAAATCGAAGACATTGACTTAATGGAAACTAATCCGGCAGCAGTAAGGGCGAATGCCTACGACATGGTTATCAATGGTGTGGAAGTTGGAGGCGGATCTATTCGCATACACGACCGCCAACTGCAAAAGCAAATGTTTAAGCTATTAGGCTTTACCGACGAGGATGCCCAGAATCAATTTGGCTTTTTAATGAATGCTTTTACCTTTGGTGCCCCACCGCACGGAGGTATTGCCTTTGGCTTCGACCGTCTTGTGTCGCTATTCGCCGGCCTCGATTCGATTCGAGATGTGATTGCATTCCCGAAAAACAATTCTGGCCGCGACATTATGATCGATACACCCTCGGAAATTGGGCGAGAAGCGCTCGACGAACTCTCGCTTCAGGTAGTGAAGAAAAAATAGACAAATAATTATGCGTTATAAATCCGTATGGCAGTTTAAAATCCTGCTGTCCGGATTTTTTATTTTAGCCCATGAGATAATCCCTCACGCAGAAAAGGGGGTTTCATTCAGCAATCGCAAATGCAGTTTTAGAGCTTACTATTCCTTGTTCAGCATATTTTATTTTCACCCATTCCTGCTACTACCTATTTTTGGTGCAACTAACAAATTCTATTATGAAAAGAATATTATTTCTAGGACTGATAGTATTATCATTTCTTATCGGTTTAAAAGCCCAGGAGGGGTTGAAACAAACCCTACGCGGAACAGTGACAGATGCAGTGACCGGCTCCCCCCTGATAGGAGCTAATGTAATCGTTCGGAACGGAAGCGAACCCGTGGGCACTACAACAGACATGAATGGCCATTTTGAACTGAAGAATACTTCTATTGGACGTCATACCATCGAGGTAAGCTACATCGGATACCAAAGTCAAGTAATCAATAACCTTCTGCTTACCTCAGCTAAGGAGGCTGTGGTGACGGTACAGCTCAGTGAAAATGCCATTGAGGTGGAAGAAGTGGTGGTGGTTGCTGGAAAACGCAAAGACGAAACCCAGAATGAGATGGCCATGGTAAGTGCCCGCACCTTCTCGGTGGAAGAAACCGAACGATTCGCCGGAAGCCTTGGTGACCCTGCCCGCATGGTAGCCAACTATGCCGGAGTAATGACCCAGAACGATTCGCGCAACGACATTATTATCCGCGGAAACTCACCCAGTGGGGTTTTATGGCGTATGGAAGGATTTGAGATTGCCAATCCAAACCATTTTGGTGCCCAGGGTACCACTGGAGGTCCCGTGAGCATGGTGAATAATAACCTGCTTTCTAATTCAGACTTTTTAACCGGTGCATTCCCTGCCGAATATGGCAATGCATTGGCAGGAGCTTTTGACCTGAACCTGCGCTCGGGAAATAACCAGGTACATGAATTTTTAGGTCAGGTAGGCTTTAACGGTTTTGAACTTGGAGCCGAAGGGCCAATAAATATTGGAAAGGGAAAAGTAAAACCATCGTATCTGGCAAACTTCCGTTACTCGACTATGGAAGTCATGGATATGATCGGTTTTAGCTTTGGCACAGGGGCTGCCATACCCGAATACAAAGATTTTACTATGCTCATTGATATTCCGGGAACAAAACTCGGTCGGTTTAAAGTTTTCTCACTTTGGGGCGACAGTTTTATCGACCTTGGTCGGGACCTAAGCGACAGTGCCAGCAATTCTTATAACTTAAGAGGAATGGCAACCGATTTCGGGTCGGGGCTTTGGGTAAGCGGACTGAGCAATACTTATTTTATCAATAAAGATATCAGGGTAAAAACTACGGTTTCTTACCAGAACACATACTCAAAAGCCAAAGTCGACTCGGTGCATTACGATACTGAATCATTCACAAACTACTTTGGATCGGAGGAAACTGAAGGTAAACTAAGCTTTTCGACCCAGCTCAGGCATAAAGTAAATGCTAAAAACAATTATAGCATAGGTATTATTGGCGATTACTACACCATAAACTACCTCGATAGTGTATTGCTGTACGACCAATCGAGGTTTATCGAAACCCAGAATGTCGATGACAAGTTGCAGTTATTCAGGGCTTATGGCCAGTGGCAACATAGTTTCAACAACAACCTTACGGCTTATCTGGGGCTACATAGCCAATACCTGCCGCTGAATAACGAGGTAAGCCTGGAACCAAGAGCCTCGATAAAATGGAATTTCACAAAAAATCAAAGTTTGAATGCCGGCATTGGAAAGCATAGCCAGATGCAAAGCCGATCGACCTACTTTGTTCAAACTGAAAACATGCAAACAGGAGAGTATTATAAAACCAATACCAACCTGAAATTCTCGAAAAGCAACCATTACGTATTAGGGTATAACAACCTGATAACTCCCGACTTCAGAATAAAATTTGAAACTTATTATCAGGATTTATATGATATACCGGTGAAGGAGAACTTTCCGGAGTTTTCGACCCTTAATACCGGCGATAATTTTGGAGGACCTGCCGAAGATAGTCTTGTAAACGTGGGGATAGGCCGCAACTTCGGGTTAGAATTAACCGTCGAAAAATTTCTGAGCCGTGGTTTCTATACTCTTTTTACTGCTTCGGTGTTCGACTCGAAATATCAGGGTTACGACAAAGTTTGGCGAAACACTGCATTTAATGGAAAGTATGTTTTTAACCTATTGGGGGGATATGAATATAAAATAAGCAAAAACGGTACCTTGACCTTCGACCTTAAAACTGTTTGGGCCGGAGGAAAACGCTATGTTCCTGTAGATTTGCAGCAATCGCAGTTGCAAGGTGAAGATGTGCGCAACTGGACCAAGGCTTATGAAAACAAGTTCGACGATTATCTTAGAACCGACCTGCGGTTCGGCTTCAGACTCAACGGAAAAAAAGTAAGCCAGGAATGGGCTATTGATTTGCAGAATGTATTAAATTACCAAAGTGTATTCATGGAATTTTACGACCCAAACGAAAATGAGGTCTATTATGTATATCAGCAAGGATTTATGCCCATGTTTCTCTACCGTATTTATTTTTAACAAACCTTTGTCCGAAGGTCAAGTCAGGCTGAGCCCTTCGGACATATTTATTTATAGGATATGAGTTTTACAAACGACTTTTTAATTTAGTGTTTGCTTTTAAAACCAGATGAAAAAAGAAAATCTAAAATATCCCTTGTTCATTATTCCTCTTGCCGGAATATTATTGTACTTTATTTTTCCACATACCAATAACGAAAGTGAGGGTTTTCAGATTGGCCATTTACTTCATACAATCATCATTACCTCCGGAATATGGGGTGGTGTATTAAGCATAGTGGTTTTTCTCTGGAAAAAATTTCCGTGGGAACATAAGCCGCTAAAACATTTGCTCATAGAAATTGTGCTGGTACTCGTCTATACCAATGGGTTCTCGTTGGGATTGTACCATCTGGAATTAGCCCTAGGCGTAAAAATGCATATTGAAAATTTTTATAGCCATATAATATTTACCAACCTCATCACCTTTTTTATAACAGCTGTGCACGAGGCAGTAGAATTTTACTCGCAATGGAAACATCATTTTTCCAAATCGGTAAAGCTCGAAAAAGACAACATCGAAGCCCGATACGAATCGTTAAAATCGCAGGTTAACCCGCATTTTCTATTCAACAGCCTCAACAGTATCAGTCACATGGTGCATGAAAATGAGCCTGCTGTAGAATATATCCAGAATCTTTCAGTTTTTTTACGCTATACCTTAAAAAGCCGAGACAGCGAACTGGTGCTTGTGCGTCATGAAACCGAAATGCTTGAAAAATACCTTAAGCTTCAAAAGGTTCGTTTTGGCGACAATCTGAAAATCGAAATTGATGTTCCTGAAAAATTTTATCACTATTGCTTGCCCCCATTGGTGCTTCAGATGCTTATCGAAAACAGCCTGAAGCACAACATCATTTCGAAACAAGATCCGCTGCATATTAAGCTGCAAGCCAGAAATCAGGAAATAGTGATTGAAAACAACCTTCAGCGTAAATACCCTGACTTCTCGACTGGTCAGGGTATAAAAAATATCATCGAGCGTTACCGCTTTTTTACCGAAAGGGAAGTGGAAATTATCGAAACTCCCTCTATTTTCAGAGTAATAATTCCCTTGCTGCTTGCCGATTTATGATTACCACCCTAATAATTGAAGATGAACAACCTGCAGCCCTTCGTTTAGAGAAGCTGCTAAAGGAAATCAACCCCGATCTGGAGGTTATCGACAGATTAGACAGTGTTAAAGCATCTGTAGCCTGGTTCAAGACACACCCGCACCCTGACCTGGTGATGCTGGATATTCAATTGGCCGATGGAATAAGTTTCGACATTTTCAAACAAGTGAAGCTGGAAAGCTTTGTGATATTTACAACGGCCTATGACGAATTTGCCATAAAAGCCTTCGAATTAAACAGCATCGATTACCTTTTAAAACCCATCGATAAATCGAAGCTGGAAGCAAGTCTGAAAAAATTTGAAAGAATGCGCCTGGTTGCACCAGCTATTTCGATGGAGACTTTAATCAATACCCTGTCGTCGAGAATTACGCAATTTAAAAAACGGTTCGCAGTAAGTGCTGCAAACAGAATTAAATCCATTGAAGCTTCCCAGATAAGTTTCTTCTTTTCTTCAGAAAAAAATACCTTTTTAAATACCCTAGAGAGTCGGAGCTATGCCATTGATTATTCGCTGGAAAAACTTGAGGAGCTTCTGAATCCGGAGGAGTTCTTTCGGATAAACCGACAGACCATTATCGCTTTTAAGGCTATTGAAAAAATGAATGTTTTGTCGAAAAGCCGCATTCAACTTTTTTTAGAAGGCTCCAAAGAAGAGTTTATGGTTAGTACAGCAAAATCGCATGCATTCAGGCTTTGGCTTGATAAATGAGTCAGTAGCTCAAACCCGATTAAAACGAATACCCCACTAACACCGAAATCTCCCTGCCTTTATAAGGAAGCACATCGTAGCCTCCATCGTACCAGGCGGTTGCCACCTTTAATCTTTCGTTAAGTAAGTCGTGTACGCTAAGCTGAAGCTTTAAGCCCGGAAGTAGATTGTTGTATACCAGGCCGGCACCAAAAATTACCTGTGCATCGATTTTTTTGCTTGTGCCATTTCCATTGTAGGCATATTTATCGCTTAAATACAGGGCATTGGCGCTAACAGCTATTTTCGGGGTGAATTGCAGGGTATGATTGGTATAGAGTTTTATGCCAGGCACCGATAAAAGTTCATGCCGCGTAGGGTACCCCGATTGGTTATCGGGGGTGATGTAAGTATCTCCACCTTTCGGATCCTGGTAACTATAGGCATAAGGGTTTTCATGGGAAAAGAAAAAAGGCGCTACATGAGAAAAATTAAGCAAGCCGCGGTACTTTCTCCCCTGGTAACGTGCTTCGAATTCAATCCCTCCGGTGCTAATTTTACCGCCATTGTCGGAATACAAATCGCGATTGTTGTAATTATACCTGAACTCGATAATGTTATTTACCCATTGATGGTAGGCATTTACTTGCAGCATAAGTTTTTCGAATAGCTTTAAACCCAATTCGGCCTCTAAAATCTGAGTTGTTTCGGCACTTACACCAGAACTAATGCGCGAGTGTAAAGTGGTATCCGGATTTATACCATAACGGCTAAAGGCATTGTTGCCAACCAGTGGAGCCCTAAAGGCACTACTGTATAACAATTTGGCATTAATGGCCTTACCCGTGAGGGTAACCCCTGCCTTCGGATTGAAACGAGAACCATATAATTCGTTGATATCGTATCGCAAGCCTGCCACTAAAAACAGCTTATATGGGTCGAGAGGAAGCATCTGTTTTGCCTGGGCAAAAACAGCTCCGTTGGAAATTAGAATCTGGTCTTTGCCCTCGTCGCTGATTGACTTGCGTAAAAAATCAACCGGGTTCGCCGGATCGGGTCGAATGATCTTCGAATAATCGCCGAAATATTCGCCACCGGCAATAATTTCGGTACCATTCGATTGATAGATTCCATAAAGTATAGGTTTGATACGCTGAGTCACAACCTCTTCCCTCACCACATCGCGCTTATAAGGGAAACTGTAATGGTAAGAAAATACAGGAACCAGCTGAAATTTAGACCCTGCCTGAAACACATGCTTCAATTCGGCACCGATGGTTGAATAGGTGTAGACAACTTTTCGCGCTGCTGTGCCTTCTTCAATGCTCCCATAAATTCGATCGGTAGCAGAAACATCATCAGTAAGTGTATCGACCGAAAACCTCCGCACCTGTTTGTTTTTGTATTGGCTGAATACAAACTTCAGCTCTGTATTGTTCTTTATTTTGGCACTTCCGGTAAGGTTGGCGGTCGACAAGCCAGCCGATGCTTCGTTGTGCAAGAAAGTAGCGTTATCGCCAATATATGCTGCCATGGCATCGCTGCGGCGGGCTTTGCCGGCAAAACCCAACAGAGTAAGCTCAGTGCCACCTACTTTTCGTGCAGCAGAAAAACCTAAGTCGTAGTGCCCATAAGTTGAAGGAAGCCAACCGGAGCGAGCTACCACAGTGAGACCGTCTTTTTGTTTATTGGCATGTGTAACAATATTGATCACAGCCAATTCGGCAGTACCTCCATACATAACAGAACCAGGTCCGCGGATAATTTCGATGCGCTCCACCAGATGCACCGGCAGCTCGTTGCCCATTACAAAGGAGCCAAAGTATAAATCTGATAGTTGCAAACCGTCTATCATAATAAGGGTTCTGCCTTCGAAGCCATAAAGGCCTCTGCTTGTAAAGGTGGTATAATCGTCGTCTTTGGCAATATTCATGCCTGGCACCATGTTGAGAACATCCACCAGGTCGCGACAATGATTGTCTTCAATATCCTGACGGGTAATTACTGTAAGTATGCTGGCTGCTTCAGAGGTCTTTTCCGGGTTTTTAGAAGTAATTGAAACTTGAATATTCATGAGCTCTTCGAGCGACAAGTTAAAGAGGGTATCTATGTCCTGGGTGCGAGCCAGGGGAAAAGTTAAAAACACAAGTATGGCCAGCAGTAAGGCTTTTGTGTAAGGTATTTGAAATTCCTCTTTCATAGTATGAAGAATAATGCGATTAAAACCGATAAGCAGCCTTGCGTAAAGCTTCCAGTGAGTTGATCGGGCTGGGTGGATTTAATTCGCTTGCCAGAAACTTATAAATTTTGACCCAAATCTCCTGTACGATGCGCGTATCGGAAGTTGAAATGCAAGCAAAAAAACCATTTTATTCATTTCTTGCAGAATATTTTAGTTTAAGTTATTAATTCTCATCGAATATAACAACCCTGCTTGGAGACTTTTTGTAATATTTACTCTAAATTCGACCCAAATTTTCGAATTGAGTGAATACGAAAACCATTCCGGGCAATGCCTATCCTGCTCTCTTTTCTGGCTTAATGTTGTTGGGGGTATCGCCCATACTTATAAAACTGGCTGGTGCCCCGGGAATTATCACCACTTTTTACCGCATGCTTGTAGGAACAATTGCACTTACCCCAATTTTTTTATGGGCTTTGATGCGTGGCAACCTTTTGCTTCCCCGACGCGGTATTATGTTTGCACTATTGGCAGGTGTGTTTTTGGCCACCGATATGGCATTCTGGACAAGCGGTATCATGGCCAGTAATGCTACCCTGCCTACACTTACAGGTAACCTTGCCCCAATATGGGTTGGTATTGGTGCCATTCTTTTTTTTAAAGAGAAGCAGAATGTTTGGTTCTGGGCAGGGTTAATATTGGCAGTAATTGGGGTAATGTGCCTCATCGGAAAAGAAATTCTCTCGCCGGGTGCAACACTAAAAGGCATCGTCTATGGCTTATTTGCCGGCATTTTTTACAGCGGATACCAGTTGTGCACTCAGCCAGGCCGAAAATACCTCAATACCCTTGCTTTTTTGTACCTCAGTACGGTGGCTACTACGGTGACTTCTTTTGTGTATGCCTTATTTTTTCAACTCGAATTTACCGGTTATGCTGCGCAAACATGGTGGTACTGGCTGGCTATGGGCTTAGGAATACAGGTAACTGGTTGGTTTATGATTAACTATTCGCAGGGTCATTTGCCTGCTTCGGTAGTATCGCCTACGCTCCTGGGCCAACCGGTAATGACGGCTATTATTGCTACTTTTCTTTTAGGCGAAAGTTTTACCCTCTGGCAAATTGTCGGAGGAATTATAATTGTGGCAGGTATTTATCTGGTGCACTTCACAAGGGGACGATAGGGACTTTACAAACTATTGCTAAAAGAAATTAATTTTTGGGTGAAATTTTTCCACGACAATTCTTCTTTTAGCTTTCTGATATTACTGCGAAATTTTTCGGGCTGATTATCCGAAAAATAATCTTTAAGGGCTTGCGCAATAAGTTCGGGTTCGCAAGCATCGGCTATTATTCCGGTTTCTTTGTGTTTCACAATTTCATGCAAGCCTCCTACTTTGGTAGCAACAAGAGGCAATTCGAAATGATAAGATATGGATGTGATGCCGCTCTGGGTAGCTGATCGATAAGGCAAAACGCACACATCGGCTGCCGAGAAAAAAACAGGTACTTCCTCATCGCCAATATAACGGTTAAAAAGGGAAATGTTTTGCTTTCGCGACGAAGAGTCAATAAGCTGTCGGTACTTTTCGAAATCATCATAAGCCTCACCTGCAATGACAAGCTGGTACGAATCGTCGAGTTTTTCGAATGCCTGCAAGAGCACATCAAGGCCTTTGTATTTTCTGATGATACCAAAAAACAAAAGGGTTTTTTTACCGGCCTTCAAACCAAGCAGAGACTGAGCTGCAAGTTTATCGATTTTGGCACCAAAGTGGTCGTAAGGCGGGTGTGGCAGATACACATAACGCGCATCGGGCTGCAAACTAATTAAATCGGCAGTTACCGAATGGCTCATGGAAACAAAACCTGTATTGCGTTTTAAAAAGTATTTGGTAAAAGGAGTATCGAAAAACCGCTTTTCGTGGGGAATTACATTGTCGAGTACGGTAATTACTTTGCAATGCTTTTTGAGGCTTCCGGCCACATAACCCAGCGAGGGTCCAAAAAACGACATCCAGTATTTCATGATAAGCAAATCGGGCTGAAATTGCTTAATCTGCCGCGCTGCTGTGTAATAAGAAATTGGATTGATGGTATTTAACACCCGATGGCTATCAACCTGTATTGCCTTATCGGCTTCGGTAACATATTGTGTTTCGCCGGGAAACAAAAACCCCGGATATTGAACAGAAAAGGTAAAAGCCCTCACCTCATGCTCTTTTTCAAGCTCTTTGTATACGGAGGCATTAAACTGAGCAATTCCTCCCCGATAAGGGTAAAAAGTTGAAAGCAGGGCGATTTTCATATCAGGTGTTTTAACGATTCAAGAGCTTCGAAAGCTGCTTTTGGCTTCAGGTCGTGCATGCAGCTTCTTTCTCGTTTGCAGTTGTTGCCATAGTAACAATCGCACCCTGATGAGGGCTCTACAATCACTCCACGCTCGTAAAGCTCAAATTCATATTTGTTAAAAATGTTGTTGAATAATACCATAGGCTTCTTTAATCCAGTTGCTATGTGCATCATCATCGATACCTGGGTTACAATGGCATCGCAGTTCGAAGTAAGTGCAATAAACTCTGCCAGCGAAAAAGTACCCGGATAAAAAGCCCCTGTAGCATCAGACAGCGACAGGTTCTGGGCATCCTCTGCAGGACCTCCCAGCAAAACCGGGTAAAATCCGGCTTGCGACAACAAGCCAATAAACGAAATCCAATATTCTTTGGGCCACAAACGTGTTTTCCAGCGTTCGCCGCAACCGGTGTTCAGACCAATAATCTTTTTACCCCCAGCCTGTGCCTTCAGCACATTCCATTTTTGGGTATATTGCTGGTTGTAATTAAGCAGGTACGGTTCGCCCTGAAACTTTAGATGGCAGATTTCAAAAATCTCTTCGAGGTAGCTTTTGGTATTTTCTTTCGAAATACCATCGAAAAGACCGGTTACAATTTTATGTTGCGCCGCAGGAGTTGCCGCATCGAGATGATTGTCGTTTAAAATATACCCGTATTTTTCTGTGGCACTAACTTCAGCAAGCAAAGCAATAGCCTCTGGATCCTTGTCGAGGTTAATGGCAATATCGAATCGACTGCTTTTTATTTTATAGTACGAAAGGAAATCGAAGGTGTATATCTGGTTAATTTCATCGGGGGGCAATACATCGGGGAAATGGGTAAGCCAGGTGATATGGCAGCCGGGGTAAATCGACCGGTATTTCACAGCCAGAGGAGTAGACCGAATTACATCACCAATGGCCCCAAGCTTGATAATGAGTATTTTTTTTGAAAAAGGAGAGTACTCGTTACAACTATTGCAGGTTTTATTTCTCAGCTTATTGGGTTGGCAGGGTATGTGCCCCTTGAAATACCTGCAATCGAACTTGATAGATTCGAACATAATGCAATGATTGTTTTATGCCGCAAAGATAATTTTATTTCTGTGCCATCATAAAAGTTGCTTTGGTTGGTTGCAGGAGAGCCAAAAAAGAAAAAGAGCTTTTCGGAAAAACAACTTCCAGTATGATTTAGTCCCCGATAAAGAGAATTTTTAGTGGTTGCAGATAAGGCTGAATAACCTGCTTGTTGCCTTCGACAGCAACCGGTTGGAACCCACTTTCGATGGCAGCCATTACCTGACTGAGTTGTTCCTTCGCCATCGCTTTCTGGTCTGGTGTGAGGGTAGAATCGTTGTCGATGGCTCTCAAAGCATCTTGGTATTCGGGCATACTTCTTTCCTCGAGCATGATAGCAGCATAGCTTCCCACAATGGTCCAGGTTATGGAAATCCATTCGGTGAAATCAGCATAGCCATGTTGCTGAACAAGGGCATTCCCTTCTTCGTAACCCTCGAGAGAGGCCACAAAAGCATCGAAATCGTTGCTAATGCCAAAATCATAATCATGCTTTTCGAAATCTGCTTTAATGGCAGGGTAGCTCGAAATAAACTTGTCGACATCGGAGCTTTTCAGTTCAACCTGCGATTCAAAACCCTTCTGCGACCAAACAGAAGTAAAAAAAGACAATAACAAGAGACTCAATACTATTTTTGCTTTCATATTAAAGGTAGATGATAGGATTTGTTCGGCCGGTGAAGTTAAAAAAAATGCTGGATGTCATCGCCTTCTAACTAAAATATACCCCATAGTATTTGGAGATAAAGATTAAAACCTGTTTCTTTATTTTGAATAATCTGTGCCACTTAAATCTTTTAATTATGGAAGCCGCAAAAGTTGATATGTTTTTAAATGCCAATAGCAGGTACTTTGAAGGTTATCAAATCCCATTCATTCATGAACGCCTTATTGCCGCGGACGATTCGAAGTTTTTATTGCTGCATTCAGCAGGATTTAAAGACCCTACCATTTCAATAATTGTTTCTTTATTTGCTGGAACATTTGGCATTGATCGTTTTATTATTGGCGATACCGGGCTTGGAGTTGCGAAACTTTTAACTTGTGGGGGCCTTTATGTATGGACCATTGTCGATTGGTTTCTAATTATGGGCCGCACACGCGAGGTGAACATGGAAAAGCTTCAAGCCATTTTGTAAAGGAGAATGACAAGAAACAAGCTGTATTATATAGTAATGGCTATTGCTTTGGCCGGTTACAGCCTTGTGTTTTTTCAACTTTTTTACGTAAAACAAACCCATGAGATAAGGAGTTTATGTTTTTTTAAAGCCATAAGCGGACAACCCTGCCCAGCCTGTGGTACTTCCCGTTCGGTAAGTCTTTTGGCACAAGGCAAACTGGCAGGTGCTTTGCACATGAATCCTCTAGGGTTTATTGCAGCCATTTTATTGATTATAGCACCTGTAATGGTTATTTTCGATTACCTTCAAAAGAAAGATCGCTTCTTTAAGTTTTTCCTTTGGGCCGAGAGCCAACTTAAAAAACCAATTATTGCAATACTTGCCATTGCATTGTTGCTGGCAAACTGGATTTGGAACCTTGTAAAAGAACTATGATAGAAATAAAAGATTATCCCTATAAACCCAACGAAGCCGAGGCCGAAAAAGCTTCGAATGCCTACCTGATGTCGCTGGTGGCTATTATTGCCGGCTTACCGCTGCCCATCATCAATCTGCTGGCTACCCTTATCTTTTACCTGAACAACCTAAAGAGCAGCGGCTTTGTAAAGTGGCATTGCACCCAGGCATTGTTCTCGCAACTGGGCGTATTTGTTATGAATAGCACCGCCATTGTCTGGGGCCTGAGCATTGTGTTTAAAGATAACCTGCTTACCAACAACTACATTGCCTATGTGATTACAGTAATTATTTTCAATATTCTTGAATTAATAGGCACCATTGTAGCTGCTATTTACACACGCAAAGGGCAGCATGTAGAGTGGTGGTTTTTTGGTCCGATGGTCAACATTTTTCAAAAACAATAAAGCATGAACCTGAAAACACTTAGACAGTTTGTGATTTTATTCGGAGCCTTTTTTCTTGTCTGGTTTGCCCTGAGCCGCATTGAATTTATCAAACCAGAAAGAACCGAAAAACTATCGAAACAAAAAGAAGAGATCCTGGGCAAACTATTTATCGATCAGGTACTCTCGCAACACGATACCTGCCGCATAGATACTGTGGTACAGACCATCCAAAACCTGATGTACCACCTCTGTCGCAGCAACAATATCGATACCCAATCTATCCGGCTTCATCTGATACATCACTCCGAGGTAAATGCCTATGCCTTTCCGGGCAGACACATTGTACTTCATTCTGAATTGGTGCAATACTGCAACAACCCCGGTGAGCTGGCGGCAGTACTTGCCCATGAAGTGGCCCATATCGAAAAAAATCATGTAATGAAAAAACTTACCCGTGAGGTAGGTATAGTGCTTATAACAGCCGTAATTAGTGGGGGAAATAATGGCGAAATAGTGGGTGAAATGGTGCATACCCTTAGCTCGAACCATTACAGCCGCGAACTCGAAAGCGAAGCCGATGCCGTGGCAGTAAAATACCTGGCTCAAGCCGGTATAAATCCTTTAGGTTTGTCCGATTTTTTATTCCGACTTTCGAAAGATCAGGATCCGCTCATTCCAATACAATGGATCAGTACGCACCCCGAATCGAACCAAAGGGTGGCTGAAATACTCGAACTTAGCAAGGCAGAGCAATACAGCGAGCAAACAATAATCGATAGTGTTGCCTGGGCCTCCATTAAAAATACGCTGGCTTTGGAAGCTGACTTTTAATTCCGGCAAACAAACCCTGTGCAAATAGAAAAAGGCGAATAAGATGCCCATGGAACCCGAACTGTTTTCTCATGAATATTTCATGAAGCAGGCCCTTAAAGAAGCCATGCTGGCCTTCGAGCGCAATGAGGTTCCCGTAGGTGCAATAGTAGTAGCCAACAACCGAATATTAGCCCGCTCGCATAACCTCACCGAAACCCTGAACGATGTAACTGCCCATGCTGAAATGCAAGCCATTACCGCGGCAGCCAATGCGCTGGGCAGCAAATACCTCAACGAATGCAGCCTGTATGTTAGCCTTGAGCCTTGTGTGATGTGTGCCGGCGCTTTGTTCTGGGCCCAGATTGGTGAAATTATTTTCGGGGCTTTCGATTCCAAACGTGGCTACACCCTCATAAAGCAAGGCCTCCTTCATCCAAAGACAAGGGTTGTGCAAGGTATTATGGCGCAGGAAAGCGAAGATCTTTTAAAGAAATTCTTTCAGAAAAGAAGATAAACTGATCGAAAAATCTCAGGTAAAGTGAAGTTTATGCCAGACCAAGCATTCTTTCCAATGCATGGTATTCCACTCCATGTAAATTCTTTAACTGTTTTACCTCTTCGAGTACCAAAGGGTCGGGCACAGCAGCCTGCTCCTGAAGCACTCCAGCTATCATCACGTTTTTGGGTGTGTGCTCAGTAGAAATAAACTCGAAAACCTTGGTTTTGTATCCATAAGCTTCCAGAATACGCGCCCTAATAGCATCGGTGAGTATTTCTGCCTGTCGCTCCAATAGAATACCATGCCGGCTGATGAGCGACAAAATATTGCCAGGCTTTACCTGCTGCCGTATTTGTTTGTGGCAGCAAGGGGCGCACAGAATTACTTTAGCCCCTGCTGAAATGCCTTTGAAAATAGCCTCGTCGGTGGCGGTGTCGCAGGCATGCAATGCAATAAGCATGTGTACATCTTCTACCACAGTGTCTTTTATAATTCCCTGCTCGAATACAATATTCTCGAAATTGCACTTTTTAGCAATTGAATTGCACGCAATTGCCAGTTCGGAGCGAAATTCTATGCCCGTTAAATGTGCATCTACTTTGCGCGTATGAACCAGATAATCGTAAAGCGCAAATGTAAGGTAGCCCTTTCCGGAACCCATATCCACCACCCGAAATGGACCTTCGATATTAATGGAGCGAAGCATGGTATCCACTATTTCAATGTACTTGTTTATTTGCCTGAATTTATCGTTCATGCTTGGCTTAACCTTTCCTTGAGCATCTACAAGTCCGAGTGCTTCGAGGTAACCACCGGATACCGGCTCAATCATACGATTTTTTTGCTTGTCGTGCTGCAGATTTGGGGTTTGAGCCAGTGCTGGTTCATTCTTAATCAGTTTCGAAGTATCGTTTTTATATTTTACCAGGTGCCAGGCCTGCTGGCTGGTTTGAAGCTCAGCCTGCACAAAACTTTTTTCAATTAAATCTTTTATTGCTTCCAATGCCTCTTCGAAAGTATAGTTCTTGGTTAAGTCGCGCGTGGGGTAACGGTAAACAAAACTAAGCATTAAACCTTTTTTAATCTGAACCGGCTTAATACCCACGGATTTTAACTCTTCCTTCTTGTTTCGTTTATCGGAAAGATTAAGCCTTATAAAGGACATATCGGCCAAAGAAGATTGAAGATGGGTTAGAAAAATCTGATAGTTTTTATCGGTATCCATGGTGAATAAGTAAGAAATTAAAAAAATCGCGCTTAACGCGCGGTAAAAGTAGCGATTCCTTTGCACAAAGCAGACTTAATTAAATTTCGACAGCTTCAGATTATTATTTAGTTGCCTGCATCCCATTCTCAAAGCTGTATGTTTTGTGTGTGAGTGAGTGATTTTTCGACAGTGGACGTTTGATTTTCAGAATTAATTATCTTTGGTAATTCAAACCCTGCAAAACACTTGTATATGATCCTAGACACCAAGAAACGTGTTATTCTCATCCAGCTTCGAAGACTCTTTACATTGCTGGGTTTTATTGCGATTATTTTGGCCATTATACTATTAGGTAAACTACCGAACACGTTTCTCGGTTTCAACAAATACCACTGGGCTATTATAATTGGATTAGTTTATGGCCTTGTATTGATCGTTGATTCTCTCTTTGATTTCCAGTACATTCAATACAACGACGAGTCCAATATGCTTGTGCTACGCTATTATTCCCTTCGGTATGCCAATAAAAAGAAAAACTCCATCGAAATTCCCAAAAGTGATTTTATTTCTTTCGCTTACAAAGGCAGCCTGCTAGGAATTAAAAAAAACCTTGTACTCCGAAGGTATTTTAAAGACATTGAAGCCAAGTACCCGCCCGTTTCTTTAAGTATACTGTCGAAACAAGAACTGGCAGCCTTGTTATACTCGCTAAACGCTAATTCCAAATCGCCTAAATAATCTCTTGCCCCCTTTATGGACAAATACTTGCTCCATAAGATCGCCCTCTCGCTTATACCCAACATAGGCCCGGTACTGGCTCGTAAACTGGTGGCTTATCTGGGTAGTGTTGAAGCTGTTTTTACAGAAAATAAAAATCATCTGTTAAAGGTTCCCGGTATTGGCAATGGCATACTCGCGCGCTTCAATCGCGAAGAAGTTTTGCAAATGGCCGAAAAAGAACTTGAATTCTTGCAGAAAAACCAGATAAATTGTTCGTTCTACCTCGATGAGGACTATCCGAAACGATTAAAAGAATGTGACGATTCGCCCATTATACTATATTTTAAAGGCGAAAACTGTTTTGATGCACAACGAATAATAAGCCTGGTAGGCACACGGAGAGCCACACATTACGGCGAACAGGCATGCAGGCAACTTATACAGGAACTTGCCGAATTGTTTCCTGAAATAATTATTATTAGTGGTTTCGCCTATGGCATCGACATCTGCGCCCATAAAGAAGCCTTGAATGCTGGCCTCAGAACCATTGCGGTTTTTGGGCATGGCATCGAACAAGTCTACCCTGCTGCCCACAAGAAATACCTCAATCAGATTATCGCGAACGGTACCATCGTCTCTGAATTTCCTTCGCAACAAAAACCCGATCCTGGCAATTTTGTAAGCCGCAACCGCATTATTGCCGGTTTGTCCGATGCCACCATCGTAGTTGAATCGGGCGAAAAAGGTGGCTCACTCTTAACAGCCGACATGGCACTCTCCTATCACCGCGATGTTTTTGCCTTTCCGGGAAGAGCTGGTGATACCCTCTCGAAAGGCTGTAATAATTTGATTAAAAAAAACATGGCTGCACTCATCGAATCGGCCAGCGATTTAATCTATTTTATGAAGTGGGATACCGAAATGAAGCCACAAGCTGTGCAGAAAAGCCTTTTTTTGTTGCATACACCCGAAGAAGAGGAACTCATTAAAGTATTATCCGGGCAGGAATCCCTTTCGCTCGACCAACTTGCACGAAACCTTGCAAAGCCCGTATCACAAGTTTCATCCATGCTGTTAAGCCTCGAGTTCTCCGGCCAAATAATTTCCTTACCCGGAAAACACTTTAAACTCGCCTGACCAATCTGGATTGCACAGCAAAAGAGAAAATGCAGAAATACTTAAGGCAAACTTTTCTACTTTTGAAAAAAAAATTATGCCCCGCTTTATTGATACGCACACCCACCTTTATCTGTCCGATTTTGACAAGGATAGAGACAACTGCCTTCAAAGTGCCATCGAAGCTGGTGTCGACAGAATGATATTGCCAAATATAGACAGTGATAGTATAAAGGCCTTGAATCAACTTACCGAATCTTATCCTCAGAATTTTTATGCACTCATGGGTTTACATCCGACCTATGTAAAAGAAGATTATCGGAGCGAGCTAAAGATCATTTTCAACCATCTCGAAAGTGGAAAATACAAAGGTGTGGGAGAAATAGGATTAGACCTTTATTGGGATAAAAAATTCTTGATCGAACAAATAGATGCCTTTTTAAAGCAAATGAACTATGCCATAGAGAAAAAACTTCCTGCCATTATTCATGTACGCGATGCCTTTGACGAAACTTTCGCAGCACTCGAAAGGCTGGAAGTAAAAAAAATAGAT
>JAMIIA010000064.1:0-7041 GCA_035913795.1 Bacteroidales bacterium
GGCTTTACATAACAAAACGTTATGCAAACTTGCCAGGGGTAATGATGAGCCGCACGCCGCTAACGCGGCTACCGCCCTAAAAAGGCACACGCCCCGCGTCCTGTCGAGGTGGCAGCGCTCCGGCAGCTTCGCCGCCTCCACACCTGCCACCTCCCGGAAAGCCCTTCGGGCTTCCGCAGCTCGCTTCAATGCCCATCTGCCCCGGCCAAGCCTCTACCGTTGTCATTTATTGTCATTCTTCCAGCTTTTTGCGCCTCATTGCCTCAGCCGCCGTGTCATCTGGACATTGCGGCCGTGTGCCAAACGGTCTTAAACAACTGGCCGGTAATCAGCAGCAGGCGCAATCCCTCCCACCGGCCCCCAGGGGCCTCCAGTGTATGAAAAAAGTTGCCAGAGACAAAAAGTCTCCAGCAACTTTCTTTAATCCGATTAAATCTTTATTTCAGCTCTTTGTCTCTATAGAAAATTTGAGACCAAATGAATTTAAGAGATTCCATAGGCTGCCGAATTCCGGATTTCCTTTTACAGAGAGCATTTTATACATACTTTCTCTGTTAAGCTTGGCTAAACCGGCAACACGGCTCATTCCTTTGGCTTTAGCGATATCCTTGAGGGCAAGTAGAAAAATTTGAATATTATCACTTTCTATAGCCTCTTCCAGAGAGGCGTTAAGATATTCTGCCGCTTCTTCAGGGTCTTTTAAAGCTTTTAACAGGCTCTCTTCATAGGAATTTGATGGCCTTACAGTTTTAGTCTTAGTCATATTCCTTCATCCTCCTTTTGTAATCGCCTAAATACTCGGTTGCCGTCTTTATATCAGCACGTTGTGTTGACTTGTCGCCACCACAAAGCAGAAGCATCATCTTATTGCCAACACGAGCAAAATATACTCGATAACCCGGGCCGTAATCCAATTTCATTTCCATGATTCCAGGTGCAACCACATTAAAATTACCCGGGTTGCCAGCTCGCAGCTGGTTTATTCTGGCGCGAATCTTGGCACGGCCTTTAATGTCTTGCAGTGCCTTTAGCCATTCAACAATTGGCTCGTTTCCGTCTGGTAAAACATAATTGTCAACGATTTGGTTCATTTGTGCCTCTAATTCTTATTGTAGTTCATAGGCTACAAAAAATCAAGTGCTTATCGGAGCTTAATAGCACAGCGACATGGAAAGAAGTTATCGCAATATGCTTTTCAGACGGTTCGTTCACGTAGGGTTGTTGCGTGATCGGTGGTTTGTGCAATAAAAACCAGTCTATCGTTTAGTGGCATTTCTCGTTGCATAAATCTGTTGCAAAATACTATAGTTTTGCAATAGATTTATGCAATTATGTTAATCGGTTATGCGTGCTTTTTAACTCAGGATCAGAATCAAACTGCCCAGTTAGCTGCACTGGAGCTTGCCGGGTGCGAATTGATCTGTCAGGAAAAAGCCTGTGGTGGTCAGTGGAACAGGCCAGAACTACACCGCCTGTTAGGGCAATTACGCAAGGGAGATGTGCTGGTAGTCTGGAAACTTGACCACCTGGCGCGCTCGTTAAAAGATGTCTTGTCGCTGATGGAAAAGATTGCTCAGGCTGGCGCAGGGTTCCGTAGTCTGACTGAGGCGATTGATACCACCTCGCCTGCTGGCCGGATGCTGATGCAAATCGTAGGGATTTTTGCAGAATTAGAGCGGGCAATGCTTCGCGAACGCACGCTAATCGGTTTGGATGCAGCACGGAAACAGGGGCGGGTCGGCGGTCGTCGGCCAAAACTCAAAACAGATCAGCAACAGACAATTTTGAAACTGGTTGAGACAGGTAAGAAAACCGCAGCAGATGTTGCGAAACTATTTAATGTTCACCCGGCCACAGTATCGAGACTTCTGAAACGCAGTAAAATTCCTTAACTTGGTTTCACGTTCCATTTCTCCATAAAGGCCAAATTTTAGTAATGCCACATGTTGTGATCCTGTAGAGGAAGAGTGGGTTATGAATCGTATAGAATCAATAAAAAAAAAGGTTTTGCAAAAAGTAAAAATTCCTGCTGAGTTACTAAATTTTTTTGTTATGGTATGCGCTCTAATTGATTCAAAATCACCATTAACTTCAGCCATTTCAGACGATCTTATTCAAAATGATTGCGGTTATGGTGGCTTATTTGAGAAAAATATTTTTAAATTTACATTCTTCCATTGGGCCGGTGGTAAATGGTGTTTAAAGGTGGCTCAAAACGACCTTTTTAAAATTCGTCAAGGCCAAATTACAGAATTAGAACTATGGAAGTGCAACAATCCAAAATGTTTAAATTTTTTCCCTACGGAAAAAGAAACTTGCATTGAGTGTGATTATGAATAGAAAGTATCTGTTTCTTTTACTATTAGTAGTCCCACTCTTTCTCTCTGGTTGCAATGATCTTGTTGCAATACCAAATACTTTGACATTTAGCAAAGAACACGAATTACATCATGTAATTCCTCAGGCTGAGAGTGTAAAAAATGCAATGAATAAACTTGGCATAGATGTTGATGATTATTGCATAGCATTGCCACACGACAAACATTCACATTTTCACGATGATGGTAATTATAAAAAATATTCTGACGAATGGGTTCAATGGCTACAGACCAATCCTAACGCCACAACCAAAAATGTAATTTCCTTTTTGTCCGAGAAATTAAAAGAGAAAAAAGTTGCAACCAGCTATTTCCTAAGATATTCAAGAAAAACATCTGATGATGGCGTTCTTTGCAAAACCTCTGGAATAATGTATAGTCCAGTTGGTGGTGTTCTAACAGACACATCAGCAAAACTTTACAATGTTTTATACAAGCCATTTACGGCTTGTTGGAATATATTTTGGGCTGATTCAAAATCTGATGACATGGAAGACAAGGCTTCTGCTTTAGCAATTATTTTCGCAGTAATATCCTTAATTGGAGCTTCATTTTTAATTTGGCTTATTTTTGGTTATTTTTGGGGCTGTTTTTATTTGGTTATTGGTGCTTACATTGTTTCCGTATGTGTAAACGATCCACCTTTATTACTGCTTTTCGGCATAATTAACACACTAGTATGCTGTTTTTTGTCTATATACATTTGGTTCTTTTAAAAGACTTGTTCGGTAAAAAGATGTGGTTAGTTTAATTTCCCTGATTGAGAGGTTTCTATGGAAGAAAAGGAAATTGTGACAATTTTGTCTGCAGAGGATAATCTGGCGAAAATTTCACTTTTACAAAAGCTTGTTAAAACCCAGTTTAATAACTGTTCAATTAACATTTTAACTGCCTTGAAAGCTCTTAGCGAAAATAAAGATATGGCGGTTAGATTTTGGGCAAAGAAAGTTTATTCTTCTTTGAAGCCAACGGAAGAAATTGCGTATTTTGAAACAATTACGAATGAAGATTTATCCATAGAGTTTCTACTCCAAAAGCTTGCGACAGCTCAATCCCATTTTATTGCCAATGAAGTGTTAGCTAAAATTTTCATTAAGCGTGATTCTTCTGCCTTCAAACCGCTGGTTGAATACCTCAAATCTTGCTCTGATTGCACAGTGATAGCTTTCTTGGTTAAGAACTTAAGCGTTTATTTCCCAGACGAAAATACTTTATCTGTGATTGTACCTTATCTGAAAAACAAAGATGATAGGGTTGTCGCAAATTGTATAGAAGGCCTCGGTTATATAACATCACCTAAGGCAACTGTTTTAATCAACCAAATGCTTGCTCATGAAAATCATAGAATTAGGGCTAATGCGGCGAAAGCCCTTGCCAATAAAGACCCGGTGGCAACCAAAAAAGTTATTCGATTTATGCTACAAGCAAAAGATAAACCGCATTTTGTAATTGCTGGTTGTCATGCGGCCAGTCATTTAAAATCTGCGGAGTTTTTGCCTGATTTAGCTGAAATCGTTGCAAACCCTTTATTCTCGGATAGCGCATTAAACGCTATCATGGCCATTGGTGGTGAAAGCTCAATTGGGTATCTCGAGGCCTTAGCAGAAATTGATGATCACGAAGTAAAAAACAAGGTTTTACAAACAATTAAAGGCCTTAAAGGCAATTCCAATCTGCAAATACTCAGCAATAATTTGGCTGAAGCTATAAAATCGAGTAAAGAAGGCTTGGTATCGTTTGGCAAAACAATTATGGACAAGGCAAAGGAAGTTTCTAAAGAAACCAAGCCAAAGGAAAATTTTATCGATGATGGGAGTTCTGAATTTGCTAAATGGTTCTACGTTTTAAATGGCGAAAGAACCGGTCCCTTTTCTGAACAAGAAATTAAATCTGCAATAGCTGTCGGCTCAATTTCAGAAAACACAAAAGTGTGGAATGGTGAAGGGGATTGGAAAGAAGCGCGGTTAACCAGCCTCTCTAATTTGTTTCCTAAAAAAGAAGATACTCTGCCCCCTTTATCCGGTGAAGATGTTGATAATAGATTTGCTTGGTTGATTGTTGCAATTCCTTTAATAGGTCTATTTATTGAGCTTATGGCAGGTAGGGAGTTGTTAAAAGTTTATATTTTGCTGAATGTTTGTGCTTGCTTATTGGATGCAAAAAAACTTAAATCCGCTGGCCATGAAGCACCAAACACTTTTTGGGCCATGATTATTCCATTGTATTTGTGGCAGAGGGCTACAATTCTCAAACAAAGAAGGTCTCATTTTTATGGCTGGCTTATTGCCTTTTTTCTTTCTATTCTTCTGACAACGGGAATTAATTATAATTTGCTTGAGGAGTCCGCGTGCCCGTTGGTAAGCCAGATACTTAAAGAAAAATTTGGCTCAACAGCAGCGGTTTGCAAAGCAGTGAAAATCAGTGAAGAAGTGTCGGGTAGTTTTTATAAAGGGATTGCCTATCTGAATAATGGTAATGAGCTTAAAATTACCATTGAGAAAAAAGAAAACGATCAAATATTCGTCACAATTCCTTATCAGTAAAATTTGTCTAGAAAACTTCTAACAAACAGCAGTTGTATTTTCCATTATGAATTAAACTTGAACTATTGTTTATAGGTGTTAAAATTAGCATCATCATTTTTGTTGATAAAAAAAGCGAGTCAGTAGTGTTCGCAATTTTACTAACCAAGAGAGGGTTTATGAAAAAAATTGTCAGTGTGTTAATTACGATACTGGTTATCTTGTGGTCTTCTTCATCAGTTTATGCTGTTGATGGTTATAAAGACTTGCTTTTCGGTAGCCAAAAATCGGACATTTTGAGCAAACCAGGTTATTCTTTTGTTCGCTCCCAAATTGATCAACCTGGGGTCGAATTCTACGTGTGTCAGAACTTTAAATTCGGGGATCGTTTTGTCGAGGCGGGCGCATTATTTGTTGAAGACAAATTTCTAAGATTTATCATCGAAGTTCCAGTGGAACAAGCCAGGGCTGTAGTGGATGGTCTCAAGAGCAAATACGGTCCTGTGTCGTCTAGCTCATCTCAGGCTGCATTTGAAGCCGTTGACGTCTACCCCAACAGCGAGGCTTTTTTAGCATTTGATGGTGATACGGTTTATTTTAAATTAAGCAGCGACAACAACAAGAAACAATCGGCCATACTGATATATACATCACCGGCCTATGATCAATTTCTTCTGGCAACAGAGCAGCAGGGTGTAGCAAACGATCTTTGAGGTTAATGAGGCCCAATTAAAAGAGATACCCATGAAAAAACTTGTTGCTATTATAATTGTTTTTTTCATCCTGTCATTTGTTGCGGGGTGCGGTGTAGTTCGCCGGGAACCATTATTTAAAAAACAAATAAGAGACAATCTGGTGTATGTTATTAACGAGCAATCCGGCTATACTGGGGTAATATTTGATCAGGATGCGGATGGCAAACTAAAAAAAGAAGAAACCTACAAGAACGGCAAACCAGATGGCATCCATAGAGATTGGCATGAAAACGGCCAGCTTAAAGGTGAAGCAACTTTCATTGACGGTGAGCCAGACGGCGTTTGCAGATGGTGGCATGAAAACGGTCAGCTTGAAAAGGAAGTAACCTTCAAAAATGGCAAACAAGATGGCATTTTAAGAGAATGGTATCAGAACGGCCAACTTAAGAGAGAAGAAACTTTCAAAGACGGCAATCAATATGGCGTTTCAAAAGAATTGTATCAAAACGGCCAACCTGAAACAGAAGTAACTTTCAAAGATGGCAAAAAAGATGGGCCGTTCAAATGCTGGTATGAAAGCGGCCAACTTAAGATTGAAACAACTTACAAGGAAGATAAGATGGAGGGTGTTGTTAAAAACTGGTATGAAAACGGCCAACTTAAGATAGAAGCAACTTACAAGGATGACGAGGCAGATGGCGTTGTCAGAATTTGGGACGAAAACGGCCAACTTAAGAAAGAAGAAAACCACAAGGACGGCAAACTCTTAAACAAGAAAGAATACTAGGGATACAAAAGCAAGACATTGTTTGCCCAGGGGCATTTCAACCAATCCCTTTTCCGCTAAAACTCTCATGTCCCAGGGAAAGGGCTAACGCACCTTTTCAGCCCTTTCGCGTCTCCCAGGGCCGTTTCAGCCTCTCTGCTCTGCCCCCGAAACCCCAACACTTGCCCGCCAGCCTCATGCAAAAGCCCTGAGTCTGCCCCACAGCCCGCACAATCGGTCTACAGGCCCTATAACCCTGATTATATGCCAATTACAGGTCTTTTGCCGCCAAACCCTCGCACAGAGCACCTCAGCCCCCTCCCGCCCGGCCTTTCCCAGAAAGCCCAGATACACCGAATCTCGCCGCAAAACCTCTCAGCAGCACCAGCTCCCGCAAGCATCAAAAGGGGGCTCTGCCCCCCCTCTGGACTCACCACAGGGGAAAAGGGTTGAATACCTCTTCCACAAACCTTTTCCTGCTGCACCGCCCGTCGAATCTTTAAAATACCGACTGACGCGGAAAAGTAAAGGCCTCCACCCCGACCGGCTAAATCGCCGGCCGGGTCCCCGCCTTGACTTCCCCGCATCAGCCTGGTTGTCTGGGGTCATCGACGGGCGGCTCCGCAGGGGAAAGGGTTTTCTGGCCAGAGTTTTTCCGCCGTCACGGCGAAACGCTGAAA
>JAMIIA010000065.1:0-1361 GCA_035913795.1 Bacteroidales bacterium
AATGTGGTAATAAAGTCCCCTGCCGTAAAGGGGCTCGGTGGGGAGATACGCGCTAATGCTTTGAATAGCGTTCCGGTAAATTTCCCCTGTTAAAAGCCGCTGAAGGTAGCCCGCCCGGCTGCGAGTGCATTTGTGGAAAATGGCCTTACCGAATGGTAGGGCTAAAGCGGCATCCAAAAGGGGAAACGCTTCGGCTTCTTGACCTTCGGTTATTGCTGTGCGATTGAGATATTTCACTCGTCGTCCTCCAGTCCTTCGATTTGCTTAGAGGTTACGAATGTTAGTTCTTTTTGGGCACGGGTTACAGCAACGTAACCCAGGTTTTCGCTTTGCTGTATTTCCCACTCGGCTTTTGCGTATTTGCCGATTAATTGAGTGTCTAACAATAGCACGTTAGGCCATTCGCGGCCTTTTGCTTTGTGGATTGTAGATAAAAACACGTCTGCTGGCCTATAGTCTTTGCTTTTTGGGTCCGGGTAAAGTTTTGTTAAGTGCTTTTGCATACCTTCTAGGTCTTTGTGCGCGCTGGCAAGGGCTTTTAATACTAAAGTCTTTTCGGTAATTGACTTTGTGCGCTTGGGGTAACGTTGGGTTTCGCGCATTTTCCAAGCTTCAAGTTTATCAAGAAACTCTGGTGTAGGGAGGTTCTTTTTCGTAATGCGCTGGGTGAGCTTTATTAAATTTGTACCTATGTCCCGCCCGGCAATTTCTACTGTACGCCCGCTGACGAGCAGCTTTAGGGCAAGTTTCATTAGTGGGGCATTTTGCGGGCAAAGTACAGTTTTTGGGACCTCTGCAAGGGACAAGCTGGAGGGGTATAAGACACTGCCTTGAAGGGCGCCGGGCGCAGCTTCGATGTCTGGGCAGTATTGCTGGGCAACCTTTATTACTTCCTGGGGACAGCGCCATGACACTGTTAAAGGATACTCTTGCATGTTAAAGGTGTTTACCAAAGCCGTGTAGCTGTTGGATAAAGCGCCCCTAAATCCGTAAATTGCTTGGCGGTCGTCGCCAGCCGCGATTATGCGGCCGTTAGGTAATAGGCATCGCCGCAGCATAAGGTGTTGAAGAAAATTAAAATCTTGCACCTCATCTGCTAGTATAATGGCAGATTTAGTAAAGCGGTGAGGATAGAGTAGAGGGCATAAAAGCATATCGTCAAAATCAATTATGCCTTCTTTGGTAAAGGCTAAATTGCTGGCGTTAACTGCTGCCTCTGCCCAGTGAAGAATTTCCTCGGAAAATTCAATATCGTAGGTGTCGCTAAGTTCTTCCCAGATACCAAGCTCGTTAGGGGTAAAGCCCTCCGGCCCGGCGGGGTCAGGCTGGATACCGTATGTTTTGGCCATGGTGGCGAGACT
>JAMIIA010000066.1:0-3495 GCA_035913795.1 Bacteroidales bacterium
TGGGCGCCGGCGATCCAGTCCGAACCTTTTAAGACTTTCAATCTAATAGCTTCCCACCCCTGATGCTGTTTGACCCTTGCCCAACAGGTACTTTGTTCATAATGAGAGCATTCCAGGCCAGAAAGAAAATCATCCCAGTGTGGATTTGAAGAACCATTTTCGATAATTGTTTTGTAACTGTCATTCACTGCGATACCTTATAAATCTTGTTTATTCCCCACTAAAAAGAATTTTTCTTTTCAAGAAGGGAGCGGAATTAATATAAGGCATAAAAAGATTATATGCCCATCGTACAATCGGATTATAAATATAGACAAAACCGTTTGTCAGACGTAAAACCTCGCCGCCAAAGCCAACCTTGAAATAAGAATATGTCTTGGATATCTCCTCGGGGACCTTTTCACCGCGATGCAAACTATCTGCAAGGGCCGAGCTTATTGCGTCCAAATCAGCAAAACTGAAACCATTTGTTTTGGCCCACTTAAATATTTCCCAGTAGAGAAGAATATTAGGATGGTAATTTTTATATTTGCCGGACCAACCGAATTTCCAGAGATAGGCGGTATCGCCCAACAGCACGACAACCATGCAGGAAATAATTTCGCCTTGATATTCGGACATGAAGAGCTTGATGTTGTCTTTACGGGAGAATAAATCCCACATCCTGTAAAGAAAATTTACATTAGACGGACTGGGCGAAACTTGCTGACGATTGCAGGTTTCGATCATAAAATTGAAAAAGGTATCGATATCATCTTTGTTTCCCTGACGGACTGATACGCCTTTCCGTATTGCTGGTTTAATATTTTGTCTTTTGGTTGTTTTAATGCTCTTAAAAATCTCGTCTTCACTTCTACGCAAATCAACAACAACGGTAGTATTTCTAATCTCATTATCAACATGATTGGTGGAAAAATCATTTTGACTTAGCCTATTGGATATTGCCTTGTCCCGGTTAGGAGGTTGGATAATCAAAGCTTTTATTTGATTGACTCTGGCAATTTTCTTTAAAGTGGCAATGACGAAATTTAATACTGCCGGATCATCTGATGCAATGACCGGTCCCTTGAGAAGAAGTCCGATTTTCCCCAGGTAGGATTTTGAACGAGTCAAAATCTGAAAACCGCCGACCAGATTATCATTCAATGTAAATAATACGATAAGGTGCTTCCAACCGTCCAGAGCTCGGACCTGCGCCCACATACTTGTCTGATAGAAATGGCAGAGCAGCGTAGAATTAAGAAACGCATCCCAGACAGGATTGTCCGGTTGCAGACAACGCCAGGCAGTCAGGAAGCCTTTGGGCGTTTCAATGGAGTCTAGCTGCTTGTATGCCGAGTCCTGATTTTTATCGATCAACATATCATTACACGCTTATCCTTGCCCTTGCTCCTTTTCCCACCGCTTGATAATTATCATGAATAGTTATATTTACTCAAATTATTTTATCAGTTGCCACATCATAGCAGTTAGAAGCAATAATAGAGATGATCGATAAACGGCTGAGATTAATGACCGATGTACACATGAAATTTTTAGGAAGCATCTGCTTTGCTATTCTTATCATCATTCTCGTCGCTGGTCTGTGGCCTTTTAATTTTTTTCCTAAAAACAAAGTCACCTGGCTTCCAGATAAAAACGGTGTCTTTTTTTTCGGACAAGGCATGATCCTTAGCCTTGATCCTTTGAATGATCCGCAGCAATCACTGTTGAATAAAAAAACAATAACCATAGAAATGTTCATCCGTCCAACAGAAGAGCCCCAGGATGACATTAATCGGATATTATCTATTTATGATGAGAAAAGTTCTGAAATAACTTTTCTCGGCCAATGGAAAAAGCATCTTATTATCCGGAGCAGAATTAAAAGGCCTGACGCAAATAGATGGTATAGAGAAATCGGCGTTGATGATGCGTTTGGAAAAAATCAAGATTACTTTTTATCCGTGGTGTCTGGCAATGGGGGAACAACCCTATACATTAATGGCCAACCTGTGAAAACCTATCCGCGTCATCATCTGCTTGATAGCATAACTTCAAAAAAAATCAGCTTTATCCTTGGTAATGCACCTGTCGGGAAACATTCGTGGAAGGGGCGGGTAATGGGGTTGTCGATTTATAATCGCAGCTTCACGCCAGAGGAGATTTTTGAGCACTATCAATTATACTCAGAAAATAATTTTATGATGCGTCCGGAAAAGGAAGAAGGGCATATCGGCTTATATCTTTTTAATGAGAAGCTCGGCGCTACAGTCCACGATTATTCCGATCTGAATAATCACCTGACAATCCCCGCTCTCTTCCGGCCTGTTAAAAAGATTATACTAGATCCACCCGGGCAGGATTTTCGCTGGGACAAGTCTTTTATTCAGGATACCGTCATTAATCTACTTGGATTTGTACCAGTAGGATTTTTCTTTACGGCCTTTTTATTGAAAGTCGGTAATTGGAAGCGAAGGACAATTTATATTGTTGTAGCTGCCGCTGGCTTCGTGATCAGTCTGGCTATCGAACTTTTGCAGATTTATCTTCCCTCAAGAAATTCACAATTGGATGATGTAATTTGTAATGCTGTTGGAACAGTTTTAGGCATCCTTATTTTGCGTCTGTTAATGCAAAACAAGAAAATTCACCTCTAAAAAATAAGATATTTACCATTAATCCCTTTACCTTCACCTTGCTCTTTGTTCCCTGACTGGCGGGGGTGGCGCGCAGCGCCGGGGGGTGGATTATTTCCTTGTCCTTTTACCTACTTATCGACGAGCCATGAGCGATAAACGCCGGTGAATTTACCCCAAAACCGGCCAAATGTTCCCATTTGGGGTAGGAAATAAATTCCTCTATTTTTGTAAGGTATCGATATAACTAGCTAATCAATAGATATATTTTTTTGTGGTATAAGCATTGCATCATCTATCGCGTCATCTTTAAAAGGTTACAGAACCGCCGGGCAACCATCAAAATATTCGTCCGGCAAGACACAAAATAACAAACTTAAGAAGGAAGAATTCTAATAACCGAAGCTTGAAAAAGGCAAACCACATGAAAATGTGGGACGCAAAGCCACTATCCTAAATCCTGGCATCCCGGGACATGGAAGTAGGGCTGCCGGGCAAAAACAGTACCTCCAATGCTGTGATTGGCCTCGGCTAACGTAGCAAAGGAGGCATTCGTGATCAAAAGATTATTTTCAAGAATACTTATTTCTTTGGTTCTCTGCTTTTTCCTATCCGCAACTAATGCTTTTGCAGGTGATGCAATCCTGGAATGGGACCCGCCGGAAACTTCCACAGAAGTGGTTGGATATATGATCCATTACGGAACATCTCCCGGCAGCTATACAAACGTAATTGACGTTGGTAATGTGACAAGCTATACGGTGAGCGGCCTCATTGACGGGCAGGCCTACTATTTTTCTGTTACAGCTTATGATACTGCCCATTTGGAAAGCGAGCATGCCGATGAAATCGCCCTATTGGCCGATGCCGCTGTCTC
>JAMIIA010000067.1:0-1000 GCA_035913795.1 Bacteroidales bacterium
GTGCTGCCCATCGTCCCCAGTTTTTGCCCCTGAGACACCTTATCCCCTGCTTTAACAACAATTGAATTATTGAGCATGTGGGCATAAAGAGTTTGAAACCCATTGCCGTGATCTATCACCACGTAATTTCCATAGCCACCCGCGTTCCAGCCCGCCTGCACCACCGATCCTGTGGCCGCCGCCACAATCGCCGGGTTACTAGCATTGGCAATATCGACAGCCTGATGGTACCAAGAATATCGTTGAGTAATTCCTCCTGATGTTGGCCACATAAAATTACCCTCTCCCACCACTCCCGGGATTGGTGCCACGCTCCTAGCCACATATTTTGGCCCAGTAATTATTTCTTTCGGCTTAATTCCTTCCGGAACGATTAATTCTTGTCCCGCCACCAGAGCAAATGTCTCATCATTGCTAAATGAATTATAAGGATAATCAACAATGTTTTGAGAATCAATTCCATAATATTTTGCGATACTATAAATCGTTTCTCCGCGTTTTACTTGATGTTTTACTCCCGTGACTGGCAAAATCTTAATAATCTGTTTTGGCTTAATTGACTCGACCGACTTCAGATTATTTTCCCACAGTATCGTATCAATACTGACTCCATACTTTTGAGCAATACTCGAAATAGTATCTCCTTCAACGACCCTATATTCCACTACCTCTCCTTTGGGTAAATTGGAAATTAAGGTCTCTACCCCTCCTTCTTCATTATCTGCCGCCATAATTAAGTAGCCACTTCCTCGGTTTTCATTATTATCTCTGTTTCTAATTAAATCTTCGAGACTGCCCGAAAAAACAATCGCCCCAAAACACAATGCTGCCAAACTTATACTAACAAAACTTTGGGAAAAACGACCTCTTTGTTTATACATCAGCTTGGCCGTGCCGTCTTTTATATTTACCACCCAGCCGAGAAACAAATTGCCTATCTCTGCCCAAAATCGTCCCTGCAATTCCAAAAATTGTTTTATTAGTTGTATTTCTTCTTTCA
>JAMIIA010000068.1:0-52650 GCA_035913795.1 Bacteroidales bacterium
AGTCCCCATGCGAAATAACCAGCACAACTACAGAAAACAAGCCTATATCTTCAGAAAATCACGAAAACGAATCGAAACCCTGTTTTCGCAACTATGTGACCAATTTATGATTAGACGCAATTATGCCAAATCTTTCGAGGGTTTTAAAACGCGTATCTTAACCAAAATCACTGCTTTAACCATTATTCAAGCCATTAATAGGTTCGTTCTGGAGAGAAATATGAATAATATTAAAATCAATATCGCCTAAATGCACAACGGGTTCCAAAAGGTTGTTTTCATTTCATTAAGTTTTAATATAAGGTTGATGCATTAACAATCGAGTGCATTTTTTGCTCATTTTAGCGCAAAAACTCTCGAAATGTTGAACCCAAAATGAATATCTCCATCAAGCCAATTACCTGTTGTTTCGGCAATATATCCTTTTTCGATCATAGCAAGCGAATTGGACACATGCAGCTGAAATACATGGCCTCCGGTTTCAATATCAACTCCGATCGACAGGGGATTGTATGTTACCTGGCTGCGAAAATCGTTTTGTGGAGGAAAAACATAATAGTATTCCGCGTTGACGGAAAGTCTTCTGGTTAATTTATACCTGCCTCCTCCTCCAATGGAAAAAACATCGTTTGGGTCGAGTTCTGTTTCTACCAAATTACGGTGTATATAGGTCGGGTTAATTTCTATGGAAATACGATCATTCAATTTACGGGCTACCAGAATCTGCGTTGCATAGCTAAATCGGTCCCATGCCGGCAAGGTTCCAGGTTCTTCCCATTTGAGGGTATTGTAGGCGGCTGTGGTGAGCACAGAGAGACTGACTGGTATGTTTTTTTTTCCTTTAGATTGCCTCCACACCGAAAATTTTAAAAGGCCATCGTAAGTTTTTTCATAGGTGCCACGACCTATACCCACCATGAGCCAGTTGGTAATGCCGTAATCAAGGCCAAGGTGTATGTTCGCCTGATCCAAACCCCAAAGTTCATAAGCTCCTGAATTTAGGGTTCCAAAGCGGTGCGAAATGCGAAAATCGAGCTGACCTTCGAGCATGCGTTCCACCGAATGGCCCGTCACGATGCGAGTAGATTTAAAAGTTTCGATCACTTCTTCGGTATTCTCAGAAGTAGCCTCTGACAGCAAATCGTCAATATCCTGTGCCTGAATAGCAGGTGAAAGCAATCCAAGGAACAGGGCAAGAGTTGTATATATTTTTTGCATTGTGTTGCGCATTAATTATTTGGAGCACCAGCATTTACCCAGGTTTCTAAAATGGTAATGGAACAAGAGTTTAGTTTCGCTGACCCTTTGGGCATAGGAGAATAGCCGGAAGCGTATGTTACCGATCCGATAAGCTTTCCGTTGTCAGCTTGTATCTTCACATCGGCATAAGTTGCAAGTTTTATAGAGGTTCCAACTGGGGTGCTGCCATGGCAGCTTATGCAGAATAGACCAATTATGGAATCTACAGCGCCTGAATAGGTGATGCCTGTGGTATCGCAATTGTTTTCCGTTTGGGGGAAAAGGGATTCCTTGCTGTCGTAATAACAGGCTGTTACCCATAAAGCCATCAGTGCCAATGCAAAGGGCCGGTACTTGTTTACTTTTATCATTTCGGAAGAATTTTATCAATTATTCAGAGACCCCTGTTCAATCCACAGCTCAATTTGCCGAATGCTGCAATTGTCAAGTGAACCGGAAGGAGGCATACCAACAAACCCACTTTCTTTGCGGATTACTCCCAATAGAATTGGAACACCATTACGTAAGGTATTCGCATAAAAAAATATCTGATTGTAGTTGCTCAGATCAACTCCACCGCTGGACTGGCTAGAATTGTGGCATCCTACACACGAGCGGTTAATGGCCGGCCACACAGTTTCTGAATAGCTAATTGCATTTATTGTATCGCAGGTTGTGGTGGGGCAGTTGCTGTTCAAGGCACCTTCGGCAATCCATTTTCGTATGATTTCTTTTTCTTCAAAGGTAAATTCGGCCATGGGTGCAGGCGGCATCCTGTCGTCGCCACTTTCGTTTAAAACCTTGTACATCTCGCTATTTGATGGATCAAATGGAACAACTGCATCGTCATTAGCCATGATATGCGCATAGCTGGTAAAAATATAGCCTTTCTCAGCAGTGATTTCATCGTGACAGCCAGTAATTCCGCAACTGGATAAGATTAAAGGCTGAACGTCCTGAACAAAACAAATGCTATCGGGTGCGGGAGGTGGTAATTCGTGGCAGCTAGTTTTTTTTGCACCTTGTTCAATCCATACCAGTATTAAATTGCGCTCGGCTTGTGTAAGTGGTTTATCGGGTGGCATCAGCCCATTCAAATACACTTGGGTGATTGCCTGATAGAGAGGGCTTGCTTTTGCATCGCCTGGTTTCACAAACGATAGGATCGATTGGTAACTACTGGCATCAAAACCTTCGCTTTTTGTTGCGCTATTATGACAACCTGAAAGACCACAGGAGGTTTGAAGGATGGGCGCAATTACACTATCGTAACAAACGGTATCGAGTTCGGAAATAAAATTGGGTTCGTGGTGGCATGATGTCATCAGTACCAGACTTAGAATACCCATAACTGTAAAAAGTGGAACAAGAATTTGGTACCTGCTTTTCATAGTGGTATAGATAGTAGAATGAAAAATTACAAATATTTCTTCGATAAGAAATTTTTTATCTCAGTTAATTTATTGATTTGCAAATATTAATTGGAGCTATATGCCAAGTCTTTTTACCTTTGCAATTAGCAAAATAATGAATACACAACCTGATACCATATGCGCCATTTCCACCGCTCCCGGTGCCGGGGCTGTTGCCATGATACGCCTTAGCGGTGGCGAGGCATTTGCTATCGGAGAGAATGTAATACAGTTTCCGGGTAAGCATCAGACTGCGACAAAACAAGCGGCCAACACCATTCAATTTGCAAGGTTCATCCTCAACAAGCAACTGCTCGATGAGGTGATGGTGGCTAAATTTATAGCCCCCCACTCCTACACTGGCGAAGATACATTGGAAATTACCTGCCATGGTTCGGTATTTATACAACAGAAGATACTCGAAACCCTTATCAGACAGGGTGCACGACTGGCCCGGCCTGGTGAGTTTACCCTCAGGGCATTTTTGAACGGTAAACTCGATTTGTCACAAGCCGAGGGTGTCGCCGATCTCATTGCCTCCAACTCCGAGGCTGCACATCGTTTAGCTATCAGCCAAATGAGAGGTGGGGTATCGGACGAATTAAAAGGGCTACGCAACCAGCTCCTACATTTTATTTCGTTGGTAGAGTTGGAGCTCGATTTTAGCGAAGAAGACGTAGAATTTGCCGACAGGGAAAAGCTTTATCAGCTTACCGATGCCATCGAAAGGTTGCTGCGCAAATTGGTAAAATCTTTCTCTTATGGCAATGCCATAAAAAATGGCATTCCTGTGGCCATTGTAGGCAAAACCAATGCCGGAAAGTCTACTCTGCTCAATCAGTTGCTTAAAGAAGAAAAAGCCATTGTAAGCGCAATTGCAGGCACTACGCGCGATTACATTGAAGATACCATTGTGCTGGAAGGCATTAACTTCAGGTTTATCGATACGGCCGGTTTGCGAAAAACTCACGACGAAATAGAGATCATTGGCATCGAACGAGCCATGAAAAAATACCGCGAGGCTGAAATTGTAATAGTAGTAATCGATGCCGGCGACCAACCCGAAGAGATTGCCCATTCCTTAGCCATGCTGCGCCACGAGGGTTATGAAAAAAAACACTTGGTATTTGCTTTGAATAAAATAGATAAGGTATTAAACCCCGATGCCCTGCTCAGGGATTTACGTCAACGAATTGGTGTAGATGGGGATTACCTCACCCTATCGGCCAAAGAAGGTTTTCAGGTCGAGTTGCTGGAGAAAAAGCTGGTAGAAGCTGCCATGCGAAACAAACCCTCGGAATCCGATGTGATAATTACCAATGCCAGGCATTTCGAGGCACTGCAACGTTCGCACGAATCCATTTTACGTGTGTTGGAAGGACTCGACAACAAAATTTCTACCGACCTGCTGGCTATGGATATCAGACAAGTGCTGCATTATCTGGGAGAAATTACCGGCGAGATCACCACCGACGAGATACTCGGTAATATTTTTAAGAATTTCTGTATCGGAAAGTAACCACAACAAAATAACCAAATACTAAAACAATATAAAAGCTATAATAAGCCTTGTGATACAGGGCTTTTTTTATGCTTTAAAATGTAGGTTTATTTTGTTTTGTTCTATGTTTATTTATTAAATATTTGTACCTTCGTTGTACCTCGAAGCGATGAGGTACAATATTTCAGGGTTAAACCCTTTTTATTTTGCACTTAATTGCACTTAAATAATCTTAAAGGCACTAAAAGACACTAAATGAGTTCTAATATTCAGGTACAAAGAATTTGTCAGTATTGCGGGAATGATTTTACAGCCCGAACAACAGTTACACAGTATTGCAGCGACAATTGCGCAAAAAAAGCCTATAAAGCAAAGATAAGGACGGCAAAAATTGAAGCAAGCGACAAAGAAACCTATCAAATAAAAACCTCATCAATTGAGGAACTTAAAGCAAAAGAGTTCCTAACAGTTCGTGAAGTTGCAAGTTTGTTAAACTGTTCCCTTCGTTCTGTTTATTATTACATTGAAAACGGCAATATTAAAGCAGTTAATCTGGGGCAAAGGATTACACGGGTTAAGCGTTCAGAACTTGACAAATTATTTGCATAAATTTTAAAGCATAAAAGAAAATGGCAACAAAAGTTAAGTTGAGACAAAAGGAAATTTCAGGGAATAGGCAAAGTTTGTATTTAGATTTTTACCCACCTATACCCCACCCCGAAACAGGCAAACCAACCCGAAGGGAATTTTTAGGAATGTATCTTTTTGATAAGGCAAAAGGCTTTATTGATAAGCAGCATAACAAAGAAACTTTGCAGCTTGCAGAACAGATAAGGCAAAAACGTGAAAACCATATTAACAAGCCTGAAATTTACACAGGGTACGAGAAGGAACAACTAAAGATTAAAGAGCAAGGGGAACGAAATTTTGTTACTTATTTCAAAAGCCTGACAGACAAACGCAAAGCAAGTAACCATGATAACTGGTTTTCAGCTTACAGTTACTTTGAATCATTTACAAAGGGCAATTTGAAATTTGCCGACCTCAACGAAAAGCTTTGTAATGAGTACAAAGAGTATTTACTCACTACTAAAAGTAATAAGAGCAACAAAGTAACCCTTGCCCAAAATACAGCCGTTTCCTATTTCAATAAACTGAAAGCAGCCCTGAAACAAGCCTATAAAGATGGGTATTTACCCAGCGACCTGAACGGCAAAATACAACCAATAAAGCAGGCTGAAACACAAAGAAGCTTTTTAACTATTGAGGAACTTAACAGCCTCGTAAAAACGGAATGTAATAACCCTTTATTGAAGCGTGCAGCCATATTTTCAGCCCTCACGGGATTAAGGTTTTCAGATATAAAAAACCTTGTTTGGGGCGAATTGGAATACATTGAGGGCAGCGGGTATTTTATTCAGTTCAAACAACAAAAAACAAAAGGGGTTGAAATGATGCCTATTTCAGAACAGGCATACAGTTTACTGGGTGAACGCAAAGGACCCACCGACAAAGTATTTGATGGGCTTAATTATTCAGCATACGAAAACAAACACCTATACCAATGGATTGGAGCAGCCGGCATTACAAAAGATATAACCTTTCATTGTTTCAGGCACACTTTTGCAACCTTGCAATTATCACATGGAACGGATATTTACACCGTTTCCAAAATGCTGGGACACCGTGAACTTAAAACCACACAGATTTACGCAAAGATTATAGACCAAACTAAACGAGAAGCAGCCAACAAAATTAAATTAGATATTTAACCACTAAAAGCATAAAGGATAAATGAAAAATGATATTTGGTATTCAGAATATGAATTAAGGCAGTTTATTGATATGGCTATGCGCTGGGATATTGAAGGTATTTACAAAAATAGAACACAAAACAACCCTTTTTCAATATTTGATAACTATGTAAAACATGCAAGTGAAAATTTTGAAAAATTTAGCGCACAATTAAATAAAAAACTTACTGAAAACAACAACTGGAAAGCTATTGAAATACTCCTAAAGGATAGGTTTCTAAAAATGATAAATAGTTATTTGCTATGGTACGAACAAAATAAGCCTGAATTCGAAAAGTTTAAGCCTCTTTGTCCTTATACATTGATGTTTGCAATAATTGAAAGCACGAAAAAAGAAATACTAATTTACTTTCCTGATACCTTGCTAACTGAAATGGAACAGGAACAACCAACCTTTAAAAATAACTTTGATAAGATTTCACCGACTGAAATATACAAACATTTTAAAACTGGTTTGGTTGAAAAAGGATATTTAACACAACAGGAATTGAATGAGTATTTGAAAGCAGCGTTTGAATTAAGAACGATACCTGAAACACTTTTTAAAATTAAAGATGCACCAAACAAGTCAGCTATTGAAGTCGTATTTTACAAATACTATAAAAATGTAGCTGGTAAAATTCATGGCAAACAAAATCAATATGCAGCCCTTTTAGGTGATTACTTTGAGGGGTATAAAACAACCACAGTAAGCAGTAATTTTAGTAAGTCAGTTTACTAATTTATTACGAATATTACGAAACCTATACTAACATTACTAACCTTTTCATGAGGACTTAAAGTCAATATACGTTTGCTGAAAGTTTAATAAATAACTGTAAGCAAATGGAAATTTTAACACTTGAAACATTACCGAAAGCTTTTACAAACCTTACCAATGAGGTAAGCGAAATAAAAAGGCTGTTACTTGAAAAGAGTAACGAACAACCCACCGAAATCGACCGTTGGTTTGACCTCAACGAACTTTGTATTTACCACCCCGATAAACCCAGTAAGCCCACAGTTTACGGCTGGGTGAACGCTGGTACTATTCCCGTACACAAAGGCGGTAAAAAGTTGAGGTTTCTAAAGTCAGAAATTGATAACTGGCTAAAACAAGGTCGAAAAAAGACGTTGGCAGAAACAGCCAATGAAGCTGACCAATACCTAATAAATAAGAAAGGGCTGACCAATGGAAAATAACCAATTGAACAGCCCTAATTCTTTGCATAAAGGATTTGATAAAGTTAAGAAAATTGCCAATCAATTAAGCATTGTTAGGGACATTTTCTTTGATGAACCATGCACAATGAAAGAAGCCGATATTTTGACCGGCATAATGCGTGAAAGTATTTGTTGGTATTGCAGATCGATGAGGAAACAAAACTCTTTATATCCTATCGGAAAACGTTTTTGCAGGGTTACTAAACACAAGGCTACCGTGTACACTACCGACCCAGCGAAAGCCATTAATAATTCACCCCAATTAAAACTTTTTTGATATGCAACTGAAAACAGATTTTGATTTTGATAAATACAGTATCGGGGTTGAGGATATAAAAGCCGAAGCGGAACAGCGAATAAAGCAGGGTAATGAAACCTGTATTTCCGATAATCTAAAAATGGTACTTGAAACCCGCGCGAAGCTAAAAGAATTAAAAGCCAGTGAAATAAGATTTTCCGACCCTGTTTTAAGACAAGGCGAAAACGCTGTAATATTTCCACATACTATAAATGTTATTCAGGGACAAGCTGGGGTGCATAAAAGTAGGTTAGCAGAAAACATTTGTGCAGCATTTCTAAAACTTAACGGGACACATAATGAACTACTGGGATTTAACAGGGTAAATTTTGATGCAACCCACACCGTTGTTTATGTAGATACCGAAAGGAATTTATCGGAACAATTGCCGTATGCTTTGCAGTCTATACAAATAAAAGCTGGTTACGATAGAGCCGACCACCCAGGCAACTTTGAGTACATAAGCTTATTACAGATTTGCAGAAAAGAAAGGTTCACGGTACTAAACGAATACCTCAACTACATTAAGAAAAACACAAATAATCCTTTGTTTATAGTACTGGATGTTTCAACAGATTGTATTGAGGATTTCAATAAGACTGATAAAAGCATGGAACTTATAGACCTTATGAATATGGCTATAAACGAACATAATGTAATATTTCTTTGCCTTATTCACGAAAACCCCAAAAGCGACAAAGCAAGGGGACATTTTGGCACTGAACTAATGAATAAAGCCAGTACTGTAATGCAGGTAGGTTTTGAGAAAGATGCTAACCAAAATGATACTGATATTATTCGGGTGAAATATTTAAAATGCAGGAGTACAGCAAGGCACACCCCGTTTTATATCAAATACAGTAATGAAGCTAAAGGGCTTATTTTGGCAGATACAAGCGAAGTTTCAGGGGTAATAAACAACCGCAAGCATAAAGCCAGTAATGAGGATATAATTGAGTTTATTGAAATGTATTTAGGGGACGGCACAACCTTAACACGGGTTGAGTTACTGGACAAACTTTGTAAAGATTTTAAGGCAAGCCAGCGAACAATCGAAAGTCGTATTACTGAAATTTTAAGTTCAGATATAGAGATTTATAACGAAAATGGCAAAGCTTGTAAATTATCCAAATTTACTAAAGAGAAAACAGTTTATTACAAACTTATTCCTAATGAAACCCTTTAATATCAATAGTTTGCAAGTTTGCAAAATACGTTTGCAAAGGTTAATTACAAACTACCTTTCACGTTTGCAAGTTTGCAAACCCTTATACATGCCTTTGCAAATTGCAAACATAAATTTGTAATGAGTGAACACAGATACATATTAGAGCCATACAAGGGAATGAATACCCGTTACACTTGTCCTTATTGTGAGGTAAATAAAAAATTTTCTCGATACATTGATACAGAAACAGGCGAACACTTGCACCCTAAAGTCGGAAAATGCGAAAGGTTGGATAATTGCGGAATACATTACACCCCGAAACAATATTTTCAGGATAACAATATTTCATTTGATACCCACCAACCCAAAGCACACAAGCCCCGACCTGTTATACCTCGACAAAAACCCGCTTCATTCATTCCCGTTGAGGTATTTAAAGCCAGCTTGAACCTCGCAGCGTTTGAAACAAATTACTTTGTGCAGTTTCTTATTAACCTTTTCGGGGTTGAGGTTGCCAGCCTACTGGTAAGCCGTTATTTTATTGCCACCTCAAAATATTGGAACGGGGCAACGGTATTTTGGCAAATTGATACACAAGGCAAAGTAAGAACAGGCAAAATAATGCTTTACAGCCCCACCACAGGCAAAAGAGTAAAAGAACCATACAACCATATTAACTGGGTACACAAAGCCCTTAAGCAGCCTGAATTTGAGTTAAGGCAATGTTTGTTTGGCAGTCATTTACTAATTGATAAAACAAAACCCGTTGCCATAGTTGAAAGCGAAAAAACGGCTGTAATTGCAAGCGTTTATTTGCCCCAGTTTATTTGGGTTGCCGTTGGCAGCCTTACCAACCTGAACGCTGAAAAGTGCAGCATACTAAAGGGGCGAACCGTTGCACTATTTCCCGACCTCAACGGGTTTAATAAATGGAGCAGCAAAGCAAAGGAACTTTCACACCTTGCCAAGTTTACTGTTTCTGATTTACTGGAACGCAAAGCCACCGAAGCAGAAAAGAAACAAGGGTTTGACCTTGCCGACTATTTAGTAAAGTTTAATTACAAAGATTTTGTACTACCTGAACCCGAAGCCACAGAGCCAACCTCGCCAATTGTTGAGGTATTCAAAATTGGACGAATTGAACAGCCCCAAAACTGGAGCAATGATATTGCAGAACTTGAAAACTACTTTTCAAGTATTGAACTACCAACCCAACCCGTAAAACTGAACAGGTGCAGCACAATAACGGATTGTTCCCTATTCATTAAAAACCACTTTGCCACCGTAAAAGCTAATAACGGCAAGTTGGTATTTATGCCATACTTCGACCGATTAAAGGAATTGAAACAAGTATTAACAAAAAATTTGAATTGAAATGAAAGAAAAAAGGGGTTTACAAAAGTTTACAGAAATTGAAGCCAAAATAAATAAGGTGCTTACACTTGAACGGATTACACCCAGCGATATAAAACCACTTAGCGAAATAGAAGGCACTCGTTTAAGTGAAATACTTACTGAAAGGTTTAACAAGTTGAAAGGGACAGAAAGGGATAATTTTTACAAAAAGATTGAACTCATTATAACCGACACCACAAAAAACCAACTTTGGGAAAAAAACCACATTCAAATAACGCTGGCAATTTCTACTTTGATGCAGGAATACGGGCGCATGCCAACCAAAACAGAAATAGCTAATACAACAGAGTTAAGCCGTCAAACAATACATAAACACCTCAAAGAATACATGAACCACCCACTGTATTTAGGGGAAATTGAACAGTTCAGATTTATGACCTCAAAAGTTTTGGCAAAGGTTTTTCAATTTGCAATAAACGGGGACACGGGAGCAGCCAAACTTTATTTCAATATAATGGGATTTTTAAATAACGGGCAAGCCTCGAACAATACTTTGATACAAAACCAAAATAACTACATTCAAATAAATGGGACGGTACTAAGTCAGGAAACTATTAAGCACCTCAACCCCGAACAACTTAATACTATTGAAACTATTTTAAAAACAGCATTGCCACAGCCCAAAGTTTTGCAAGTTGAAAAGCCAAAATACTGAACGGAAAGTTTCCTATTTCCCGAACTGGAAAGTAAAGCCTTTAGACCCCTTAAAAGTGAATTTTCTGAAAGGTATTGTATCTTATTTGTACCTTAAACACATAAAGTATTGATAATCAAATTAAGTTATATTTTGTATCGGAAAGTAAACATTTCCTAGCCTACCCTATGCATGCAACAAGTTTTTAAGCAAACGGAGTGTGATTTGATAAAAAAAAATCCCGCCACCAGGGCGGGATTAAGTTTTTAAATGTTTATGATGTTGTAAACTACAAGAGTTTAACATTTACTGCATTTAATCCTTTTTTTCCTTCTTGCAAATCAAATGATACTTCGTCATTTTCGTTGATGCGATCAATAAGTCCTGAAGAATGTACAAAATACTCTTTTGGTGAATTGGCATCTTTGATGAATCCGAATCCTTTCGATTCATTGAAAAATTTTACTGTTCCTGTGTTCATTGTATTAAAATAAAAAATTATTGGCGCAAGTTACGCTTTATTTTCTAACTAATCACACATTTATGCGATTTTATTCAAATTCCTTTATAGGGTTGTGATTATTCTTAGCCATTGTAATACTTTTAGGTTTAGATATTTTTATTTTTTCGAACATGAATTACCCGGTATTGGTTTCGATGATCGACTATTTTGGCAGCGATGTACGCCGTATCAACCATGCACTTAAGGTTCATGGTTTTGCCTGTGCCATTGGATTTGGCGAAGAGTTGGATTCTCCTGCGATGGAAATACTTGAGATGGCTGCTGTCTTGCACGACATCGGAATTCCGGTGGCGGAAGCGAAATATGGTTCGTGCATTGGAAAGTACCAGGAAATGGAAGGTCCACCCCTTGCCCGCGAAATACTTCAGCAACTAAAGGTGAATTCCGAAACAGTGGAACGTGTCTGTTACCTGATTGGTAACCATCATACCTATAGTAAAATCGATGGCATCGATTTTCAGATTCTGGTAGAAGCCGATTTTCTTGTCAATATTTTCGAAGACGAAATGAGCCATGAAATAATTGAGCGTATCGTCAAAAAAATCTTTAAAACTGCTACAGGCTTATCACTGTTAAGGAGAATGTACAAATAAAATTGGCCTTATCAGGGATTATTTCTTCCGCGAACTTGCTCATTTTTAAATAGTATAACCTTATTTCTTTTTTGATAAGCAAAGTTGTGAGGTAATTTCTTGCGAAAAGTTCCGTTCTTCTAAAAATTTTCCACATGAACACTACCAAACTTCACTTAGTACAAATTCTCTCAAGCATTGCAGTTTTTATTTTCCTCACTGCCTGTAAGGACGATGAATCGCGCCGCTCTGCACATTTTCACAACCCACTCGAAAACCCTGCCGACGGTCCTCCTGCCGGATATGCTGAAGGAAACTATTCCATTCCGCAGGAAGCTGCACCCGAAGATGTTTCGGCACCAGACCAGGTTGTGGGCAATGGCACTCCCGAAAGCTGCAATTGCGATGCGGTGGTGGAAGCGGTAGCAAAAGGTGGAGTAATTGTATTCGACTGTGGCTCCGAGCCTCATACCATTGTTATGGACAGGCCGGCCAAGGTGTTTAACAATGCCAATCCCGATATTGTTATTGACGGCGGAGGCTTAATTACCCTCAGTGGTGGGGGAAGAACGCGTATTCTGTATATGAATACCTGCGATGCCGACCAGGTATGGACTACCCCACATTGTCAGGATCAGGACCATCCGCGCTTGACACTTCAGAACATTACCTTTGCCGATGGCAATTCTACTGCCGAAGGCGAATACGATGGCGGAGGAGCGGTATGGGTGCGAGGAGGGATACTTAAAATAGTAAACTGTCGGTTTTTTAACAATGTGTGTGCCGCTACCGGTCCCGATGTGGGAGGTGCAGCCCTTCGGGTATTCAGTCAGTATCAGAACCGGCCTGTGTATTTGGTAAACAGTACCTTTGGAGGTGCCGAAGGTTATGGCAATTCGGGTTCAAACGGTGGAGGCATCAGTAGCATTGGTGTTAGCTGGACAATTATTAACTGTCTTTTTTCGCATAACAGGTGCACAGGGATTGGAGCTAACCCTGCACAATCAGGAACTCCCGGTGGTGGCAGTGGTGGAGCCATTTACAACGATGGAAATACCATGACCCTTACGGTATTGGGATCGCTTATCGAACTAAATGAAGTAAATGCACATGGTTCTGCTATCTTTTTTGTAACCAACGACCACAGTGGTAACATCCGTATCGATCAATCGGTTATACGCAACAACATCGGAGGTACATGGTATCCGGTTTATCCACAGATTTCCATGCATGACGATACACGTATTGAGGTTACCAATACCGATTTTGAGTAATTACTTCATGCCTGTTGTATGGGCATGGAAGGATTAAAAGGTTTCTGAAGCCGCAAGGTAAAACCCGAACGATTGGTGGCCAAAACCCAGGTCGACAGCCAGGTTGGTACGTGAGTATTTATCGGCCTTGATGCGTAATCCAAAACCAAAGCTGGGTCGGATTGATTCGAATAGTTTTAGACCTGCATTTGTATTATTGGCTGTGGTAGCATTCACAAAAAGAACACCTCCCAAAACTCCTCCGCAAGGCGAGATCGGGAAACGGTATTCTGCTTCGCTATATACCATCTGGTTTCCGCGATAACGGCCTTGTGTATAGCCCCGCGCGCTTCTCCCCCGCTGATCGTATGCTGAGGCAGGTAATACCATGTAGGGTAAAGCACCATCCTCTACAATATCGGCTAAAACCCAGAATGCAATCAGGTGGCTGGGGTCACGTTTGGAAAGGCCATGAAAGCTTCTCCATTCGACCTGAACAAGGTTGGAAGCTCTATCGTTTCCGAAAAATTTAAAACCACCCCTGTAGTTAATGTTTAAGTAATAGCCCTTGTAGGCCTGAATCATATTATCACGTTTGTCGATGACAAAGCTTGCGTTCAGGGCCGATACAAAATAACTCTTGGTATCGAAACCATAATATGTATTGTAGTTATAGTGACTGGTTCTCAGCGAATCGCCGGTAAATAGTTTCTGGTCGATAATATTGGTATACGAATCGTACTGATAACCGACTCCAAGGTAGGTCTGGTCGGCAATTTTAAAGCCTACGGTCTGATAAAACCTAATAAAATTATATTTCATAGGCTGTGCCAGAGAATCGTAGCTGGTTTCAAGACCAGCCAAATTGTATTGATATTCGATCACTCCTCCTTCGGGAGCATTAGTACCTAAACCATAGGTCGATTGCGAATAAATGAGATACCGCCAGTCGCCAGTGAAGAAAATCTTATTATACTTGGTATAGATGTTATTTTTTAGCAGAAAAATAAATTGGTTCTTGGTAGTGTATTGCATACTTCCCATTATTAAGGAGTACTTTGTACTTTGCAGCATTTTAAAGGCATACTGGCCTCCGACTCCAAAAGCAAATCCAGTAGCCGGATTGGATTGAATGATAGGCAAAAGTATTAAAGTGCCATCGTCGCCAGTTTTTATTTTTGCTGGTTGATTAAGGGCCTTGCGCACCACATCGCCCAAATCGGTTTGTGCACAAAGAGTATCGGAATATACAAGAGTAGTATCCTGACCGTTAACGCACCAGGTGCTCAGGAGGGTAAGTATAACTCCAATAATACCGTGTTTAAATTGAAAGTGTAGCATTTGCCTTATGGAATAAATAGTATAGGAATACATTACCCTTTGATGGTTATGTTTATAGAGTTTACTGCCACTTCTATTAACTGTATTAAAAGTAGTTTCAGTAATTAAAATCTAAAACCTATTCCTGCCATGGCCGAGTTCATCCAACCATCTTTGTACCAGCTATTCGAAAGCCAGGCAATTTCGTACTCCGCATTGATAAATACCTTTTCGCTGATGTTATAGATAATTCCGGCCCCACCGCCACCATAAAAACCAAAATCGTTGTCGCTTAAAGAAACAACCCCTGATTTTTTAATACTTGAGAACTGCGTCCCAATGGCCAATTTTGCATAACCTTTGATGGTTTCGTTTCCGAACATTAATTTGGGTGCGTAATAGATAGGAATGCTACCCACTGTAATTTCGACAGTTTGTGCACCAATTACTTCTTCTGCTTTCACATTAATATAACCAAAAGCAATACCGTGTGCTATGTTCCCCGCCAGAGGATTAAACTCGTAAGAGCCATTTATTCTGTATCCGGTAGCTTTTATATCAGAATCTTCGATGTTCGCAAAAGCATAACCTCCCATAAGGTTCACAATATTTTCCTGGGCGCTCAGCGAAAGGGTGATCAGCATGGCTGCAAGTAAGAAAGTGTTTTTCATATGGCTTATTTTAAATGTGATTTATGTTATTACAATTACTAAAAAGCTTTGTTAAAATTAAAATAAAATCCCCGACTTTCAAATCCGAAACCATCACCGATGCCAAAATTTATGAGGGGTTGCGGCATTTCGCCATAGGGTATGTAGTTTCGGTCGAAGCAACCACGCGGCAGGAAAGCACTTAAAGTGCTGGAATAAGCAAAAAACTGCCAGGTAGTTTCATTATAAAAAGTTGGAAAGGAGACGGTGTAAATTTGAACTTGATTCATTTTCAACCAAACAAGAAATAAATTTGCTTAACTGCCGGAGAAAGTATAACCACCAAAAAACCTCAAATGGGGGATTGAAATGAATACCAAAATCAGTAAGTTTGTTTGTATTTGCATGAAATAGAATCAAATTCAATTTAATAATTACTTAAAACTAAAATCAATGAAGAAAGTACTTTCTATGTTGGCGGCTGGTCTTTTATTGGCACTCACTATGGTTCCGAATGTCCAGGCGCAATCGAACAAAGAAGAAATTGAATATTACCAATCGATTTTTGGTATGGAGAAGAAAGCGGTAATCGCCGATTTTCTTCAACTCGAACCCAGTAACCCCTTCTGGGCACTTTATGACGAGTACGAAACTCAGCGCAAAGAATTGGGTAAAGAACGGATTGCCATGTTAAACAATTACGTCGAAAATTACGATAAACTCGATGATGTTGCTTATGACGAGCTCATAAAGGGAATGATTAGCCTGCGCAAGAGCAACGACAAGCTGGTAGATACCTATTACAAGAAAGTGCACAAAGTCGCGGGTCCTAAAGTGGCAGCCCAGTTTTTTCAGCTCGAAGCTTTTTTCCTGAGCGCACTGCGCATTGAGTTAATGTCGCAAATTCCATATATCGGCGAATTTGACATGTAGAATAAATCCCTCAACACAATCAAAGTACTCGTATCCGAACCATGTACTTTGATTGTATTTTGTTTTCAGACTAAGTAAAGTATAATCCTCAACAAATCTCTGGTATATGCACATTCGCTGTCTAATACTCTGTGCGGCTGTTCTGGCTTTTTTCACTACCGCCAGTGCTCAGCTGTTAACTGGTCATGCCCGGTCGGAAATAAATTTCCGCGAAGGGCCTGGAACACAATTTAGGGTTTTGCATACCATCGACCATTCAAACCTGCTGGTTATCTTGCCACGCGAGGCACAGAACGGATTTGTGGAGGCTTTTGATGTGGAAACAAGCTCGCGCGGATACATTTATGAGAACCTCATTGTAGTAACCGACACACTCAACTATCAAACCCAGCACTTTTTTGAAAAAGCTGGAGAAAACAGCTTGGGAGAAACCGAAATAGAACTTGTAAACCGCACAAACCATTCGCTTTTTATCTGGATAAACAAGAATAGCTACTCATTAGCTCCCTTTGAGAAAAAGGTTTTAGTATTGCAATCGGAAGAGATTGTATTTTTTTCGTCTGCTCCCGGGCTATACCCTGTTTTCGGCAGGGAAATCCTGCAGAAAGGAAATACATTCAGGTGGGTATTTTCACTTTAGTATTTCTGGTTACCAAACAGGTTCATATACAGAAATCAACAAAACCAACAGGCGCATGACCCTAAAAATTACTTTCAGCTTATTGGCACTTAGCAGCCTTTCTATTTTTGCTCAGCAAAGAGATACGCTTAAACTAAACATTGAAAAAATTGAAAAGAAAATAATAACCGACACACTATTTGTTTTTTCGAGCCGTGTCGATACCATTGCCATGCAGCCCCTAAAAACAGATACCAGCAAGATTGTAAAGGATGTGAACCCGCAAGACTTAACAGAATCGAAATATAATATAAAACTTATGGGCAGCATTCGCGTGAACGCGTTTTACGATTTTAATGGCATGACCAGCACAGAGGGATTTTTACCTTATGATATACCTGTGGGGGAACAAACAGTCGAAGGGCTTTCGAGTGTGTACATTGGGGCCAGACAATCGCGTTTGGGTTTGGAAGGAACCGCCAATACTAAAGTAGGAAGCATTAAAACCTACATGGAGGTTGATTTCGCCTCCTCTACTTCTTCATTGTGGCGTTTGAGGCATGCTTTTGCCGAATGGAACTATTTTAAAATTGGCTATACCTGGAGTACTTTTATGGACAATGCCTCCCTACCTAATACCATCGACTTCGAGGGGCCTAATAGTTCCATTTCGAAAAGGCACGGTTTAGTTCGATACGAACGAAAATATAGCGAGAATAGCATTGCTGGTATCTCCATTGAATCGCCTGTGACCGATTATTTTAATCCGGCCGATTCGCTAATCGAGAATAAAAACAAACAAAGCAATTTCGACCTTGCCGGCAGGTATAAATACATACAACCCTGGGGGCACTTGCAGGTGGCAGGAATATTCCGGCGAATTAGCTACCTGCATGACGACAAAATGGATAAACTCTATGGATGGGGGCTGCTTGCAAGTACCATTGTCAATCTGAATGAGAAGAATACCCTTTATGGACAATATTCGCTGGGTGAAGGTATCTCGCATTACGTAGTAGGTTTCAGCGACCGCCTCCTCGATGCGGTATACAACCCAAATGCAAACGACATGGCTATTAAGCTAACAAATGGTGGATTTGTTACTTACAACTTCACCTTAAACAAAAAAACAACCTTTTCTCTTACTTCGGGATTATCCTTTATCAAAGTATACGATTTTGAGGAGAAAGAGAGCTTTTCATCCAGTCAGTACCTTGCTTTGAATGGGTTTTATTATCCGATAGAAACCATCGGGTTGGGTGCTGAAATAACAACCGGTTCGCGTGTTAACCAAAATGGACAAAAGGGCAATGCCACGCGAATCTCTTTCCTGGGTAGCTTTAGTTTTTAGTTGGCTGCACTTTTCTTTTATTCTTTGCACAGCACTCGCTTATTCTTCAGGAATAAACCGAATGCAAACCGGCATAGAAAGTTGCAATGAATTTGAAGTTTCTTTCAATTGGCCGTTATCCGGATCAATGCGGAATACGACCACATTGTCCGAATTCTGATTGGCTGCCAGTAACCATTTACCGCTTGGGTCGATGGTGAAATGCCGGGGATCCTTCCCTCCGCTAGAAATCCAGGCAATGGGCTTTATCTTGCCGCTAACCGGATCAATCGCATACTGCACAATGCTGTTATGCCCGCGATTAGAGGCATATAAAAAGCGACCTCTAGCATCCACTTCAATTTCGGCAGTAGTATTTTCACCAGAGAAATCCTCAGGAAGAGTGCCAATGTCTTGCCGCAATTGCATCCCGGCAGTGGCAGTATCAAAGCTAAAAACACTTATTGTCGAACTTAATTCATTCAGCACATACACCGCCTCACCCGATGGATGAAAGTCAAAATGCCTTGGCCCTGCTCCGGGTAAGAGCTGAACAAATGCAGGATTGTGCGGCTCAAGACTTCCGCTGGTGTTATAAAATCGGTAGAACATAAGCTTATCGATACCCAGGTCAGCCACCAGCACATATTGATCGTTATTCGATACGGCTATGCAATGTGCATGGGGCCTCTCCTGCCTGATGCGATTTGTACCAGAACCTTCATGCTGCATAAAGCCGGTTGGTTCGCCTAGTTGCCCCTGATTATTTATGGGAAAGGCTGCAATATTGCCACCGGTATAATTGGCTACAAAAAGGTATTGCCCTGTCTGATTCAGCGAAAGATGAGCCGGAGCAGCCCCTAATGATGAAATCTGTTGCAGCAATTCCAGTTGTCCTGTTATGTGATGAATGTTAAATACACTTACTGAACCTGTCGGCTCATTCAGGTATGTTCCGGTTTCATTCACAGCATATAGACACTGACCTTTTTGGTCGACAGCCAAAAAGGAAGGATTATCGGATCGGACGGCAAGTTTTAAGTCTGATAGCTGGCCTGATTTGGAATTAAACTGGCAAGTATAAATACCCTCGCTGCCCTTGCCGGTATAGGTTCCCAGATAAACCCGATAAGTAGCAGGTGGGTTCTGACAGGAAAAAAGTGGCAAAAAAAGGGCTATCAATTTGTATGGGCTAATTCGGTAAAACCACTTACTGAAACTAAAATGATTTTTTTTCATTTATCCATTTTTAATAGTTTGACCCATAGTTTGCGGTGTGACAAATTTATTGTCAGGGTTTAAGCAAAAACTCCAGCGGAATATGCAACCGGTTACTCCAGGCTTGCTCGCTATGGTTTTCTCCCGGAAACTCTTTGGTAATCCAGTTTTGCTCCGTAAACCCTTTTTGCTGCATACTTAAATCTACCATAGCCTGAGATGGTGCATAAAGGCTATCGAGGGTGAGGGTGCCATAGTCGAAATAGAGTTTATGGTTTTCTGGATCTGGCAAGCTATTCTGCAAGTAAGTGTTGATTACTTGGGGGATTTCAGTATGCATATAAGTCAGGTTTCCGGGCCAATTGGTCGACAAACAAGCTGCTCCTCCAAATACATCGGGATATTCGCAAAGGGCATAGAGCGATATCAGGCCACCCATGCTCGATCCGGCAATGAAGGTATTCTGGCGGTCGCCATAGGTTGAAAAGCTACTGTCGATAAAGGGTTTTAATTCTTCCACAATAAATTTAAGGTAGCTGTCCGATAAAACCGCGCCAGCATAGTCATGGGCTAATAGCGAGTCTTGCAAAGCCTGTTGCAATGCATTAAATGGTTTTTGCGGCATGTATTCGCCCCGGCGTTTTTTACCATTGTTCCAGATACCAACTACAATACAGTCGCGTATTTTATTCTCAAGTAAAAGTCTTGTCATGGTTTCATCCACCTGCCATTCCTCATGGTTCCAGGTAGCAGAACTGTCGAAAAGCATCTGCCCGTCGTGCATGTACAACACGGCATATTTTTTACTGGGTGTATAATCCGAAGGAACCCACACATCGACATTTCGCGCATCGACATAATTCGAACTGAAATTGGCATAGCGTAGCAACATACCTTGTGTTTGAATCGGAGAAAATGCCGTACTAAAAGCAACATGCAATAACAACGAGGCAGGCACAATGAAATGGTATCGTTTTTTCATGAGGTTTGTTTTGCCGAAAGGTAATAAAAATGCCCTTTATTCGGAAAAGTTACTTGAAACATATAATTTTGGAAACGGCACAGCCTGGGGTCGAACTTAACAAACAGAATATTTAGGTTATCTGGCAGGTAGCTGTTACCTTTGTTGTCAATCAGAAAAAAGAATGGCACAACTCGGACGATACAATACCCTTACCGTGGTAAAAGAAGTGGATTTCGGACTTTACCTCGAAGACCCTGAATATGGCGAAATATTAATTCCTAAGCGCTATGTGCCCGAAAATTGCCAGATCGACGACCAGCTCGAAATATTTCTTTACCTCGATTCGGAAGATCGACCCGTGGCTACTACCGAAAAGCCCTTTGTGCAGGTAGGCGAATTTGCTTTTCTGGAAGTAGTATCGCTCACACCTGTGGGTGCCTTTCTGAACTGGGGTTTACCAAAAGATCTGCTCCTGCCCTTTCGCGAGCAGAAAACGCCACCTGAAGAGGGACAAAAACTGCTGGTTTACGTCTATTACGATACCGAAAGTAAGCGTATTGTAGCCAGCGAGAAGATTGACAAGTACCTCGACAACGTGCCGGCGGCATACACGCCTCACCAAGAGGTCGATATCGTTGTTGCACGAAAAACCAACCTGGGTTATAATGCCATCATCAATCACCTGCATTGGGGTTTACTCTTTCACAGCGAGATACATCAAAACCTGGAGATCGGCCAAAAACTAAAGGCTTATATCAAATCCATTCGGCCGGACGAAAAAATTGACCTGAGTCTCTACAAACCAGGCTATGCCCGTGTTGACGATTCGACCCGGCAGATTCTTGACTACCTTAAAGAGAACAATGGATTTATGCCCTTCAACGATAAAAGCGAAGCCGAAGAAATTAGCTGGGTATTTGGTATAAGCAAAAAGAATTTTAAGAAAGCGCTTGGGGCACTCTATAAAAACAGGCAAATTGACATTACTTCCGATGGAGTAAAATTAGTGTAATTCCTTGCCGGCTTTAAACTCTTTTATACCGATATCAATGAAGCAGGAAAACAAAACCATTAAGATACTTTTTGTGTGCATGGGCAACATCTGCCGCTCTCCCAGTGCCGAGGCGGTGATGAATTCTCTTATTGCGAATAGGGGGCTTTATGATAAAATACAATGCGATTCGGCAGGCACCCTTTCCTATCATGCCGGCGAACCCGCCGATGCACGCATGCAGCGACATGCCAGCAAACGTGGCTATGAGCTTACCAGCATTGCGCGTCAGGTAAGAGCGAATGACTTTGAAGAATTCGATTACGTGGTTGCAATGGACAACGACAACCTGACCAATCTGCAAGCTTTTTTACCTTCACCCGACCTGGCCTCTAAAATTTCTAAAATGACCGACTATTGCACAGGGCCCAATCCTGGCTATGTGCCCGACCCTTACTATGGCGGATCGGAAGGTTTTGAGCATGTACTCGACCTGCTCGAAGATGCCTGCATCGGTTTATTAACTATTGTTCGCCATGCGCATCAATGCTGAAATACAGAACCAGATAGAAGATTTTCTTCACGAAAAGGTGCTTTCGGTGCAAAGTATAGGCGGAGGTTGCATTGCGCAATCGGTAATCATTCAAACCCAATCGCATAAAAGTTACTTTTTAAAAACACATTCCGGTGCAAAGGATATGTTTTTTAAAGAAGCCAATGGTCTGAATGAGCTGACCAAGGCCGAGCTTATTCGGGTACCTTCTGTGATATTGGCTTCCCCTTATTTTTTAATGCTCGAACATATAGCAACTGGCATTAAAAGGCCCAACTTTTTTACGGCTTTCGGAACTGCCTTGGCAGCCATGCATGCTGTTACTTCGAAAAGTTTTGGTTTTTACGAAGACAATTACATAGGAGCTACCCCACAGCTTAATCTGGCAACAGAGAAAGAAAAACAGCATTGGCCATTGTTCTATTATCATAAGCGGCTATTGCCTCAATTCCGGCTTGCCGAGAAGAATGGCTATGCTACAGGCGAAATCTCAAACCGGATGAGCCTGCTTGAAGCCAAAATTGAATCCATATTGTACGGAAGTGAAGAATCGCCCGCCTTGCTGCATGGCGATTTATGGGGTGGCAATTATATGTGCGATGAGCAGGGAAACCCGGTTCTGATTGATCCGGCAGTGTATTACGGTCACCGCGAAGCAGACCTGGCCATGACCCGCATGTTTGGAGGATTTTCGGATGACTTTTATCTGGCATACGAAAAAAAATATCCCCTGCAAGAGGGTTGGCAACAGCGACAAGCCATTTACCTGTTATACCATCAGCTTAATCATCTTAACCTGTTTGGGCGCGGGTATTTTTCAGGATGCATCGAACTTTTACAGCAATATACCTGAATACAGGCATTGCAACCTATTGGTTTTTATACTTCATGCTTTTTTTGTTAGTTCGGCCGGAATGGGCTATTTTTGCGCACCATTTTTACCGATACGCGAGAGATTGAAAGTATGATCAAAAAAGAGCTAGCACGCCGGCGCACCTTTGCCATTATAAGCCACCCCGATGCCGGGAAAACAACCTTAACAGAGAAATTATTGTTGTTCGGTGGGGCTATTAAAACCGCCGGTGCTGTAAAGAGCAACAAAATAAAGCAATTCTCGGCTTCCGATTTTATGGAAATAGAGAAGCAACGGGGTATTTCGGTAGCAACGTCGGTTATGTCGTTCGAATACAGCGATACCAAAGTCAATATTCTCGATACTCCCGGCCATAAAGACTTTGCTGAAGATACATACCGTACCCTCTCCGCAGTCGATTCGGTAATTCTTGTTGTTGATTGTGCCAAGGGCGTGGAAGAGCAGACCGAAAAGCTCATGAACGTGTGCCGTATGCGCAACACTCCGGTAATTATATTTGTCAACAAACTCGACCGCGAAGGAAAAGATCCACTTTCTTTGTTGGAAGAGCTGGAGAAAAAACTAAACATATCTGTGCGTCCCCTCTCCCTGCCTGTCAACCAGGGGTTCGATTTTAAAGGTGTCTATAGTCTTTACAGAAAAGAGATACACTTATTCGAACCGGGCAAAAACAAGCTGAGCGAAACCATGTTTAAACTCACCGATATTTTTAGCACCGATATAGAGCAATATTTCAAAGAGAAAGATATTCAGCAATTACGCGACGATACCGAATTGGTAGAAGAGGTTTATGAACCCTTCGATGTGGAATTGTACCGCGATGGCTTGCTGGCACCGGTTTTTTTTGGTAGTGCCATCAACAATTTTGGGGTGAAGGAATTGCTTGATACATTTATCGAAATAGCCCCTTCTCCCCGTGCACGCGAAACCGTCCAGCGCCTTGTAAAACCTGAGGAAGATACTTTTAGTGGTTTTGTATTTAAAATCCACGCCAACCTCGATCCCAACCACCGCAACCGAATTGCCTTTCTGCGGGTTTGTTCAGGAAAATTCGAGCGCAACAAATTTTACATCAATACACGCATGCAAAAGCAGATGCGCTTCAGCAATCCGGTTGAGTTTATGGCCAATTCGCGCAGCATTACCGAAGAAGGTTATCCGGGCGATGTAATTGGACTATACGACAGTGGGAATTTCAAAATCGGTGACACCTTTACCGAAGGTGAAATGCTTCAATACAAAGGGATTCCCAGCTTTTCTCCCGAGCTATTCCGCGAAGTGGAAAACCTCGATGCCATGAAAGCCAAGCAACTCGACAAGGGCATTCGTCAGCTTTCGGAAGAAGGGGTTGCCCAGCTTTTTGTGCAGCAACATGGAGCAAAAAAAATTATTGGCACCGTTGGGGAATTACAGTTCGAAGTAATCCGTTTCCGGCTCGAACACGAATATGGCGCCAAATGCTCGTTTCGTTCACTTGATTACCGCAAAGCCTGTTGGTTTCATTCCGACGATAAAAAAGCACTAGAAGAACTATATGCCCGCAAAGCGCATAACATTGCCTTCGACCGCGACGATCGCCCTGTGTTGTTTGTCGAAAGCGACTGGATGCTGCAAATGGCCCGAGAAGGTTTTCCAAAGGTGCAGTTTTTCTTTACCTCAGAGTGGGAAGCCGCTAAAAATTGACATTGGCAAGCAGGCACTCACACGATTAAAAAGCGAACAATTCAAGCCTTATCGTGTTTAATTTTGTTGAACTAAATTATTATTCTGCCCATGAAAAACCTGCATAGCCGTAAAGATTTTTTAAAGCGAATGGGTCTTACCCTCACCGGATTGGCAGCCTCTGCGGTTACTTTTGCTAAATCGCCCGAATCTACTGAACTCATTGACGAGCAACAGGCCTTTCTCGAGGAGTATGAGGGCTGGCTAAAAGAATTTCACCGCTACATCAAAGTGCGTCAGCAACAACCGGACAATATGGAAAATCATAAAAAACTTATGGACTTATCGGCCCAATCGGAGCAACGAAAAACCACCCTTGAGTTGTACATGAAAGACCCTCTTTTTGCTGCCAGATTCAACGAGATTACCAAATCGGTAACCAATTCGATTTAATTCTTTTATTTACCCCTTTAATAAACCCTAGGTTCAAATCAATGAAGATGTCGCCTGAGCTGCTCAAAAAACGAAATTTTGAGATCGAAATGGAGTTTGCATCCAGCCGCAGTAGTGGTCCCGGCGGCCAAAATGTGAATAAGGTGAACACCCGCATTGAATTGCGGTTTGATATCCAGAATTCTCTTGCACTGCACGATTTCGAGAAATACCGCCTTTTACATACACCTTCGAGGCATTTATTAGCCAGTGGAACATTACAATTTAGTTCTCAAGAATACCGCACGCAGCTTCAAAACAAGCAGGACGCCATCGAAAAATTTTATCAATACCTGGCGCTGAATCTGAGCACAAGAAAAAAACGTACCCCCACCCGGCCAACCCGCACAGCAGTTGAGAAAAGGCTTACGGCCAAAAAAATTATGTCCGACAGAAAAGCTCACAGGCAAAAGCCCGAACTTTAATACTTATAACCTTACTATGGAGTTCGATGCCAGTTTGATTACGGAACTTACCACGCAAAAAATGCCTTTTGGTAAATACAAAGGCACAAAGCTTTACAAACTTCCCGAATATTATCTTGTATGGTTTAAGCGCCAAGGATTTCCGAAAGGCAGGCTGGGAATGATGCTGGAAACCCTTTATGAAATCAGGCTGAACGGATTGGAGTACCTTCTCGATCCGCTGAAGCAACACAATCCTTAAACCTATTTTGTACTTTCTACCTATGTACAGCATCGATGAAAAAAAACAATTGCGCCATAAATTCTGGGATCAGTTTAAAGCCTTTTCGAATAAGCGTAAACTAAGAGCCGGGAAAAACGGCAAATGGATACTGGACCAGACAGGGATTCGCCAATTGAAAATGAAGTTTCATTTCGACGAAACTCAGGCATGGGCTGGTCTGGAGATTGATACCCGAAACCTCGACAAGCGTATAGAGCTTTATGAAAAGCTTGAACAGCTTAAAAACATTCTGCAAAAGGCTGTGCCATTTGAATTGCTTTGGGAGCTTGAAACAGAAACAATGCCGGGCAAAACTGTCTCGCGTGTTTTTATGCGGAAAGAGGGTGTGAATATATACAGCCAAGATTGCTGGAGGGAAGTATCGGTTTTTCTATATGAGGCAATGAATCCGCTGGAACAGGTGTTTCTGGAATATGCCGATTTTATCAAATACCAATAAAAAAGGGTACCTGCTATCAGATACCCTATGTATATAGATAAATTTAAATATTATACAATTTCAATCGGATAACCCTCTTCGGTAAGACTTTCAAGCACCTTTTCGGCATAGCTTAGGTCGAAATATACCTTGGGTTTATTTCTGGCAAACACGGGGTAACGTCCCACAGCATCTTCGCTGTTCAGGTAATTATAGCCTACCAGAAACAAGTCGGTTCCCGAATGCTTTACCCGGTAAACAGGGCGGTGTTTGCAGGCTTCAATAACCTCTTGTAGCTCAAGCCGTGTAATTTCCGGATCGTGTTTTAGCTTAATAGTTTTTACTATCTCATCACTAAAAGGTTCACGGGTAAAGTGTAAATCAAAATTCTTTACATAACACGATATCACCACATGTTCGTCCATAATCACGGCTGGTTTCTGGTCATCACCTACCAATCTTACGTCAATGCCGTTACCAATAAATAAATTCTTTAAACGCTTGTTACGCCTGGAAACCATATCTTCCAGACTTTCCTCCCTTTTCGAAACCATAAAACAGAAAAATAATTAGAATAACATTTTAACTGGAAGCAAATATAAAAAGATTGTGAATTAAACAGCATAGCAAATCCATTATGACCTGCTTTTAACGTTAATTTATCGATTTTCAACCATTTTTCGGTTCATTCTATCCTTAACCCGTCATGGCTTTACTTTATAATCCTAATTGATCGATTTGCTAAAGCAAATCAATGAGAATTTAAAACGCTATCGCATTGATTTTGAAAAGTTTTTTCAGCATAAACAGACCCATAATGCAGGAATAAAAGAGTCCATAATACTTCTCCGAAAAAAGGTTTTAACCTTCTTTTTTCTCTTACCATGCAAATAGCATCGTTGGTCAACTAATCTGCCCTACTGGTTAAAATTAACTATTACATCCCCTTTTATGGGTGTAAATTTAGATAACCAAAAGCCAAAAACCGTTATGTCTAACCAAATCAGCCGTCACCAACTTATTAAGTTGTTTTTAGGGTTTATCGACCTGAAAGTAACTCTTATCACCCTCTTTATTGCCTCTTTTATCGTTCAACGGTATACCTGGGAAGATGTGTCCTTCGACCGTGAATTTTTCATTGTAGCGGCCATTGTGTTGTTAATATGGGTTATACTTTTAAAGGCCACCAATCTGGCGCGTATTCCTCGCACCAGTTCGGCGCTTGTCATTCTGGGCGATTTTATCAGGTTATCGACCATAGGTGGCTTTATTCTTTTTGTATTGGACTGGATTATTAAGTTCGATAATTTCCCTTCGATTGCGATCGGATTATTTGTGATTTTAAATTTCATCAGTCTTTTTCTTGTAAGACTTATTACATTCAAAACAGTAAGGTTATTTCGGGCCAATGGGCACAATATCCGGAACATAGCCATTATTGCCAACGACCACAGCGGCCCAATCATCGAAAAAATTCTGAGCCAGAAAGAATGGGGAATTAAAATTCTTTATATCATTACCGATTCGGCTGTAATTCGGCAACAATTTCGTAAAACAGTAAAAATTCACCCTAAAAATGTCAACATCAAAAGCCTGCTTCGTTACGACATTGTCGATGAATTGATCTGTTTCGACTGTGAATCGCATCCTGAGAAGTTATACCAACTCATCGATTTTTGTTCAACCCTTGGCATTACTGTGAGGGTGCAGGCGAAAATTCCACTTCCGGAGAATTATTCCTTCCGCACACGTTACCTCTATAATATTCCTTTTCTTACCATTGAGAATACCCCCATTAACCATTACCTTCATTCGGTCAAATCTACACTGGAGATTGGTATAGCGTTTTGCATCCTAATTACACTTTCACCCTTTCTCCTGGCTATTGGACTGGCAATTAGTTTAACCTCCGAGGGCCCCATTGTATTTAAGCAGGAAAGAGTTGGGCTGCATGGAAGGAAGTTTTACATCTATAAGTTCCGCACCATGGTAATCAATGCCGAAGAATTGAAAGCTAAATTAATGGCTCTCAACGAAAGCGATGGTCCAACCTTTAAAATAAAACGCGATCCGCGCATTACAAGCATTGGACGTATTTTGCGCAAAACCAACCTCGACGAGGTTCCACAACTTTTTAATGTGATTAAGGGAGAGATGTCTTTAATCGGACCCAGGCCTCCGCTGCCTTGCGAAGTGAGCAAATACGAAGAATGGCAACTGAAAAGGCTTGCTGTAAAACCTGGGCTGACATGTACCTGGCAAATTGTGCCGAACCGCAACGATGTAAAATTTGATAATTGGGTGCGTATGGATATCCAATACATCGATAACTGGTCGTTAAAATCGGATGTAAGTTTGTTTTTTAAAACCTTTAAAACCGTACTTTTTGCTCGTGGAGCATAGGTTGTTTGATAGTTATTTGATTTTTTACAATTTAAGTCTGAAAGCATCTGCCCCGCGCAGATGCTTTTTTGTTGATTAAAAAATGCTTTTACATACAGCGGCTTTGTTAATTTTACCAACAGCCATGTACGCCATTATCGATATAGAAACTACAGGAGGAAGCCCGGTTAATGATAAGATTACCGAGCTGGCGGTCTTTATTTACGATGGCGAAAAAATTGTGAATGAGTTTGTTAGTCTTATCAACCCTGAGCGCCAGATTCCCTATCACATTACCCAGTTAACAGGCATATCAAATGCAATGGTGGCCAATGCACCGAAGTTTTACGAAGTGGCTCGGAAGATTATCGAAATAACAGAATCGATGGTATTTGTGGCGCACAATGTAAGCTTCGATTATGGTTTTATCTGCTACGAATTTAAGCAGTTAGGCTATGATTATCAACGCGATAGGTTGTGTACCGTTCAGCTGAGCCGTAAAATACTTCCGGGCCACCGCTCCTACAGTTTGGGTAAACTTTGCACAGACCTTAAAATAGCTATTAACGACAGGCACCGCGCCGCTGGCGATGCCCTTGCCACCGTAGAACTTTTTAAGCTGCTTCAACAACAGAATAGCCAGCATATTGAACTCTGCACCTTGGCCGGTATTGTAAAAAAGGACCTACACCCTTCTTTTGATCCGCTGCAACTGAAAGCATTGCCGGAGAGTGCCGGAGTATATTATTTTTATAACGAGCAGCAGGATTTAATCTATATTGGCAAGAGCAAAAATATCCGTTCGCGGGTATTGTCTCATTTTCGAAATGTTTCAACAAAAAAGGCATTTGATATGCGTAACGAAATAAGTTCGCTCGATTATGAACTTACGGGCTGTGAGTTGGTGGCTTTGTTACGCGAATCGCATGAGATTAAACAAAATAAACCCAAGCATAACCGCGCACAACGAAGAACCATCTCGGGCTATGCCCTATATACCCATACCGACGATGCAGGATATATTCGCTTCGAAATTGCCAAACATAACCACAACCGAACGGGTGTTCTTCACAGCTTTTCAAGCAACAAGTCTGGAACTGCCTACCTTCAGCGTCTGGTCGACAGCAAAGAGCTATGCCAAAAATTATGTGGTTTGTATCAGACCATGGGAGCCTGTTTTCATTACGAGATTGGTTGTTGCCGGGGTGCCTGCATTGGAATAGAAAGTCCGGAAACCTACAATCGACGGGCTTCGGAAATAGTAGAGATGCACCGCTTCAGGCACAACAGTTTTTTTATCATCGACAAAGGCCGCACAGAGCAAGAGCTGTCGGCCGTAATGGTGGAGAAGGGCAAATACAAAGGCTATGGCTACCTCGACCGGCAAGAATACGAGAAAGACCCTTCCCTGCTGCCAGATTGCATTCATTCCTATTCCGATAACAGCGATATTCAACAGATATTAAGGCATTATCTTCGCGAAGGTTCACCGGAAGATATTATTACTTTTTCAAATACTTTTTTCTAAAAAATGACTGAAAACAAATTATTACGCTGAATATTTAGTACTTTAATAATCGAATGAAACTTGTTTACCAATGAGCAGCAGAAAAGAAGTAATCCGTCAGCAGGCCGCAAAGGGCGCCTATGTAAAGCGTATTTCGAACGATGAGATGGAAAACACCTCTTTGTTTGAGATTGCCTGGGAAGTGTGCAACCAGGTTGGTGGCATCTATACCGTAATAAAGTCGAAAGCACCCTCGGTACTCGAGCATTGGAAATATGATAATTATGTGTTACTCGGGCCATATTTCGAACAAAGTGCTGCTGCATTGTTCGAACCCATTACAAATTCCGACGACCCGATTGCACAAACGGTAGATGAACTAAACCAACATGGCTATAGGATTTTCTATGGTACCTGGCTTATCGAAGGCCGCCCAAGGGTGGTTTTGTTCGATTACAGAACCAGCTACTCCTACCTGGGAAACCTGAAATACCTGATGTGGGAGCATCACCATATTTCCATACCTGATAACGATGACTTACTCAATCAGATATTTCTATTCGGCCACCAGGTGCACCAGTTTCTGAGTGTTTTCTCCGGACGATTTGGTCATGAGAAACGGATTATCGCACATTTTCACGAATGGATGGCTGCATCGTGCATTCCTGAGTTAAGGCGCGAAAACCTGCCTGTAAGTGTGGTTTTTACTACGCATGCCACCATGCTGGGCCGATACCTGGCTATGAACGACAGCAATTTCTACAATAATCTCCCAATCTATAACTGGGCCCACGAAGCGAAACATTTTAATATCGAGGCACAGGTAAACATCGAACGTGCCGCTGCACACGGCTCGCATGTGTTTACCACAGTAAGTGAAATAACCGGCGAAGAATGCAAATACCTGCTTGGCCGCGAACCCGATATCTACCTGCCGAATGGACTTAACATCAATCGTTTCGAAGCCTTACACGAGTTTCAGAACCTGCACATGCATTACAAGGATAAAATCAGTGAGTTTGTGATGGGGCATTTTTTCAATAGTTATTCCTTCGATTTAAATAAAACCTTGTATTTCTTTACTTCCGGCCGGTTCGAATACGTGAATAAGGGTTACGATCTTACGCTCGAGGCGCTTGCACGTTTAAACCATAAGTTAAAAGAGTCGCGTTCGGACATGACGGTGGTAATGTTTTTTATTACCAAAAATCCTGTAACAGGCTATATTCCCGATGTGTTACAGCACAAAGCCATGCTCGAAGAAATACAGCGCAATTGCCAGCAATTGAATGATAAGCTTGCGAAAAAACTTTTTTATTCCATTACTTCCAACGAGGAAGGTTATAAAATGCCCGACTTAAATTCCTTACTCGATGATTATACCAACCTTTTGTTGAGGCAGAATGTACAATCCTGGAAGTCGCGGCGCTTGCCTGCAGTAGTTACGCATAATCTTAGTAACGAAGCAGGCGACCCGATCATGAATTTTTTGAAAATGAGCCGTTTGCTCAATCATAAAGATGACAGAGTTAAAATCGTGTATCACCCCGATTTCATCTCTACCTCCAACCCTCTCTTTCACATGGAGTATTACCAGTTTATCCGGGGTTGTCACCTTGGAATTTTTCCAAGTTATTACGAACCCTGGGGCTACACACCCCTTGAATGCAGCGCCAGCGGTATTCCTTCTGTTACTAGCGACCTGGCAGGCTTTGGCTCCTTTGTGTCAAGCCATATACCCGAACACGAAAAGGCAGGCTTATACCTCATAAGACGCAAAAATGTAAGTTACTATGAGGCGGCAGAAAACCTGGCCAACATGATGTTCAGATTTATACGTCAAAGCCGTCGCGATCGAATTACACAGCGCAACAAAGTGGAAGCTGCTTCTGTGCAGTTCGACTGGAACAAGCTCGGAAAGTTTTATATGAAAGCCTATGGACTTGCTATGAAGAGTTTTAAGTAATTCCATTGGGCATAAAATCTTATTTTACCAGAAGGTTTTCCACAAAATTTGGTGCATAAATATCCCTTCGAAATTTCGAAATTCGTTCAGGTATTTACTACTTTTGCAGCGAGTTAAATAACCTGATATTTATAGCATGGTCGCTTTCTTTCGTACCGTTTCGGGCAATGTAATTGCCATTGATACCCCTTCACTTCCAGATTCCTTAACCATTCAAAAACTTTGCTGGCTGTTTTCTGAGGCTGCACATCTTTCTGCAGAGCAATTGGATGGCACTTATATTGGCCCACGTAAGGAGATGATTACCCCCTGGAGTACCAATGCGGTAGAAATCACCCAAAATATGGGCATTACCAGCATTCGCCGTATTGAGGAATACTTTCTTACCAGTGCAGAAAATCCCCACTACGACCCCATGCTGCAGCGTATCTACAAAGGGCTCAACCAGCAACTTTTTACCATCAGCAAACAGCCCGAACCCATACTGGCCATTGCCGATATCGCGGCTTATAACAAGCAGGAAGGGCTTGCCCTGAGTGCCGACGAAATAGAATACCTGAATGGGTTGAGTAAAAAACTGAACAGACCCCTCACCGACAGCGAAATATTTGGTTTTTCGCAGGTGAACTCAGAACATTGCAGGCATAAAATATTTAACGGTACTTTTGTGATCGATGGGGTTGAGAAAACAAGCACACTTTTTCAGCTCATTAAGTTAACCACCCGCACTCACCCCAACAAGGTGGTTTCGGCATATAAAGACAATTGTGCCTTTCTTTCGGGCCCTGTAATTGAGCAATTTGCACCCGCCACCCAAGATAAGCCAGATTATTTTGTGGTAAAAGACATAGAATCGATCCTTTCTCTAAAGGCCGAAACCCATAACTTCCCTACCACTGTTGAACCATTTAACGGCGCAGCCACCGGATCGGGAGGCGAAATACGCGACAGGGTAGCCGGTGGAAAAGCTGCTATACCCCTTGCTGGTACTGCTGTGTACATGACCTCTTATTCGCGGCTTGAAGAAGGGCGGGAATGGGAAAAGGGCATGCCTGAGCGCAAATGGCTCTACCAAACCCCTGCGCAGATATTGATAAAGGCCTCGAATGGTGCCAGCGATTTCGGCAATAAATTTGGCCAGCCCCTTATTTGCGGTAGCGTGTTGACTTTTGAACATGCCGACGATACGAAAAAATTTGGTTTCGATAAAGTGATTATGCTTGCTGGGGGCATTGGCTATGGTAAAAAAGAAGACACCGAAAAGGGTATTCCTGGTATTGGCGATAAGATAGTATTGCTTGGTGGCGATAATTACCGCATTGGCATGGGGGGCGGAGCCGTATCCTCGGTCGCTACCGGCGAATTCGAAAATGCCATTGAACTCAATGCCGTGCAGCGCTCGAACCCCGAAATGCAAAAGCGTGTTACCAATGCCATACGTGCCATGGCCGAATCGGACAATAATACCATCGTTTCCATTCATGATCATGGTGCCGGAGGGCACCTCAATTGCCTCTCCGAATTGGTTGAAGCTACTGGTGGGCGCATATACATGGACAAGCTGCCCATAGGGGACCCTACCCTTTCTGCTAAAGAAATTGCCGGCAACGAATCTCAGGAGCGCATGGGATTGGTGATGAGAGAACAAGACATCGAAACCCTGAAGCGTATTGCCCAGCGGGAACGCGCTCCCATTTATGTGGTAGGCGAAACTACGGGCGACCATCAATTTAGTTTTATCGACAAAGAAGGCAATAGGCCCATCGACCTTCAATTGGGCGATATGTTCGGAAATCCACCCAAAACTATACTCAACGATAGCCGTTTAGACAAACCTTATCCTGCAGTGACTTATTCGGCCGAAAAATTAATCGAATACATACAAGAGGTACTTCAGCTCGAAGCAGTTGCTTGCAAAGACTGGCTTACTAACAAAGTTGACCGTTCGGTTACCGGAAGGGTGGCCAAACAACAAACCGCCGGACCGGTGCAGTTACCCTTAAATAACCTTGGAGTTTCGGCACTCGATTTCAGAAACAACAAGGGCATTGCAACAGCCATTGGTCATGCTCCGGTCACAGCACTCATCGATCCGGCTGCCGGTTCGGTGCTTTCGATAGCCGAAGCACTTACGAACATTATCTGGGCTCCCCTGTCAGAGGGATTAAAATCCGTTTCGCTTAGTGCTAACTGGATGTGGCCCTGCAAAAATCCGGGAGAAGATGCCCGATTGTACACCGCGGTAGAGGCAGCCAGCAATTTTGCCATTGCTCTGGGCATTAACATCCCCACAGGAAAAGATTCTCTTTCGATGACACAAAAATATCCGGATGGAGAAGTTGTTTATGCGCCCGGCACGGTGATTATTTCTGCTACTGCCGAGGTTGCCGACATTTCCCGTGTGATTGAACCTGTTCTTAAACCTATTGCCCAATCGGCTATTATCTATATTAGCATGTCTGACGAGGGTTTCCCGATTGGCGGCAGTAGTTTTGCTCAAACCCGAAACTATCTGGGTGCTACCAACCCTCAGATACGCAATTCCGCTTATTTTAAGCAGACCTTTGAGGCAGTGCAGCAATTGGTTCATGAAAACAAAATTCTTTCAGGCCACGACATTTCCTCAGGTGGTTTAATCACCGCCATGCTGGAAATGTGTTTTTGTCGTAATAATACCGGTATTGATGCCGATTTATCGATACTTGGCGAAGTAGATCCTGTAAGAGTATTGTTCAGTGAAACTCCGGGACTTATTGTTCAGGTTGAAAATGAATTTGAAATTTTAGACTTTCTACACGACCACGGAGTACGTGCCGATGTGATCGGTCGTGTGAATACCGATCGTCGTTTTATAATCGTGAACGGCACCACTTGTCTGCCACTCGACATTGACCCCTTGCGCGATACCTGGTACCGTACTTCTTATCTTCTCGACAGCAAACAGACCGCCGCAGGATTGGCCAACGAGCGTTTTGAGAATTACAAAGAACAAGAACTTGAATTCTTTTTTCCTTCAGATTTTAAAGGAAAACCAGAACGCTATGGAATCGATCAGGCACGCAGAGAACCTTCTGGAATAAAGGCCGCCATTATTCGTGAAAAAGGCGTGAATGGCGACCGCGAAATGGCGTATGCCATGTATCTGGCAGGCATGGATGTAAAAGATGTGCACATGACCGACCTGATAAGCGGTCGGGAGACCCTCGAAGAGGTGAACATGATTGTGTTTGTGGGTGGTTTCTCAAACTCCGATGTATTAGGCAGTGCCAAAGGATGGGCAGGTGCATTTCTATATAACCCAAAAGCCAAACAGGCTCTGGAAAAGTTTTATGCCCGCCCCGATACCCTCAGTCTTGGTGTATGCAATGGCTGTCAGCTAATGATAGAATTGAATCTGGTAGCCCCTGAGTTAAAGTTGAAGCCTTTTATGAGCCACAACGAATCGCATAAATTCGAATCTATATTCCTTTCAGTCGATATTCCACAGAACAAATCGGTGATGCTTGGTTCTCTTTCCGGTACAAGATTAGGAATATGGGTGGCCCATGGCGAAGGAAAATTTAACCTTGGCTTGCCAGCAAACCAATACAATATCGCCATGCAATTTACCCATACCGGGTATCCTGGCAATCCAAACGGCTCACATTACGATACCGCAGCCCTTTATTCGACTGATGGTCGGCACCTGGTAATGATGCCCCATCTCGAAAGGTCTATTTTCCCATGGAACTGGGCCTGGTACCCGGAAAGAAGAAAAGGTGAAATTGTTTCACCCTGGATAGAAGCCTTTGTGAATGCACGCGAATGGATTAAGAAACATAAAAAAGCCTAGCCCTCTGCGCAGAAACGATGTTTAGGGCTGAGTTAAACAAAATTGACCTGTCAATGAAAAACAGTGATAAGGTTGTAAATGCCTGAAAAATTGCGTTATAAGTTTACAAAATCGAAGTTGACACAATCTCAATTTGAGTAAATATCAAGTAAAGCAGGACTGATTCCTGCTTTTTTTTATTTTATTCCATCTTCTTTAATAGATTTTCATTAATTTAATACACCTGATATAATTGCGTGTGTGAATGAATAACCCTATTTTCGATAAATCGCTGATTAATTTAATGCCCGAAGCCATTGGTATTGCCGATATCGATGGAAGGATCTATTTTATCAACGATCGTTTTACGCAACTATTTGGATATACCCCCGACGAATTACCTACCCTGGAGGCATGGGTAAGCTTGGCTTACCCCGATGAGAATTACAGGGAAGAATCTCTTAACAAATGGAAAGCATCCATCGAAAAAACATTTAAAAGTGGCCTAGCCCAGGAACCTGAAATATACCGGATATACTGCAAAGATCGGAGTATCAGAATAGTTGAAATAGCTTTTAGTATAAAAGACAACCTGATATTGACCTTCTTCCGGGATGTGACTTTGCTGGTAAAAGCAAAGGAAGAATTGATGAATGAACGTAATTTCTCTGAAGGCCTTATCAACAGTTTACCAGGCGTTTTCTTTCTTTTTCAAAAAACTGAGGTCGATTTTAAATTGGTGCAATGGAACAAAAATTTTGAAAAGCTTAGCAGCTTTAATTCAGACGAACTCTTTGGAAGACCTTACACAGATTTTGTGGCTCCGGAAGACCATGAAAAAGCCATCGAATTATTGTATAGCAAAATAGGGAGTATTCCACTTGAAATGGAGTTAAACCTGGTAAGCAAACATGGAAAAAAACGACCTTACCTGATGGCTGGCTACCTTCATAAAAGCGGTAACAGCGATTTTTTCCTGGGCATGGGAATAGACCTTGCCGCTAGCAAAGAAACAGAAGAAAACCTGCGCACCTTAGTGGAGTCTTTTCCCGATATCATAATGGTTGTTGACTATAAGGGTGTACCCTTGTTTGCAAACAAGTCGCTCGAAAGTCAGACAGGATATACACTCAGAGATTTAATGGACAGCGAAAAAAAAGTATTGCTCCACCCTGCCGAAGACCGTAAGCTGATACTCTCTCAGATCACCGATCTGCTGGCAAGTAATAATTCTCATACGGAGGTTTTCGAAAACAGGCTCATTGACAAGAAAGGTAATATAATATGGTACAGCGGAGTGATAGCCAAAACCACTTACAATGGCGAACCCGCACTCCTGGTGATTAGCCGAAACATCACCACAATCAAATTCTCCGAAAACAAGCTCGTGGAGAGCGAAAAACGCATGTCGGCAGTTTTCGACGGGGCACCCGTGATTATGATGCTTGTCAATGAAAAGCAGGAGATTCTGCAGATTAATAAAAAAGGCCTTCAAGAATTGAACCTGTTAAACCAACAAACCGGATTTTCCAGTTTTGGGCAGGCTTATAATTGTATCCATGTTTCAGAAGCGGATTATGGCTGCACATCCGGACGAAATTGCAAAAATTGCCTCATTCGAACAACCCTGCGCGATACCTTTGCACATGGAACTGAGCATGTGAAGGTTGAAGTGAACTTTCATTCATCTGTTTCGGAGTATCATATGCTGTTGTCAACCACCTTATTGCGTGCAGACGAACCAAAAGAAGCACTGGTTACAATTGATAACATTACCGAGCGCAAAAAAATTGAAGTGGAGCTAAAGCGATCTCAGGAAAAGGCTGTAGAGAGCGACAGGCTAAAATCGGCATTCTTACAAAACATGTCGCACGAAATCCGCACACCCTTAAATGGTATACTGGGTTTTTCTGGCTTATTGAACAACGATGAGCTTAATAGTGACGACCGACGCTACTACATTGAGGTCATCAACCAGAGTTCGAATCAGCTATTGGCCATTGTCGACGATGTTTTAAGCATCTCCAGGCTCGAAACAGGGCAGATGGAAGTAGTCAATGAACAAGTGAACCTGAATGCGCTGATGCAGGACCTTTTCCTTAAATTCAACAAAAAAGCCGCCGACCGTAACCTGGTTATCTCGCACCATAAAGATTTAAACGACCGTCAAAGCCATATTTACACCGATTCTTCGAAACTAACCCAAATATTGTCTAACCTCTTAAGCAACTCTCTAAAATTTACCCATCAGGGGCATGTGCTGTTTGGTTATAAGATTAAGGACGACTTATTGGAGTTTTATGTCGAAGATTCAGGTATTGGAATTGCCCCCGAATGGCACGAGCGGATTTTTGAAAGGTTTCACCAGGTTGAATCTGATGCCACACGCGCTTATGGTGGCACCGGGCTTGGACTTACTATCGCCAAGGGAAATGTGGAATTATTGGGTGGAACAATCTGGCTTGAATCGGACAAGGGCGCAGGTTCGAAATTCTATTTTAGCTTGCCTTACAATCCAGTGTATGAAGAGCCCGCAGAGCTTATAAAAGTAAAAGGAGTGTCAGTTTCCGGTATTTCTGAGAAACCACTGATCTTGGTAGCCGAAGACGAAGAAATTAACTACTTGTTTATTGAAGTGGCACTCAAAGAACTTAATTGCCGCATTATTCATGTGTACGATGGCATTGAGGCTATCGAACAGGTTAGCTTGAACGAAGACATACGCTTGGTGCTGATGGATATAAAAATGCCTAACATGGATGGATATACTGCCCTGGAAACCATTCGGCAAATGAGACCAAACTTGCCAGTGGTGGCGCAAACAGCATATGCCATGCTTTCTGACCGGGAGAAAGCCCTTAAAGCCGGATTTACCGAATACCTTTCCAAGCCTATCCGTTCGAACGATCTTGTTGCTGTGGTTTCGAAATACATTTAGTTCTTACTAAAAAAGTCATTTCCCTCTTTTAGAAATTAGTTTGATGGGCATTCTTTTAATACCCTTTTGCTTGACATTTTCTTTCCAATGGATTAAATTTAATGTTCAGTTTAACCCTTAAATTGTCATTACCATGGGACACGACAAAAGTTTGCACGATGGCAAAAAGAAGCGCGAAGCCGTAAAAAGTATCAAGGAACGCAGGGTAGAGAAAAAACAAAAGTCTGAAGAATCCGCCCACTCACGTCTAAAGCCTCGCTGGAAAAGCCCGGTAGAAGCCTAATTCGTCTGGCTGCAATACTTATAAATTACCCTGTATGCATTGGCAATGCCCAATTCACCGGCCTTACTAAGGTCGGTGCAACCCTGGGCATAATTTTTTATTCCGATATGGAGCAGTCCCCGGTTAAAGAGTGCTGCCGCCCTCAATTCTGATGATTCAATACAATTGTCTAAATCGGCAATTGCCTCTGGGTAATCTCCTTGTTCGCTGTAAGCAATGGCACGGTTAAAGTAGGCTGGAAGATACGCTGGGGCCATTGCAATGGCTTGTGTATAAAGTGCAATAGCCTCCAGGTTATGAGTATTTGGTAAAGGGATATCTGACTGAAGCATTCCTGGCGAGCTTGCATTCTCCAAAGAAAATGAATTCGACTGAAGGCTGTTGGCAATGCTTCCGATTAAATAGTGGTAATTCGCCTGTAGAAACAAGCTAAAAGCCTCCGGCTTAATATCTTCTGGCAAATTTATTAGTACTTTTAATGCAGAATCATACTCTCTTTGCCACGACAGAATAATTGATTTCATCACTCTAAACGCCTCACTTTCTGGTCTGTCAATATGCGATTCTTCCAGAAGCCATTTCATATTTTCCAGCTCCGAAGGCGTCAATTCCAGGTAATCGTAATTCACCAAACGAAGGTTCAGGCTGTCGACAGGATTTTCAAAAACTGCCGCAATCGATAGGGAATTTCCATAGTACTGTTGTTTCCACTCAGGCACTGGGTGATAAAGGGGTATCAGGCGTATCTGTTGTTCGACATATTGAATACGGCTTTGCTGCACCTGCGCGGCATTGGTAAAATCGGACCTGAGGTCGGTAATGGATTTAAAATAATCGAGATTAACATCATCAATTCCATTTTCAGCCTGTGCAAGCAGGCTGTCGACCTTACTCTTGTCGGAATAATAGCCATCGATTTTGTTTTGCAATCCGCGGGCATAGGCTCGGTTTTGGTAAGCATCGAGCATAAGCGGATAGAGTTCTATGGCTTTCGAGAAGTCCGACTCGGCACCGGTATAATCTTTCATGTATATTTTAACTACTCCCCGCAAATGGTAGGAGAATAAATGATTGGGGTTGATAGAAATTACCTTATCCAAATCAGCCATTGCCAAAGGGTATTGTTCTGTTTCGGCATACAACAGAGCCCGATGGTAATAGCACACCGAGTTGTCTGGATTAAGTTGGATGGTTTTATTAAAATACACCAAAGCACTGTCGTATTTCTTTGTCTCCTGGTAACAAATTCCCAAATAAAATGCAGCTTTGGCCATGGTACTATCCTGCTCTAAAACCGAAAGATACTCTTTAATGGCTTCGGGGTATTGCTGCTGAAAGTGTGCAATATTGGCCTTTAATAAGTGCGCTTCGCTATTCGAAGGATCAATAATCAATGCCTTGTTTGCATGATCAGAGGCTTTTAAATAGTCTTTACGGTATAAATACAGCAAACCCAGATTAAGGTGTACTCCCGGATTGGCAGCGTTGAGTTGTATCGATTTCTCATAATCGCTGATGGCTCCAAGCGTATCGCCAAATACCGTGTGCAGATAGGCTCTGGCATGGAAATACTCTCCTTGTCTGTCGTCAATGTCAATGGCGAGTATCAGGTCTTTCAGGGCTTGCTGGTATTGGTTCATTTCTATAGCCGCAATGGCACGGTAGTAGAGTGCATCGGTGAGAAAGCGATTGTTTGCATATGCTTTGGTAAAATCCTCGCTAGCACCATAATAATCAGAAAGTTGAAATTTGGCATATCCCCTTAAAAACAAAGCATCGGCATGGTCAGGATTGTAGGTCAATACAAGGTTAAAGCTTCTGATAGCCTGGGTGTATTCTTCGTCATGCAAGTATTGCCGGCCATAAATAAGCTGACGGGTTGGATTTATCTGTGCAGGCAAAGAAAGATTGATACCAAAGAGCATTATCAGGCAACTCAAAATGAAATGTCTGCAAGGGTCCTGCGCGATTCCCATGCTTTGTGCTTTTTGTCTGATTTTAGGCTTGTGTATACACATGGTGTGAATGGCAGGAAGCTTTATGCCTCAAAAATAAAAAACATACTGATGAGCAGGTTGTTTTCGACTAACAAATTATGTTAAATAAGTGAGTCCGAAATTTTAAAAGTTGAGTTGATACCCCGACAGCTTTCTGCGGGAAGCATCGTTTCGAAGTAGAATGGTTATTTTAAATAAGCAAAAGAAAAGAATACAAATAGTTGAGCACCGTACTTTTAAAAAGAGTAAGTGCGGTGCTCAATAGTGTTTGGAAATTATTTTCGTTCCACAATCACCTCTCCTCCCCCATGGTACGAATGGTATTCTCCGTCGTACATGGCATCGGCAGCAGCCGGTCCCATTACAAACACTCCCGGCGAAACGCAGCGTACGAGGTAATAGTAATAGCGGGTCGATGTTTCCGCATTCACGAACAAACTGATACGGTCGTCGCGCACATCCATGTAGTCTGCAAAACTCTGGTAGTTCGGATAACTCATTCCGGGCGGCAGGCTAGTGAGACGCGGATTCTCGATTTCAAAACCGGCAGGCAACATGTCGGTGATGGCTACATTTTCCACGATCGAATTATTTAACGATCGAAGAGCCAGTTCGACTAATACCAGCTCGTTTTGGACAAATGAAAGATTGTTCAGTGCTTGTCCGTTCCGGTTGTAGAGCGTTTTGCGAATAGCCAGGTAACTATCTTCTTCCTTGTACGATCCATCCTGGGTAATGCCTTGGCTTTCCCAAAAGTAATAGACAGGGCCCTTGCCTGTATTTTCGATGCTCACTTTCTTGCCTTTCAGCTGCGAAGTATTCAGGGTTACCGAATTGTTGCTGTAGTTGGCCAGAGTAGTTCCATTGCCTTTTACCGTGCCAGAAACTTCTGATTTCGAAGCTAACCTGGCTACCTTGCCCATAGCCAGAAAGGCAAAAGTTCTTTCCTGGGTATTAAGGTAGGGGTTCGACAACAAGGCTTTCGACACATGCTGCGAAAGTATGCCTATCTGTTGGTTTTCGGGATCGGTTTCTAGCATTACATTCAGTGCAATGGCCTCATCGCGCAGGTACGAATTGAAGCTGCCGCCAAAGGTGCGATTGGCTTTCTCGCCTTCAAAAGCCAGAGGCAACACTTCTTTGAATTTCTGTTTGTCGCCGGTGAGGGCATAGGCCCCTGCAAGTAAGTATTTCGAGTCGAGACTGAGCTGGTGGGCATTGGCTTTGTAATAGTTAAGCAAGGCGGTTGGTTTTTCGCCGGCCAGACTTAGTACATACAAAGAATAAGCTACCTCCTTGGGTGCTATTTCTTTCTTCTGGTTGAAGTTGAAATAATAGGTCACAAAACTTTTTTCTTTTAGTTTCTCTTTCAGGTATTTTAGCAGGCCATTCAGAAACTCCTCGTCGACTTCGTAACCTGCCTTGCGCGCCTCGAGGGCAAAATGGGCTCCATACACACTGCCCCACCAGGTTTCGGTGCCGGAACCTGGCCAATAGGTAAGAGCTCCGTTGTAAAGCTGCATCAACCTTAATTTATCCAGGGCAGCCTGCACGTTCTGCAGGGCATCGTTCGAGGCCTTGGTGTTGCTTTTTAAAAGCTTCACCATGTCGGCATAATAAATTTGCGGAAAAGCCTTTGAAATGGTTTGTTCTACACAACCATGCGGATAGCCCACAAGGTATTCAAGGCTGCTGCTGAACTGAACCAGAGGATTGTTGCTCACCACAAGTTTTAGATCTACACTCTGCGGAAGATAAAGTGTAGCATCTAGCTCAATCGTTTGCGATTTGCCAGCTGCCAGCTGCCCCGATCCATTTCTTTTCTGCAAAGGCGACGAGGGACGCACCGGAATCAGGGTGGTTTGTACAAACTCTTCGCCCAAAGCCGAGGTGCGGATTACCACTTTTGCTTCGCCAATTTCCTGGTTGGCTAAAAGCTTAAATACTACCTGGTCTTCGGCCCGAGGGGCGATGGTGACACTCTGACTGCGCTCGCCCTCTATGATCACTGGCCCGCTTACCTCAATAGTGGTTTTGCATCGGGCTTGTTTGTCGGTGGTATTGGTGAGTATTACAGGAACTTCAATCTTATCGCCCGGACTCAGAAACCTTGGCAAGGCGGCACTCTGTACCAAGGGATCGGCTACCAACATGCTGGCTTCGGCAGAGCCGAATACTTCGTGTTGTTTATAGCCAACAGCCATCACACGAAGGCTGCCAGAAAATTCGGGTATAGATACTTCAAATTGAGTTTCGCCACGGCTGTTGGTATACAAAATACCGCTCCAGAAAGAAACCAGTTGAACCCTGTTGTTTTGCAATGGGTTGAGCCTTCGTGCATCCATCTCGCCATCGCCGCCTCCGGTAGCACTGCGAATACCTTCCAGCTCGGGAAAGAGGTAAGGATAGATTGAATAGCTGTTTACTTCCAGTGCGCGCTTCTGGTAGAAAAATTCGTAGGGATTGGGACTGTCATATCCCCCAACCTGCAGAATGCCTTCGTCCACCACAGCCACTGTGATGGCTGCGTTCGGTGAAGCTTTTATTTTGATCAGCTGTTTGGAATTCGATCGCGATTTTTCTGCCGCAGTAATCGCTATTTTCATTTTATTCGAGGCCTTTTCAACCTTTACTGGGGCAAAACCATGTGCCACGGTAAGGGGCATATCCGATTTGCCGTGAGGTTTAATGAGGCTGGCTGTGATGTAAACATTGGGCACGAAATGTTCTTTAATCTCCAGTTCGAAGGAGGCAGCCCGTGCATCGGTTTCGAGGTAAAAATGCTCGAGCACTTTGTTGGTTTCGACGGTAACCAGCACCTTTCCGGCAAAAGGTGTTTTTAATAGGACTTTTGCTTTGTCGCCGGTTTGGTAACTTTCTTTGTCGAGCTCAATGTCGATATTTCCTTCTTTGTTCACCTTAAAAGACGAATAGCTGGTACTTCCCCAACCGTAGGCATAAATGCTCTGACTGATGTAGGTTGAAGCATCGGGGGCTGAGATCCGCAATTCGTATTGGCCAGACAGCTCGGGAACAAAACTGAAACTTGCATTGGTTTCGTTAAGGGTAATTGTTTTTTCTTCTACTACAACCTCTACTGGTTCTGAACGGTAGCGGTAATAACTCCCTGTGCTCGAAAGCACTGTTTTATACTCGTGCCGTATGAGCTTCATTCGCGCTTTTACACCACTCTTGGCAATGCCTTCTTTGTCTACAGCAATCAGGTCGAAACGCACAGGCTGCCCCGTAGCAGCATAGTAGTTTTCGGATTTGACGCCATAGAAAATATCCTGGGTAATTACTTTAAAGGAGGTGAGGCGGTTAACAGGGCGCCCTGTTTCGTCGAAAACGGTAACAAACACATTGGAATTCAGCATACCGATATGTTTCCAGTGATCGGGAATATCAAAATTCTCCCTGGCGCGGCCGTTTGCATCGGTTAATCCGCTTCGGTTAAAAGAGCTAAATTCTTGCTGGCTGCCTTCGAGGGTATAATTGTACGAAGGATGTTGTTTTGAATAAAAACCAATGCGCGAAGTCGATACTTCTACTTCGTAGTTGCGGTTGGCAGCTGGCGGACCAAAGAGGTTGAGTGCTTCAATGAGTAAATCCAGTTTTTCTGCGGGCTTCACTTCTTTGCGGTCGAGCTCGGACTTTACCTTAATCCGGTCAGGCATAAACTCTTCTACCTTAATAACCTCAGAACCAATCAGCACATCGTGGCTTGTAAACACCTCTATCGCATACGAGCCTGTAGAAGCGTTAGCCGGAACAGGCACATCCGTTTCGAAGGATCCATATTCGTTCAGGCTCTTTTTAATGAGCTTAAATGTTTTGCCTGTAGGTGAGCTTATCTTTATTTTCAGCGGAAGAGAACCTGGCGACTTCCATTGGTAATCGCGCAGGATGCCCGATAGGTGAATGGTTTCACCCGGACGATAGAGGTTTCGTTCGGCATACAAATAGGCCTGAATGCCCGACTGGTTTTGGTAAAGACCGCCTACATCGAAACGCGAGGTATTCACCTGGGTTTGGTTAAAAGGTATTACATTATAGTCTTTAGAAAGGCGGGCTGTAATTAATTTTGTATGAAAATTAGGAGTCAGCGCTTTATCGAAAGAGTAGACCAAAACACCCTCTTTGTCTGTTTTTCCTTTGAAAGTAACCTGGTTGTTCAATCCAATAAAAGTCAATTCAACCTCGGCAAGTGGTTCGGTAGATTTTATGGAATTGGCAAAAACGCTGATGCTGTTTACTCCTTCTTTTACAATTATTCCGATATCGGAAATGGAAACCAGCTTGGTGGTTTTTCGCCAATAATTTTCCTTGTCCTTTACCTCGATCAGGTACACTCCGGGGAAATCAGCGAGCTGATCGGCAAAATCGAGTGTGAGCAGCTTATTAATGCCTCTTCGTGGCAACGAGGTGGTTTCTATTTCTTTCTCGAGAATTACATCGCCTAGTTGCTCGGCATCCACCCCCGAATTGTAGTAATAATAGTCTTCGTAATAATACTCATCGTAATAATCGTTGTAGTAATTGTTTTCTGAGGCACGCAGGTAAGCAAGAATGTTGTTTTCATAAATTTTAGTAACTTTTAGTTGAACCACAGGAATATTGATAATGGCCACTTCCATGTTACGGTTACCTTTTACCGAGACGTAAAAGTCCTGAGAGTCGTTAAAACGCAAGGTAGGCTCCACATTGCCGAACGAAATGCTTTGCTCATAGTCGTGTTTAATTTCTCCACCTATGCGGCCGCTCAAGCCCTTTTTCACTAAAAGGGTATACTGGGATTCGACATTGAAACTTTCGCTTTTAATCAGGAAATAATCTGGAAAAATCTCATACGAATATTTTAGTTCGGGTGAAATCTGAATAAAGCTCTTGAAATTTTCGCTTTTTACCGCCTGGGTGGTATATACCATAATAGTACCCACCGACCCGTCGTGTCCTGTCTGGAAATCGAGAATATTTAACTTGAAAGGCGATAATACAGCAATGCTCTCTTCGATATCGCGGGTTGTTTTAAGGCTTCCCCCGACTGGAAGCATGCCTTTGGAAATGATTACCAGGGCATCGAGGTCTTTATCTTCAGCCTTAATTTCAGGGAGCGTAAAGCTTATTTCGCGTGCTGCAGAAGTTTGTTCCAAAATAAAGGTTGTTGAATTTCCTTCGATCTCTATTTCAAGTAAATCTTTCAGGTGATTGGGGTCTACTTCATGGTTAAACTGAAGAATAAACTTTAACAGCGCTTTTCCGCCCGACTCTGCAGGTGCATCCCAATAGGCGCGGGCTTGGGTAAGGGATAACAAGGGTGTTTGAAAGCTAAACTCAGTTTCGCCTGAAAAAGAAGCACCTTTTTTATACTGAAGAATCTGGCGGCTAAGCTTTACCTCGTATTGAGTGGAAGGCGCTAAATTGGTGCGTGGAATAAACACAAGTTCTTCTCGGCTGGTCCACTTAAAACTACCCTCGATGGCAGGGGTAAACTCCACTAAATTATCGCTCAACCACAAACCGACCAGAGAATCGGGTACCAGAGGTTCGCTAAAAGTAAAGCCAATGAGGCTGTTGGTTTCAACAATTTCGCTGAACGAAGTGTCGGTTACGCGAATTTTGTTTTCCTTGTTACAAGCCTGCAGGGCAAAAGCGAGGAATAAAAATGGTAAGAGCTGCTTCATGGTGAATTTGGTTTTTTAAGTAGAAAATCATTAGCGAGTAATCGAAAATTTTATCTATAAATCTACTAAAAAGTTTTTGAGATAGATTCAACCATTTGGAAAAGTCTGGAAGGGAATTGCAAGGGTATATCCTGAGCAATTTGCTTAGGGACTATTGCTCGTCAGAACAAACAGCCCGATTGTCAGTTAAAAAAAAATGTATATTGCAAGGCAATAAACACCCTAACAAACAAATAATCTATGAAAAAACTTTACTGCCTAAAAACGCTTTTGTTTTTAAGTGCTTTTATGTGGGCTAATATGCTCCACGGACAGGAAAAGACACTTACTGGCAAAATCAGCGACGCAAATACTGGCGAAGCATTGCCTGGTGCAACCTTGTTAATTAAAGGTACAGAGATTGGTACCACTACTGACATCGATGGCAATTACTCACTCACCTTTGCAGCCGGCGAAAAGCTGGTAGTATCCTTTATCGGGTACCTTTCCGAAGAAATCGATTTAGGAAACCAAAGCCAGATCGATGTGCAAATGGTGCCAGACATCGCCAAACTCGACGAAATAATTGTGATTGGTTACGGTACCCAGAAAAAGAGCGATAAAACAGGTGCTGTGGCCATGGTTACCTCCGAAGATTTTAACCAGGGGATGATGCAGGATCCTATTCAGAGTATTCAGGGAAAAGTAGCCGGGGTAAGCATCAGCAAGCCTGGTAGCGACCCGAATGCTGGGTTTAAAGTCAAAATTCGGGGAGCCTCCGGTTTTAGGTCCAATACCGATCCGCTTTATGTGGTGGACGGTGTACCTGGTGTTGATCCCACCACCATTGCACCTGAAGATATTGAATCATTTAACGTATTGAAAGATGCTTCTTCTACCGCAATTTATGGCTCCCGAGGTGCTAATGGAGTAATATTGATACAAACAAAGAAAGGCGATACTTCTAAATTAAATTCGGTTGAATTTAACACTTACTTTTCTATTGATAAGGTTGCCAAAAAATACGACATGCTTTCGGCAGATGAAATTAGAACTTGGGCCGATACAAACAACATCTCCTTTACCGATAACGGTGCCAACACAGATTGGCAGGACGAAATCTTCCGTACAGGTTATACTCAAAACTATAACTTGGCGGCATCGGGTGGATCAGAAATATCCAATTATAGTCTTTCACTTACTCATACAGATTTTGAGGGAGTAATAAAAGGTAGCGATAAAAATAGAACTATTGGACGTTTAAGTTTAACCCAAAAAGCAATCAACAACAAACTTACAATTGGGGCTACTTTGTCAGCAACAATAGAACACAATGATTATGTAAGCTATTCAGGAAGCGGTTCGAACGATGTAATCTATCAGGCTCTGCAACGCAACCCAACCGATCCTGTTTACGATTCACTTGGCAACTATTTCGAAATCTCGCGAGACTTTAATTATTTTAATCCGGTTGCCATTATTGAACAAAGACAAGACGAACGCGATGCCAAACGTTATCTTGGTAATCTCAATATGGACTTTGATATATATGCCGGATTTTCAGCCGGACTTAACCTTGGTTACCGACGCGACGATTCCGAACATTTTATTTTTGAGCCTTCTACCTTCCGTAACAATACAACCTCGGGATATGGTAAAAGAGAGTATAAAAATTACGAGTCGAAACTTCTCGAAACTACCCTACGCTATAATAATTCTTTTGGCAGACACAATCTGAATGCTGTGGCTGGATATTCGTTTCAGGAGGATACAGAAACTGGTTTTTTTGCGCAAGGAAATGACCCATATTCTGATTATGTAAAATCGAATAACTTAGGATCTTTATTGGATGTGAATGCGGGTGATATTGGATCATGGAAAGGATCATTCCGGATTATTTCATTCTTCGGACGTGCAGTGTATAATTATAATTCGAAATACTTCTTTACAGGTACACTGCGGCAAGATGGTTCTTCGAAATTTGGTAAAAACAACGAATGGGGTCTGTTTCCTTCCGCCTCTGCCGCATGGAATGTACATTCCGAAAGTTTCATGCAGCAATTCGATTTCCTTTCGCAACTAAAACTTAGGGCTAGCTGGGGTATTTCCGGAAATCAGGAATTTTCAAATTACCGAAGTATACTTACATACGAAGTCTATGGTACTGCTCCTAATTTCGATACAGGCGAGGATGCCATTGCTTTTCAGGCTGCTCGCAACAACAATGAAGACTTGAAGTGGGAAGAAAATGAAGAATACAACATTGGTCTGGATGTTGGGTTCTTGCAGAACAGGATTTCAGGATCTTTTGAGTTTTATAACAAACGCACCTATGATCTCCTCAACGAATACAGGGTTCCTCAGCCACCAAACGCTTCAGAAATTACCTGGGCCAATGCAGGATCGATTAGAAATAAAGGGTTTGAAGCCATGCTATCTGCATTTATCATAGAAAAGAGTAATATTTCCTGGTCAACAAATTTCATTTTTTCCACCAATAAAATCAAACTCGAATCACTCGATGGAGCCAATTATTCATGGACCGACCGTGACAAGAAAAAAGGTTGGATTAGTGGTCGCGGGGTATCCGGTGGCTATGCCTGGACTCAATTTTTAGAAGAAGGAAATGAAATTGGCACCTTTTTTATGCCGCAGTATGTGGGGATGGATTCAATTGGAAACCTTTTATACCAGGATGCAAAAGGTAACATTTCTACAAATCCTAATTATGCCGATACTATGCGCGTTGTGGTGGGCCAGGGACTACCAGATTTTGAGCTCGGATGGTCAAATACCATTTCACTTTACAAACACTTTGACATTGGTTTCTCTTTACGCGGAGTATTTGGTCATGACATTTATAATGTAACCCGCATGTTTTTTGCCAACTATAACAACCTTCCTAACTTCAACGCCACCCGCGAAGCGCTAGATTTGTATGAAGCGGGAACCCGAATTGCTGCCACCCCGGCAGTAAGCAGTTATTACATCGAAAAGGCCAGCTTTTTAAGGTTAGATTATGTCAGCCTGGGTTATAATATTCCTGTGTCTAATCTGGAATGGATGAAGAAAGCCCGGATTTATTTTACGGTAAATAACCTCTTCACCCTTACAGACTATTCAGGAATGGATCCGGAAGTGAAATACGATGACAACGATCTGGTGGTAGGTTTGGATCAGTACAATGTGTACCCGAAAACCCGCAGTTATGTGTTTGGATTGAATGTAACTTTTTAATTTCAAGAACCATGAAAAAAATACTATATCTAATAATCCTTGCAGTGGCAGCGATTGCCTGCACTGACCTGGATGATAAGATCTATGACCGGATTCCAGCCGAGCTTTATCCGGAGAATTTGAAGCAAGTTTCAACTATCATGTCACCTGTATATCTGCCTATGAAATCATTTCTCGATGACGGTGGTGGCTGGTGGTATGCCCAGGAAGTGTCAAGCGATGAAATGGTAGTGCCTACCCGCGATGGCGACTGGGGTGATGGTAATAAATGGGTAGAATTGCATACTCATACCTGGAACAACTTTAACGGAGATCTTAATAACATGTGGTTTAGGTTTTATGAAGGAGTAGCCGAAGCGAACCGTTTAATTGAAGTAGCCAATACATGGGAAGATAACAAAGAAACTAGCACCTTTAAAGCAAAGCTAAAAATAATGAGGGGATATTATTATTACCTGATTATCGACAATTATGGTGATGCCCCTTATGTGACCTCCTATTCCAATGCCCCCGAATACCCTACAAAAATTTCACGAAGCAGCCTTTTCGATTCGGTGGTTACGGATATTGAATCCAGTATCCCTTTATTATCAGAAGATATTACAAAGACAGGCGTAAGCAAAGGAATGGCCTATAGCCTGCTTGCCAAACTGTATTTAAATGCGGAAACATACACCGGACGTACCGATCTTTGGGACGAAGCAGAAGCTGCCTGCGACAGTGTAATTGCCCTTGGGCTTTATCGTTTGGAAATCACTGTTACAGGTGCTTTTGTTACCGAAAATCAGAACTCCCCGGAAAACATATGGGAAATACCCTATGATGAAGATAGTTATAGCGGATTTCTATTGCACTTGAGAACTTTGCATTACGAACAGCAATATCAGTTCGATATGACTGCTGGCACATGGAATGGTTTCTGTGCTGTGGAAGATCACTTTAAAACCTTCACAACCGATGACAAGCGAAAGGAAGCTTATTTTCTTGTAGGTCCGCAATATTCAAGCACTGGAGAACCACTTTACGACAATATTGCAAAAGCTAACCTTGTACTTGATCCGTTTATTCCTATGCTGGTTATGGTAAAAGCACAAACCTTCTGGCTGTCTTATAAAGCCATTCGTATGTCCGGCGCAAGGGTGCAAAAGTTCGAAATTAAAATGGGTGCAAAATTCGATTTGAGCAACGATTTTCCAATTTTCCGTTATGCCGATATCTTGTTGATGAAGGGTGAAGCCATGATTCGCCAAGGCGAAAATGGCGATGAATACATCAATATGATTCGTTCGCGTGCAGGATTGGATCCTTGGGCCAACGTTACTCTCGACCAGATTTTGGAAGAACGTGGAAGGGAAATGTTTTGGGAGGCTCACCGTCGTCAGGATCTCATCCGTTTTGGAAAATTTGGTGATGCCTGGTGGGAAAAAGATGCTTCGGGCCCCGAACGCACAGTTTTCCCAATACCTCAGGCTGCCATTGACGCCAACCCCAATCTGGCAGACTAATACCAAATAATATAGTATTAAAGCAGGACTCTCGCAGGTCCTGCTTTTTTTGTTTCTGCCGCCCATAGAGTCAATTCCGTTTCGGTTCTAATACCAAAAAACTTATCTTTAAACATTCCAAAACCTTGCTGCTTGATTTTTCGAACATCAGAATATACGGCTTACTTCAAAGCATTTGTTCAGCAATTGCAAATCCTCTATAGGAGAATACCCCTTTCTCTCCGGAGGTCTTTGTTCGTGCTTTTAGGTTTGTTTGTTCTTTTTATGTTATTGAACATTTTATTCCCGCTTCGTGTGCAAATAAGCTATTCGCCGATAGTATTGGCCCGCGATGGCAGCATGCTTAATGCCTACCTTAGCACAGACGATAAATGGCGCATGCAAATTCTTTCAGAAGAGATTACCCCAGAGCTTAAAAAAGCCTTTTTATTGAAAGAAGACCGCTTTTTTTACTGGCATCCGGGCATTAATCCAGTATCGGTGGTGAGAGCTGCCTTCAACAATCTTCGTAAAGGAAGACGCACTTCCGGGGCATCTACCATAAGCATGCAGGTGGTGCGCCTGCTTAAGCCGAAAGAACGCAGCTACACCAATAAATTCGCAGAAATGTTCAGGGCTCTTCAACTCGAGTGGAAATTTTCGAAAAAGGAAATACTCCAGCTTTACCTGAATCTGGTGCCCTATGGTGGCAACATCGAAGGCATCAAAGCCGCTTCGATACTCTATTTTAGCAAACTGCCCAACCACCTGAGTGCCGGCGAAATTGCCACACTCACCATAGTGCCAAACCGGCCAGTTAGTCTGCAGCTTGGTTTGCATGAAAATAAATTATTCGAAGAAAGAAACAAATGGCTTCAACGCTATCTTTCGACTCGTATTTTCGATAGCGCCGCAGTAAGCGATGGCATTACCGAACCCGTAGGAGCATTTCGCCGGCCAGTTCCGAAAAGGGCCCCCCACCTGTCGTACCGCTTGAAACTTCATGCCGGGGCTTCTCTCGTCTACTCCACCATCGATGCGGAAATGCAGGCCACCTGCGAAGCCCTGGTTAGCAATTATGTGAAAGCCTTGTATTTTAAAAACATTAAAAATGCCATGGCTCTGGTTGTCGACAACCAAACCCGCCAGGTGCTGGCCTATGTGGGGTCGGCTGGTTTTAACAATGTCGACGATGGGGGTCAGGTCGATGGTATCAGGGCTTTGCGGTCGCCAGGCAGTACCTTGAAGCCCCTTGTGTATGCCCTTGCTTTCGATGCCGGTCTTGTAAGCCCTAAAACCATTGTAAGCGATGTGCCGATAAGTTTTTCGGGTTATGAACCCGAGAATTACGATGGTAGTTTTCATGGCCCGGTGAGTATAGAAGAAGCACTTGCGGCATCGCTCAACGTGCCTGCCATTAAAGTATTGTCCGACTTGAAAACCGAAGTATTTTTTGATGCTTTGCAACAAGCAGGCTTTTTACACATCGGAAATTCAACCTCAGATTTGGGCTTGTCTGCTGCCTTAGGAGGTTGCGGTGCCACCCTCGAGCAATTGGCCGGCCTCTATTCCACGTTTGCCAACGGGGGTCTCTATGCTCCTCTGAACTACCAACTT
>JAMIIA010000069.1:0-2168 GCA_035913795.1 Bacteroidales bacterium
GCATGTATAAAACAGGCAGAAAGTACATAGAGAAAAAATAACCAACTATTTTCTTCAGAATCTAACCGGGATACGCTGCATTGAGCTTGTTGAAATGTTTTACATTGAGCTTGCCGAAATGTAGTTCAACCGGGAATAATCGCTGGGCACTGCGTGCCGCTCATATTCCTATTTATTATAGCGCGTTATTTTTTTTAAGGTTATTTTTTTCGGGTTATATCAATGCTTTTGGTAGTCCTTGTCTGTTCATTATGTTTTCTTAGCAAAATCATTCCAATAAAGGTTATTCAGATTCTTTAACTGGCTTAAACTTAAATCATTTCCTCCTTCATCAATAATTCGGTATTTTTCTCCCTTAAATAATATACTTCCACCGCAGGAAGTTTCATCATTTGAATTTCCACCATGTCCATGGATTGCAATTTTACCATCTATGTTAAAATCACATTTGGTTAACCATATTCCGCTTGCTATCGAGATAATTGTTTCTAAATCAGAAAATACGTTTTTTTTGTCTGACCAGTCCATGTATTCTATTCCCGAAATGTCATTCAAAACAACGTTAAGTGAAGTGTAGTCTTGATTTAGGTATTTCACTAGGAAATCTATAGAAATATTAATTCTTAATTCTGATTCATTTCCTTCAATAAATTCTAGATAGCCGTCATGTAAAAGTGAAAATGTCTCTACAATTCCTTCTTTCATAATTTGAATATATTTCTTTGTAATTGTCTTTTAGTCAGTGGTTTGTCTGTCGGAATATAATGCGCTATAACGGCAGTCCGTCCAAAAACCCCCGCTAATTAATTATACCACCAAATATACAGCCTAATAGGATGTAAAATGCTACTGGCTGAAAAATATTTTGATTTTTCGGTAATCCCGTATTGGTGATGGCATGGTGCAAAAACATGAAAAACTGATCAAAAAAGCGAAAAACAAGGCTTTCAAGCCACTTTTTCAAGCCATCAAACCCAATTATGTTAATGATCCTTCGCATGTTGTATGCCACAAACATCAGACCTACATCTGCACTTGCCCTCTTCATGCTTTTTTTGGTTAAAACGTAGCTAAATCCCCATTGTCGTTTTAAGATTCCATAGGGATGCTCTACTATGGCCTGCCGTCGGCGGTAGAGATCCTTATTGGCTTCTACCCTTTGTTTGTTGGCCTGTATCAAATCGGCATGTTCGGAGCGTTCCAGCATCCGACCTCCTTTGTTCTTGGTGCACTGTGCCCGCAAGCTACAGCCCGCGCAGGCTTTTGTTGTGTATTGCTTTATCTTGTTGGTTGACTTGCCCCTACTTTTGTTGTACCAGTTGCCATTGGTGGTGAGTGTTTGTCCTGCTGGACAGGTGTATGTATCAGCTTGCTTATTATAAACGAATTGTTCAACATCAAATGCCGGATCTGGGGCATGTGAGGCTACATCCGGCACTGCTACCATTACTTCTACGTTTTGTTTGTCGGCATAATCAAATTCGCTTCCGGTGTGATATCCTTTATCGTAGAGTGCTGTAAAATCGCTATGCCCAACAATTGTTTTTGCCCTGCGAAGCATTCCTCCCATAGCTTTACTATCGTTTTCATTTGTTACTTTATAATCAATGGGTATACAATGTTTGGCATCAACGGTGGTTTGTACGCTGTAACCTACTTCGGTTATGTTGTTGCGGGTAATTAGCTGGCGGCTTTCGGGGTCGGAGGTCGAAATTTGGGTATCGCCGCTTTGCTGGAGTTGTTGCTGCATTTGCTCGTATTTTGCTTTGCGACCGCTGTGTATAGTCACCTCTTCCTGCATCTCAGCTCGTTGTGCTTCGCTCAGGCTGTCCATGTCTTCGCCTGCCAGTATCTTGCTGTACTCTTCCAGTTTCTTGTCGATATAGGCTATATGCTTTTCTATCTTTTTGGGATTGAAGTTATTTTTCTTCGAGTTCTGGGCGCGAAGCTTGGTACTGTCGCCGGCAACAAGTTGTCCGCCTATCAAATCAAAGTGTTTGGCTATTTGTACCGTGGCTCTGAATACTTTGCGTATGGCCTTTGAGTTATCTTTCCGGAAGTTGGAGATTGTATTGTGGTCGGGCTCCAGTCCTTTGAGCAGCCACATCACTTCGATATTGCGACCACACTCCTTTTCCAGCGCTCTGGACGAACGGATACGATTCATG
>JAMIIA010000070.1:0-11903 GCA_035913795.1 Bacteroidales bacterium
GACACCGGACTTTCGATAGACCGCAAAAAGAGAACCACCAAGGCCGACTATGCCATGGTTAAGGATGGGCGAACCACGGTTGGCGGTCCTGAATCGCTACTGAGAACGCTTTTTACTCCGCTACAACTCAATCCTGTGGAGTTCACTCAATTAAGCAAGCAGGAACAAAACAGAGCCATTTTGGATTTAATCGAATTCGATTGGGATCTTGAATGGATTAAGGACAAATTTGGCGAACTTCCCAAAGGAATCAATTATCAACAAAACATCCTGCAGGTATTAAATGACATACAGGCGGACAACGGAGATTACTATCAGTCCCGTCAAGACTTGAACCGGGATATCCGAAACAACAAAGCCTTTATCGAGGAAATCGCGAGAGATATTCCGGCTAAATATGACGCATCCAAGTGGGAAAAATATGACCTTGGTGAAACGTACAGAAAAATCCAGAAGATCCAAGAAACAAACGGGCGCATCGAGAGGGCAAAAGCGTTTCAGGATTCGTACGACAATAAGGTTAGAGGGTATCAGGCCGAAAAGGAAATGCAGATTTCTGCGGAAGAAAAAGCGATTGCGTCAGAGCGTGAAAATCTGAAATCCACAATTGAAAGACTAAAGGCGGAAATCAAAGCGGCGGAAGACCGACTTGGAACCCTTGGGGACAAATTGGCGGATAAGGTCAAGATAGCCGAAAGCCAGTATGCTGAAAAGGTCGCCAAGTTGGATTCCGACATGCAAGTTGCTAAGGAATATGTCGGTAAGGAACCAGTTGATTGCACCGATATGGTGGCGGAAGTTGCGATGGCCGAGCAAATGAAAAAGCATCTGAACGAATACCGCCGAATGGTCGGATTGCAACGTGAGACCGAAACGCTGATTGCCGAATCGGACGAACTGACTCGAAAAATCGAATTGGCCAGAACCCTTCCGGGAGAAATATTAGAGACTGCAACGCTGCCAATCGAAGGGCTGACCGTTAAAGATGGCATTCCACTAATTCATGACCTGCCAATATCAAACCTATCCGACGGCGAAAAATTGAACCTGTGCGTGGATATTACCCTCAGCAAGCCGAACAGCCTACAAATCATCCTTATTGACGGGGTGGAAAGACTGGCCGATGAAAACCGCGAAAAACTGTATGACAAGTGCCGAGAAAAGGGGTTGCAGTTTATAGCAACGAAGACAACCAATTCAGACGAACTGGAGGTGAGATATCTATGATTTTAACCAACGAGAATTATTTCAGCCAAGAGGCTCAGATGGAGTATTTTGGATCAAGCCAATTTAAGAGCTTCCTTTCGTGTGAAGCCGCAACCATGGCAGAAATCCGGGGAGACTACGAGAGGGAAAAAACACCCTCTCTCCTGGTTGGGGCATATGTGGATTCGCATTTTGAGGGGACGTTGGATATCTTTAAGGCTCAGAACCCGGAGATTTTTACCAACAAGGGTGAATTAAAATCAAATTACTTGCAGGCCAATGAGATTATCGCCCGAATTGAACGGGACGAGATGTTTATGAGGTATTTGTCTGGAGAACATCAAGTCATCAAGACAGGTGAATTATTTGGGCATCCGTGGAAAATCAAAATTGACAGTTACCACCCTGAAAAAGCCATTGTGGATCTAAAAATCATGAAAGACTTTGAGCCTGTTTGGGTTGACGGCATGGGAAAGGTACATTTCATCGATGCGTGGCGGTACGACCTGCAAGGTGGAAGCTATCAGGCTATTGAGGGAAATTCGTTGCCATTCTACATCGCCGCAGGAACCAAGGAAAAGGACGGTGCCGACATAGAGATATTCCATGTTCCACAGCCCAAACTCGATACCGCGCTTAAAATCGTGGAAGCGTATATTGACCGATTTGCCGATATCAAAGCTGGCAAAATCGAACCGGCGCGATGCGGCCGGTGTGCCTATTGCAAAGCAACAAAAGTATTAACATCCGTAACGGAATACAGGGAGGCTGCCGATGAATAGTATTACAATCCACGGCCGGTTAGTACGCGATCCGGAGATTAAAGATTACATTACAGCAAAAGGTGATCCGGGGAAGGTGTGTAACATAACGGTTGCAGTTGACAGGAGTTTTGGCGAGGATGCAGATTTTTTCAACTGTCATTGCTATGGCAAAAAAGCCGAAGTGGTCAATAAGTTTTTCAAAAAAGGCAAAGAAATCATCCTGTCTGGCGAAATGAACTGCCGGAAGTACCAAGCGAAAGATGGAACGAATAGATACGCATGGGAAGTTAAGTTTGAGCAGTTTGATTTTTGCGGCTCAAAGAAAGACGGAGACGCCCCGGTCGAAAATATCCCGGATGGAATGATTATATCTGATGATGACATCCCATTCTAGGAGGAGCTATGAAAAATTATTACGCAAAAGTGGACAGGGACACAAGAAGAAAAATATACCGCAAATATGCCGATATGATCCAGAGATGTTACAACAAAAACAGCAGCAACTATTGCAGATATGGAGCGCGTGGCATTTGTGTCTGCGATGAATGGAGGCTGGATTTTGAAAAGTTTATCGATTGGATCATCACAACGGAGTTTATGCGCGACACAACGTTGTCCATTGACCGCATCGATAACGATGGGAACTACTCTCCGGAGAATTGTAGAATGGTCACAAGGCGTGTGCAAAACATCAATAAGGGACCCACCTCCTCGAACAAAAGTGGTTATGTGGGTATTAGAAAGCACTCCATAGTGGGGTGGTATGGCTCGGTGAAAATCAACAACAAGGATTATTACACCGGCTGGAGCAAGGATATAGAAGAAGCCGTTAAGATGCGAAACGATTATATCGTCGAACATGGACTGGATAATAAATTAAATGAGGTGGTTTGATGGCAACAATATTCACGGATTCCCGCGAAAAGGCAAGGGCAATCACAAAGATTTTGGACGAGTTTGACCGTTGCGGCGTCAAGCACTTTTCAACAAAGTTGTTCGTAGGGGACTATATGAACCCCGAAAAACCGCTTGTCTTTGTAGATCGCAAGCAAAATCTCCAGGAGCTTGCCCAAAACGCCACGAGCGGACATGCCCGAGTCAAGCGGGAGTTGGAGCGCCTTGATGAAATCGGCGGCAGGATGTATTTCCTCATCGAGCAAGAAAAAATCGATGGTAAGCCAATTGAGAGCCTCGAAGATGTGATTTTCTGGATGCCAAAGTACGGAGACATTGTTGGAGAGCGAATTTACAAGGTTTTAAGCGCGTGGAAGTACAAACACAACGTTGATTTTGTGTTCTGCAATAAACGGAACACCGGCAAGGAGATTATAAGGCTTCTGGGTGGCCCAGATGAATAAGATTGCTGCGGATATTTGTTCAGAGTTGAAAATCCGAGATGTGATGGAATTTTATGGGATCCGGTTCAACAAAAAAGGTTTTGCCAGTTGCCCTTTTCACACCGAAAAAACGCCGAGTTTGTCAATTTACAAAAATCGATATAAGTGCTTCGGTTGTGGGGCTTCTGGCAGTGTGGTTGACTTCGTGATGGCATATTACGGGCTGACGTTCAAACAGGCGGTTGTCCGGCTTGATACGGATTTCAATCTTGGGTTGACGGGACGCAAGCCAACCTATCGGGAACGGGTGGCACAGGCCGAAAATCGACGAATTGAGACGGCTTTTCGGAATTGGAAGGGAAATCTTCAAGAAGACTACAAAACGCTCTGCATGGTTCATTCCATTTTATTCCACCGGATGCAAAAGGGTGAGATATGGCTGGAAAAATATCTCACACGGCTATCAGAGTTATTGGACACATTTGATATTGAGGAGGCGAGAAATTGGCGAATGATTTGGAAGTGACAGTCACATATAGTAAGGATGATTTTATCTATGGGACAGCCCCCTATGAAGAGGTGTATCGACTCAGGAATGATAAATTTGAAATGGATCGGGCAAAAGAACGGCTTTCGGAAATGGCAAAATCGGTCGGGTTTTCAAATTTCAAAACGCACTTCAAAAACTATATGGCTAAGGTGGGAATGACAGACAAAGAGGTTTTTATGATGAACACCACAGACTTTGACGGTCAACCTCTCGAACTTATAACGGGGGATTGGGTCGCCGACGATAATGGCGTGACGCGTAAATACGGTGAGGGTGAAATTATGGCTTGTTTCCACCCGATAATGCCAGTAAAGAGACTGGTTAATGTTGACAGTGGGATTGAGAAACTCGAAATCGCATTCAAAAAAGGGCATCAATGGCGCCGGGTTATATTTGATAAAAAGCAACTAGCTAGCGCCAACAGTATCGTCGGAGCTCTTGCTGACTATGGGGTTGCAGTAACGTCGGAAAACGCCAAATATTTGGTTCAATATCTTCACGATGTTGAAAATCTGAATTATGACAAGATTCCCGAAAACAATTCGGTATCGCGCCTTGGCTGGATAGGAGAAGAAGGATTTAGCCCATATGTTGAAGATTTAATCTTTGATGGGGACATTTCTTTTAAGCACTACTTTGAGAGCGTTAAGGCGAAGGGGAGTTTTGACAAATGGATCAAGGCGGTTAGGGATATCCGAGCACAGGGGAATGTTCCTGCAAAGATATTGGTTGCAGCGTCATTTGCTTCTGTGTTGGTCGAACCATGCAACTGTTTACCGTTTTTTGTTCACCTGTGGGGCGGCACCGAAACCGGAAAGACGGCCGGATTGATGCTTGCGGCGTCGGTCTGGGCTAACCCCGAGATGGGGAAATATATTCATACATTTAATTCGACCGCGGTGGCTCAAGAATTATCAGCCGGGTTTGTTAATTCACTTCCTCTAATGCTTGACGAGCTGCAGATTATACGAGAAAAGAAAGACTTTGACCAAATGATTTATCAGTTGTCGGAAGGCGTTGGCAGGTCGAGAGGCCAGAAAACAGGTGGGTTGCAACGAACGACCACTTGGCAAAACTGCATCATGACCACGGGCGAACAACCAATATCTTCAGGACATTCCGGTGGTGGTGCGGTTAATAGAATCATCGAAATCAGCTGTGAGGATGCAAAGTTGTTTGATAACCCGGTTGAGATGGTTGGAACGATTAAAAAGAATTATGGACATGCTGGGAAAGTATTTATAGACGCTTTAAACAACTCGGAGACAATGGAACTCGCACGGTCAACTCAAAAGGCGTTATACCAAGAACTTGTTGAATCTCAAACAACCGAAAAACAGGCCCTTGCCGCCAGTTTGATTTTAACCGCAGACGCCCTGATCGATGTTGAGATATTCAAAGATAATAACGGCTTAACGGTCAAGGACATTACTACCTTTCTTTCTACGAAATCGGACGTGTCGGTTAATTTGAGGGCGCTTGACTGGCTTATGGAATGGTTGGCGCAGAATCGGCAGAAATTTGAAAAGGACAACGAAAAAAACTACGAAATTTGGGGTGAAATTGAACTCAATACGGCACTGATTATCCGGTCGGTTTTCAATAAAGCTTGTCAGGAAAATGGATACAGCGCGCCGGGCTTTCTGGCTTGGCTAAAAAGGAAAGGCTATATCGATGCGCCTGATAAAAGGTTTGACAAAACAAAAAGGATTGGCGGAATGCCGTGTCACTGTGTGGTTTTAAGGCTCGATTTAGGGGAGGCTACAGATGGATTTCAGGAGGTTTTTGACGAACAGCCATTTTGATTTGTGCCACTCGTGCCGAGATTGTGCCAAAAATGTGCCACTCGAAACCCACAAATTTCAATGGTGTGCCAGTGTGCCACTCGTGCCACCACTTTATACCATCTTTATATAGGGCATATATATAAATTACCATATATTGTAAATATATATAAACCCTTTAAAAAAATATAGATACCTGTGCGTTTAGTGGCACAATGGCACAAATGGCACGAATGAGCATTTGCAACGGATAAAGTGTGCCACTTACAAAAGTGATTTTGGCACAAATGAAGAGAAGTGGCACAAATGCACCAAAATTGAAATGGAGTTGTGTAATGAGTACAAACAATTCAAACAAATATTTAGAATATGAACGGGAGAAGGCAAGGCTATTGGAAGAGTGTACCACGGTTCAAGAGTACCAGATAAAGATAGCTGAATTGTGCAGGAGGTTAAAGATATAATGCCAAAACAGAAACGTAAGATCCCAGGGCACTGTTCAGAGTGCACCTATCTGATTCACAAGGAGGATCCGTGTTTGGCGCCATACTGTTGGTTCCATCACATGCGTAAGCCAGCTGACGGCTGGTGTCGTAAATTCGAGAGGAGAGCAACAAAATGACAATAAAAGAATATCCGTATTATCGGGCAATGATGGACAGGAAAACAGGTAAACCTTTTTTTGAAAAAGGTATGGGGCGAAAATTTAGGGTGGAAGGAATTGTGTTTTACATTGAAAAAATTGAGTGGTGGAATGTTACAGAAGAATCAACAGGAACCATGGTTATGCCCCTACAAGACACGTTGAAAGAAGTTATGGACATCTTGCACAATACAGCATTTATAGAGACCGTCAAAAAAGAAGTAGACAGCGACAGAACCGCTGAACGCAGAAACAGGCTTCGAGAGTTTGCGGAAAAAGAAAGGAAAGAGGGTGGGAGTGATGGTAACCGTTAAAGCAGATGATATACGAAAGGCATTAGAGAATACTTATGTTTCGCCTGAATGGTACTTGGGATTTGAGGTTGGAAACAGCACGGGCGCAAATTGCAGAAGGCACGCTGATGCGGTGGCGATAAATTCATATCCATCCAAGGGATTTGAGACCCGTGGATTTGAAATTAAGGTGTCAAAATCAGACCTTAAACACGAACTGGATATTGGAATTAAATCTGACGAAATCGCACGATTTTGTGATTATTGGTTTCTGGTTGTGCCCAAAGGGCTTACAGACGACTTCACCCTTCCCCCAACATGGGGGGTGATCGAATACAATGATGGGAAACTGCGACAAACAAAGCGTGCTGAGAAACTAAATAAATCCGAAATTACAACGGGGTTTCTTTGTGCAATGCTTCGGGGTCGGGAGCGTGTAACGGCCACCTCCGCTTTGCAAATAACCAAGGAACGGGAAGAACAGATAAAGCGTAGTGCATTATGGGGCGTAAAAAACGCGGAGGAAGAACTTAAAGAATTGCGGTCAAAGTTAAACGATATAAAAATATCAACAGGGATATCGTTAGACCGATGGACACCAACAAGCAGTATCATTAACCGCTTAAATACAGCCAATTCGATTGAAATTATTGCAAGAAATGTGCAATTTATTCAAGGAGACGCTAAAGACCTATTGAGGCATGCGGAAAAAATACAATCTGAGGCAGAATCAATGATTGCACAAGAAGGCGAGAAAGGCGGTGCGGAATGACTAAAAAAGTGTTAAGCAATGGATTAATAAAAAAGTGGAAAGCACAACATTATAACCTCGAACAATACTTTTATAAAGATGGTACAAGACAAGCATTGGTGTTTGTAAAGTGCGGTTTGAGAGTATCACAATGCGGTTTAAGAGTATCACAATTTGAGTTTTATATAAAACAACAAAAATTAACAATTAATGAGTTTGACCGCATTTTTGCAGTAACACAAGTAATTATAAAGCAAAAACCAACACTGACCATGATAGAGCTATCACTTGTAAATGAAACCGTAAAAGAATTAGGGTGGAAATAATGACTGAATAAGGCGGTGCAGAATGATAATTTCAGATGGCAAAATCATCGAAGCTACAGAGTTGGAACTGTACGATTATTGGCTACGGCTAGGGCTGGACGACCTGTTTAGTTTTCCGGATTACGTGAAGTCCATGAAAAGGGTCGGTGTGAAAGTGATTGGAGAAAATATGAGGAGCAGATTTAATCCGTGTAGATACTGCGGAGGGAACGACCAAGTATTCAATTTTTTAGAGGTGCATGAGTGTGCCGGGAAGCGGCATTTCTCGGATTTCGAGGTTGTATGTCACTGCGGAAACAGAACTATAAACCCCGCACATTCATTTGACACCGCCTTGGAGGAATGGAACCGTGAGAATCCGGCAGAAACGGAGGGAATCAAATGACAAACACATACAAAGTTGGCGACCACGTAAGGTTCAGAGACAACCTTGAAGACGGCAAGATGTACGGCGGTCTGCACTACATCGCCCTGCACATGGACAGGTTTAGGGGCGGAATTTATAAGGTCAAAAGATGTTATTCCGGTAACCATTATTTTTTAGAGAAATGCAGTCTAAACGGTCAGTATTTTTACATTTCGGCGGACATGCTACTGCCCGTTCAGCCGGAAGATTATGACCCGGCGTGGAAGTTTGACAGAAAGGAGTTGGAATGATTTATTTATCGGGAAAAATAACAGGGCTAGACCGGGAAGACTACCTAGCCATATTTGAACGGCACGAGATTAAACTGTGCGGGTCAGAAAAAACAAGGTAATAAATCCGGCGCTAATCATGGACACACTACCGATATTGACGCATGGCCAATATATGGAAATTGCGCTGACGTTATTGGAAACGTGCGACACAATATATTTAATTCCCGAGTGGGAAGAATCGCCGGGAGCAAAAACCGAATTAGAGTTTGCGCTAGAACGTGGTTACAAGATTATAGTGGGGGAAACGCCATGAAGAAAAATTGTGTAGTTTGCGGAAAAGAGTTTGAAGTTGGAAACCACAAAGCGACTGTGAACACCTGCTCCGAGGAATGCAGAAAAATTCGGCAGAAGGAAAAGCAGGCGGATTTTATCCAATGCAAAGCGTTTAACAAGACGGCGGAACTAATTGAAAAATATCTGTCCAAGGGTAGCCAAGTAGGGATTGAAGGGGCAATCCAAACTGGCTCATACGACAAAGAAGGCCAGAAAATCTACACCACAGAAGTAATTGTTAATCGAATTGAATTTTTAAGCAAGGCCGAGAAAAAAGAAGAAGTGGCAGGGTTCCAAGTTATTGATGATTCGGATATTCCATTTTAAGGAGGAAGAAAATGAAAATTGGGCTGATAGATGTAGATTCACATAACTTCCCAAACTTAGCACTAATGAAAATATCTGCATATTGGAAAAATAAAGGTGCAGAGGTTGAGGTGTGGAACGGCTTAAAACAATATGACATGGTATTTAAAGCAAAGATATTTGATGAAACGTATTCACAAGATGAAGAAACTTGTATAAATGCAGATTGGATAATTCAAGGTGGTACTGGATATGATTTACAAAACAAATTACAAGATGCCGTTGAACACCAATACCCAAACTACGAACTGTACGGAATCAAAGATAAAGCATATGGGTTTTTAACCCGTGGATGTCCTCGCAGTTGTCCATTCTGTATTGTGTCAGAAAAAGAGGGAAAAAAAGTTGAACAGGTTGCAGATTTGCAGGAATTTTGGAGAGGACAAAAAGAGATCGTGGTGATGGATTCAAACATAACCGCAGCCAAAGAGTGCAATAAATTGTTTCAAAAACTATCTGACACAAAGGCAACTATAAACTTTGAGGGCGGTTTAGATATTAGATTTATGGATGAAGAAAAAGCAAATCTATTAAACCAAATGAAAGTAAGTGTGATTCACTTCGCATGGGATAACTACGAATTTAAGACTTACGAAAAATTAAAAGAAATGCGACCGCTCTTTATCCACGAAAAAAGGAAACTTGCCGTATATGTTTTAACTAACTACAACACAACCCACGAAGAAGATTTAGAACGAGTAATGAAGTTAAGGGAATTAGAATACAACCCTTATGTAATGGTGTACGACAAGCCAAACGCACCCCGGATCACAAAGCAACTACAAAGGTGGGTGAATAATAAATATATCTGGTGGAGTTGTGAAACATTTGAAGAATATGGAGGAAGAAAATGAAAGTATATGAAATCCTAAACCCGCTAGAAAAAATCGGTGCGGAACTGGTGGAAACTGCAAAGGCCATTATGGAATATTCGGAGACATTATGAAATCAATATTACAAGACAAAAAAGTCTGCTACCTTACAGGGCTAGAGGGCGACGGCACACTTTACGGCTCGCTAGACCGCCATGAAATATTTTTCGGAAATGACAAGCAGACATCAATCAAAAATGGGTTTTATATTTACCTACGGCATGATAGGCACATACAGGATTCAATATATAAAACGCCACACAACTGTGACAAATTGAATCAAGGGTTGAAACGAAAGTGCCAACGCAAATTCGAGAAAAATCATTCACGGGCAGATTTTATGAAACTTATTGGAAAAAACTATTTGTAACCCCACGGGGGAGATGAAGGAGGAAACAAGTGGAATGAAAGCATATATCATAAGTGATTCCATTGATGGCGCGGCAAATGTAAAGAATGGTGTATCTATGGATTTATTGGAGAAAAAACAGTGCGGAATGAGCGAACTGAAACCTTGCCCGTTTTGCGGAATAGAATTGATAAAACTGGCAGAAAAGTTATATCAACATCCCAAAAACGATTGTTGGGAATCATCAGCATACGTTGACGGGGACGAAGCCATAGAGGCATGGAATAGGAGGGTTAAAGAATGAACGATAATGGCATCCCGGTAACGCCGGAAGAAGAAGAATTGTTCAAGGAAACCACAAAGCGACTGTGAACGCCTGCTCCGAGGAATGCAGAAAAATCCGGCAGAAGGAAACGCAGAAGGAGTACCGGAACCGGAGGGCAAAAAAGAAAAGCGAGGAGCCGCGGGCTTGCACATTTTGTGGGGCTGAGTTTAAACCAGTAAATCGTGAAAAGGTTTGCCCGGAATGCAGAAAGGCGATAACTTCAGACACAAAAATAATATTGCATGAAGAACCAAAACCGAAACACGAAACCGTCACGTTAGATGATAGGCTGGAAGAAGCGAAGAAAATGGGGTTCGAGCCGTGGCAGTACGGCAAATATAAAACCATGAAGACGTTAGAGAAAATTCCGAAAGTTAATGTGAACGTATAAGAGGGGTACAAAGTGTGGACAAAAAACAACTTGAGAGCCTAAAACCCATAAAGGCTGAAATTAAATCCCTAACTCGTGAGATTGAGAACTGGCCAGAAGGGATAGTATCTGACTTTTATTATGACTACCCAAACGGCCAGAAACGGGTGAGACCACTTGTGGGGTTAGCGGACTGCTCGCATCTTAAAAGACAATTGGATGAAAAACTAGAACAATTACAGATTGAGGTTTCGAGAATGGAGGATTATTTAGACACTATTGAAGATGGTGAGATGCGGGCCATATTGAGATTAAGGTACAGGAACGGACTGACCCTAACAGAGATAGGGAACGAGCTAGGGTATGACAGAAGTACAATCGGCAAGAAGTTAAAAGACTTGCTGGGTTAACTTTCCCCCAATTCCCCTTTTTGGTGTGATATTATTAGCCTAGAAGAAGTATAGGCAACCAACATTTCAAATCTCCCTTATCACATATAACTTAGATTAGAACCTTTCGAGGTTCTTTTCTGTTGGGGCGGACATGGACATACATCACACCACCAAGTGGAGGAATAAAAGAAAAGCAATACTGGCACGAGACCATTACAGGTGTGTAATATGCCAGAGGTACGGAAGAATAACCGAGGCGACCATCGCACATCACATTAAGCCAGCAGATGATTACCCAGAGTTGGCATTTGAAAGTGATAACCTGGTGAGCGTATGTGTTAAGTGCCATAATAAACTACACCCGGAAAAGGGGACAAAGAGTTTGAGGTATCAAAGGAACTGACTGGTGTGCCGGTGCAAATCCGACCAACCATGGTACCGAACACGGTTGAAAGAGTACATGGTTCGCCGTACAAGCGGGGAGAATCACGAGCACAGCGATAGTAACGCGTGTAGCGTGAAAATATATGCATAGAATGCAAGCCAGTCCATATATAAGCAAGGCCCCCCGGTAAACGTTGGAATTTCAACCTCTTCAGTCCA
>JAMIIA010000071.1:0-1897 GCA_035913795.1 Bacteroidales bacterium
ACTAATATGGCATCCTGTCAAATCCACGGTAGATTATACACTGAAATCCATAATGCTCCTTTGTGGTTTTTATGGACCCAGATAACTCACACCCCCGCCGGCGATGGTCTTATGCGAGGAGAGTCATTTGCACTTATTAAAGAAAGAATTGTTAAACTGTCTGGGGTTGACATGGCAGTGGTGGACAAAGAGGCTAAGAAATTACGAGACAGTAAATTACAAGAGGAAATGCTTTTGGGCGGCGTTGATCCCTCAAAGAACAAATCTGCCTCGTATTACACTGGCACGTCTAGTCTTGGGATTCATGAGACCGAGGCGTATAGGGAAGGAGGGTACAAACAGTATAGGGACCTTTAAGGAAAGGGAATTGTGTTGCTTGATTAGTGCAATCTAAGATAAGAATAGAAACGATTGTTTTGTAAAACAACGGGTTACCGCACTTTTCGTATCGGGTGCGGTTTTCCTTGATTCATACATGACACAATGTTATAATTCCCATGAACAAAAGCCCACGCGGGGATGCACAAGTGTCAAGCCGATACACTAAAAAAGTTAATACAGTAAAACAAGGAGATAAAATTCATGTACCTTCAGGCTACTATCTCCAAGCTCAATGCCGTTACGAGAATATAGGCTCTTTTCATATGTCATACGACTACGCTTTACGCAAAGCATACGACCTCGCCGGCGAAGCTATGCTGACAATAGGCCGACTTTTTACCGAGGTAAAATCTGAGAACCAGATTTTTATTCGCCAATCGGTTATGGCAAAAAACTTTGGTATTTCTCGTGCTACTTTTATTCGGCATATTAACCGGGCTAAAGAATTAGGTTTACTCGAACCAGACCCGAATGAGGGTGGGGCTACACACAACATTCATCTGTGGCGCATTTGCCCCTTTTTAGTTTGGAAAGGTGATAGGGCATCCCTTAACACCTACCTTGCATCTTTGCCCCGCGACCATGTCTGGATCACAACTTGGCAAGGATAATAACCCTTGAGTAAAATGCCCAGTCACTAACTCTGACTGGGCATTCTTTTTCCGACCATTAGTCTTTGGTCGGGCATTTTTATCATTTTACATTCTGTTCAAACTTTTTATTAAACTGTTCTTGCACTTTATTCATCCTTTCCTTTAGTTCCTTTTCCCTTCCCGTATCCTCTCTGTTTTGTGCAGCCCGTAACTTAACCCTTAAACTCTTTAGTTGCCTCTCTACGTCTTGCGCCTGCGCGTACATTCGCAACTCATTTCCTCTTTCTTCTCTAACCTCTTGCAATTTAATTAAATCCCTTTCTGGCCCCTTAACATACATCTGCTCTAGCCTGTGTGCCCCATAAATGGTTGCTATATTGGTGTGGTACTTTTGCACCATCATCGGATTGGACGGGTTAGAGAAAAACTCTTTAATAATCGGAATGTCCTTTGGCCCTTCAATTCCTTTATCAAGTTTATTTGCAAACCCAAAAGTAGTATCGGTTAAGAACTTACCAAAACTACCAGTTAAAAAGTCAGCCAGTAATTGGTAGTCGCCAGGCTTTAAGTCAATCTTTCCTGACTCCACTGCACTCCCGCCAGTTGCTTCATTAACAAACCGGGCAAAACTTTGATACCCCTTTGGGGTAGTGCTCCAAAGCAATTCTGAATTGGCTTTTGTACTTGCACCAGGATAACCTTCAGGCCCAATAGGATTACCGGCAAAGTTTTTATTCTCCAGTATTTGCACAAATGGATCAGCAGCGGTTGGAGAAATGGCTTGTGCTAAACTTCCTGGTTTCCCCAGCGGATCAAGCGTAGTAAACGTTAAAGCTGCCATATCTAATATGGTATCTTGCGGTTTGCGCTTTCCGGCTAGGGTTTCTCCAATCATCCCTCCCATTCTCCAAAACACATTATAC
>JAMIIA010000072.1:0-1002 GCA_035913795.1 Bacteroidales bacterium
CCAAAAATGCCCAAAAACTTCAAGTATTTATTTAATTGTTCTTTTGTGTCTATGTAAGTTAATTTTACCTCAATTAAAATCCCATCTTGACCTGGCCGCTCTATAATAAAATCTGGTTGGAAGTGGCAAACTTTTTCTTCTTTTTCTTCTTTATTTTTGTACTCAAACCACTGGTGATCCCACAGCTTCCAACCTGCTGCATCGCAAACCCGGCGAAGGAATTTACCTACTTTCCGCTCGTATGCGAATCCTCTGGCGCGGGTTCCGGTTGAACAGCTTCTGTTGAACGGGGGTGCTGAACAGGGAACTACAGCACCAGACGGAACAGTTTTTGTTATTCTTTCCTCTGTTCCTCTGTTCCTCTGTTCCTCTGTTCCTCTGCCTCTTTCTTCTGTTACGCGGCGACGCAGGGTGGCCAACGCGGGAGCCCGCCGGGCTTCAACGGCGAGGCTTTCTGGTTTAGTTGTTGGGAGCATTTTATTGGGCCTCGTGTGTTGGCCGGCTGGGGGTGTTTCTTTTGTACATTGTGCATTGTACCATAATTTTAGGAAAAGTCAACTAAAGTTAATTAACAGTTCCAGTTAATTATTGTTTGAGTCCAATTAGTTTAGGATTTGGGAGTATATCGTACATACAGATTCTAAAGTCAGTTAGTTTAGAACTTGAGGCCTATAGTATATCCACAACCTCAAAAACAATGGGGGGAGGGTCAAAAGATTAAAAAGCATTAGTGAATTTGTCCCCAAACCGGCGCGCACGCCCGGGGTATAATGTTCATGCGCCCATGCCCCATAACGCATTGGTATATGCAACGTGCGCGCAGGGTGTAGTGTTCATGCGCCCATAACGCAATGGCATGGTATATGCAACGCGCGCGCGCGTTCCTTATATACGGGCCACACGTGGCCCATTGGCCCATGCACCTTGCCGTTATGCTGCATAATATATGCCATACAGGGTATTGTATGGGCGTAATAAAATAATCATTTCGTACACACGAAA
>JAMIIA010000073.1:0-2275 GCA_035913795.1 Bacteroidales bacterium
CCCTTAATCAACTCTTTGAGGGTATTTATACCTTCTGTTATCATGGCAAAACGGCTTAGGTTGTAACCAATAAAGACCAGACTAACCTCACCCAATACATTTTTCTTTCCCCGTGTCAACACATGATCAAATCCCCGTTGTCGTTTGAGCGTTCCCCAGGGATGTTCGGCCAGTTGTTGTCGTTGTTTATAGTAAGCAGGATTCTCTTTTACACGCTTGTTGTTCTGCTCCACATCAGCGGCAAATTCACTGCGGTCAATATTTCTCCCGTTGGTTTTACTCTTGGTGCATTGAACCTGTAGTTCACAACTTTTGCATTTTTTTGTATTATAACGCTGAAACTTATAAGCCGATTTATATCCTTTGCTGCTATGTGTAAGCCATGTACCATTGGTGGTCAAAACCTCCCCCGCCGGGCAGGTATAGCTATTATTCCCTGCATTGTAAATAAAACTTGTTATCGGAAATATATCCGGATCGTTCGAAGCCGGTTCTTTAGGCGATACATAGGTCGTAATTCCGTTTTGCTCACATTGTCGTATTTGTTCACCCGTATGATAACCTTTGTCTGCCAACACATCCATTTCCTCCACGTGTAACCCTTCTTTGGCGGCAATAGCTACAGGAGCCAGGGCGTTTGTATCGTTTACTCCTCCGGTATCAAAATGTGTAATCAACTTGTTCTTAGCATCCACCGATGCCTGTACATTGTAGCCTACCACCGTAATTCCCCGTTGCAAAACTACGGCTTGTGCATCTTCGTCCGTTGTGCTTATCTGGTCTTTACCGGTTTCTTTCAACTCTGCTTCCAATGCCTGATACTTTTCTTTCCGGCTCTTTTGTGTCTCTATCTTTTCCAGCAAGGCGGTTTTTACTTCCTGCGAATCGGCTTTATCCAGGGCATCTTCAAACTCATTGATGCGTCCATCGATATATTCAAGCTGACGGTCTATCTTTTTCTGGTTGTAGTTGTTTTTTAGCGAGTTTTGAGCCCGCACCTTAAAGGAGTCGATGGCAATGGTTTTGCCTTCAATCAGCCCCAGTTCTTTGAGCAGGAACACAAACTTACGAAAGATATTACGAAACGCATCAGCATACTCTTTGCGGAACATACAAATGGTACGTGCAGAGGGTGTTTGCTCGCAAAGCAGCCAACGCACTTCCAGATTGAGTTTAGCTTCCCTTTCCAGCTTACGCGAGGAACGAATCCCGTAACGATAACCATAGAAATAGAGTTTGAGTAACACAGCGGGGTGATAAGGCGGACGCCCTTCTTCTTTGAATGTTACATGTTTGAACCCGAAGCTTGCCAAATCGATAGAATCAACAAAGAAATCAATCACCCGAACAAAACTATCAGCTTCAATCACCTGTTCCAAACAAAAAATCTGTAACTGATTTCGCTCTTCTCCCTGTATGTGTTGCATAAATTGTAATTTATTGATTTACAGCATAAAGTTACAAAATAATCAACACATATGCAACTATTAAAAAGTCTATTTTCACGCAAATTTAATTTATCTCTGAAAAACATCCGCTGATGTTTTTGCGCAGTCTGACGACCGAGGCTATGGGCATTTGGCGGTTTGCGGGAGCGTTCGCTGTCGTGGAACGACAAGGTGAATGCGGGAGCAAAACCGCCGGAATGCACGTCAGCCAGCCGATGCACATAGACGTGTGTTATGTGCTAGCAGCTTGTTGCGATTAGTTTGTTTTCCGTTCCCGCTGGTTTTTTGTTGTTTACGCAAATGTTTCAATTTCTTTATAGTCGAATTTCACATAATTGTCAGAATGTGCAAAGTCGTGTCCAACTGTAAAGAAGTCGTTTTTTTGTTTCTTTCTTGTCGAAATGCAATATGTTCTACAAATCCTTTATCATAACACCGCTTGGAAAATCAAATCCACTCCGAGGTACTACTTTTGTGGTATCTGTAATAGTAAAATCATAATGCTGAAAGTCCTTTAACCAAATTATATTCGGTAAAGTGTATTCAGAATTTTTTATGAAGAATGAGACTCCAAATCTATGCTGGTCTCCAAAATTTAAGTTAGCTCCATATATTGTGTCAGATTGAGAATTCATACCAACAAGAAAACGGCTTACACTACCATTATAGTTATCAATCCATGTTAGACAGTCGAAATACTTGCTGCTTTTATTCACGATTTTAAAACTAAGAGTTCCTTTATATACAGTTATTACTCTTGAACTTTTAAATCCATTTATAGTCATTGAGGCTATGTAGGTTCCACCTTTTTCATAAGTGTGAGTCAC
>JAMIIA010000074.1:0-77185 GCA_035913795.1 Bacteroidales bacterium
CCCTTGGGTGCATATAGCAATTAGCAATGCAAAAAGAACTTTATTAGGCATTTATCATAAAATCAAAGGGAAATATTTACAGTTATATCTTGATGAATTTTGCTATAAACTAAACCGCAGATACTACGGCGACAGGCTCTTTGATAGACTTGTAGTTGCAATGTCTGATAATTACTGGTATAAAAATGGATAATCAATAAATATTATCAAAAAACTGAATGCTATCGCCTTCTGAAAGATAGAAGGCATATTGCTCAGTTTTATACATAAACCTTGAACATTTTACAATAATGGTGTCGACAGCTATATTTCCCTCACTATCCTGAACCGATAAATATATGCCCCAAGGACTATTTTCTTTACCATATCCAATTAAAAAGGGATTTGAGATACTTGTATCATTTAAATAATCACTTGTAGTAAATGTTAAAGTAGATGATACAGTAATTGGATCACAACTCCAAAAATAGGTATAGGGTGCAACGCCGTTGAATAATTCAACCTGCGAACCAATAAATATAGTATCTGCATACAAACCAACACAGAAGGAAGTATCATTGCCGCAATTAACTCTGAACTCTGTGCTTTGCGATGATACTATGCCACTCGCAAAAAAGAGTATATTGATTAATAGTAAAATTCTCATTCTTTTACTTCGTTAATATCATTGTCTTTGAACCCACAATTACTCCATCGGCTAGCTATGTTTTACAAACCCAAGCTGTACGCGAATAATTCAATTTAAAGCTAACTTAATCCTTTCGAAAGCACCAGCTAAAATATAACTGGTGCTAATTATTTCCTTTAATATAGTAACTAATTGCAAGCAGGAGTAATATTCACAACTAAAATGCTGCCCTTCTCAACCTCAAACTCTCCATTGATTTCAAATAATTCTGTATTTATATACAACGCATTACCGGTTGTTACTTTAATTCTATAGGCTGCTGGAATAGTAACTTTACGCGCAATAATTGATTCGTTTTGATAAATATTACTCGTTCTACTATATAACGCTGATGTATAAAAACAAGGATAGAAAGTTGTCTTAAAGTTTTCGATATGCGAATGTATAGTGCTAATCTGACATGGTGTAAGTGCTGAACAATCTGCATTATAATCCATTAAATTATTTGAACAATATTGCCCACCCCAACAACATGGATCTACTATTCCACGATTATGCAATTCCTCCCAAGTGGGGGTATCTTCGCAATTGTCATCGCAATAACTTGCAGTAATCCCATCACAACAAGCACCCTGATTTTTACGAGTTGGATGATATAAGGATAAGTTATGTCCTATCTCATGGTTAACAATTTTGTCAAATCCATTAGTAATATTCCACCATACACCATCGCTCAGATATCTCAAATAATTATTATAATGTCCATGCGCTTCAGCGATTGATCCTTTTAAATATGCAACCCCACCACCATTACCCCAAGTGGATAAAAATAAATTAATAGCTGCCCCATTATTTTTAGTAAAATATCCGAGTGAACCTATACCCCCATTTTCATACAGGTCGGTATCTTCGTGAAAAAATACTCCATTAAGTACATACCTGTAATTAATAGGCAAAGCTGGAACTGGCGGTGTGGGTTGAAGCCTCATTAACTGATTATTGGCTAAAGCATTATTACAATAATATATTAACTCTTCTGCATGCTTGTAACCATTATAGCTATTGGAAGGATTTACTCCATCCCAGTCTTTTGCAAAATTTCCGGTTCCATCATCCTTTAATATATAATGAACATTAACACGAAGATATTTTATTACATCGGTTGATTTAAATTTGGGTATTGAAGGGGAAGCTGGGCTATATTGGGTTGGATCGTCAATTATATCATTCTCTTCCCACTCTTGCGAGAAAACGCAAGTTGTAATTAATATTAATAGAATAAATAGTATACTTTGCCTTTTTATCCTGACAAAATTATTTTTTAAAGTTCGGATTAAGCTCGTTCCGAATGATCTGTATTCAGAGGTATTTAGATCTAAACAAGCTCGTTTCATAATTTTATAAATTTTCTTGTTGTTGTTAGCTTACCATCTTGAATTATTCTGATTGTATAAATACCCTCACTAATACCAGAAATATCAATAGTTGTCAAGGTGGAAGAAATTTTATTTATCGATAGAAGTTGGCTATAAATATTGTATACTTCTATTTGAGCATCAGATGAAGTCAATGAATTTATCTCGATTGTAATCTTGTCATTTGATTTAGTTGGGTATATGAAGAATGAATTTGAAGTATTGACTGTTTCAAAATTTGTATTATAAGCTATAAGCGTATCGCAGGGTTTTACCCCTATTTTATATAACCCAAGCTCATTATCAGAATAACACCTTAAACTACCAATAGCCGGAAGGTCATCCATAATTCCGCACGTATTCACATATTCCGAATAAAAACCAGAGTAGCTCCCCAGTTTTTCAACAATACGGTAATATTGCCATGCAGAATAATCGGTAGGCGAACAAATCAACCCCTTTAATTCAACATTATTTATTGTTTGTGTGTAAATTGAATCAATTAACACACTTCCAGACTTTTCATCATTACAAGGATTATACTCATCACTGTAAAATTCCATTGTATCTCCCTTTTCTTCAGAAAAATTATATAAAACTTTAAAAACACCGTCGACCAAATAAAATATTGTATCGCCAGATTGGTGTATATATTCATTCCCCCAATCCACTGAATCACCTCTGGATGTGTAATACATTTGATGTATTATTCTGGCAGAAAGATTATTTATTGTTGTGTCTTTAGTAGAAATGAATTTAACATACCCCTCATCTGGTGGATTCCAATCTTCAACTTTATCGAAATACCAGACTGCACCAATTGGAGCAAATTCTTGTTGGGCATATATCTCCATCATGCACCAAATAGTTAGTGAAATGAAAAGAAACTTTTTCATAATTCCTTTATTACTGCGTTAATATCATAGTCTTTGCACCCACAATAACTCCATCGGCTACCAGTGCATATTTGTACATGCCGGGTTGTAGTTCGTTTGCATAAATAGTTACGCTGCTATATTCGCGTTGAGCAATACTTATGTTTTTTAGTTGCTTGCCTTGCAAATCGTATACATATAAAGTTGCAGTAGCTATTGAAGATTCAAGATAGAAGTCAATTATTGTTTCCTGATTAAACGGATTGGGCTTATTTTGCGAAAGAGAAGCATTAACTTCAAGGCTTTCCTGCAAATCGTTGCTGGCAGCTTTTAACTGTGGCTCCTTTTCTTTTTCCGCTTTAAGTTTTTCGATTTCAATATTCTGCTCTTTTATCGCCTCTATTAGCAGGCCTATAAGGCTGGTATAATCTATTGCCAGGGTACCATCGGCTGAAGTGCGCACCACTTCTGGTACTATGGGTTCAACATCCTGAGCAATTAAGCCAAGATGTTTACGGGCTTTTTCTTTTTCTATTTGTGCATTTAAAGCTGGGGCAAGTAAACTTTTATTCGTATTTGAGTTTTCCGAAAAGAAATTTTCTCCCGCTTGGCTAGAATCTGTTTGAAATAATCCCTCGATGTTTGAAGAATCTTCATCACCGGCATCTTTAAACAAGTAACTTACTCCTTCGAGTTGTAATACTTTTTCGAGTGCATTGTCAATCTTAGTAATATCTTTTTTAAGGTTTTTGTCGGAACTTTGCAAATAGCCTTTTGCCCAGGCTTGACCATTACCGGTAACATAAAAACCTTCGACACCATTTAAGGAAACAATCAAACTTTTTACATAACTTCCTGTTACATTGCTTCTAAATGCATTTGCCCAATTATCGCTTACACTATAGTATAGATTAGTGGTTCCGCTTAACTTTATTCCACCACCATTTTCCTTATAAATACAAAAATCGTTACTTGAGTTTAAACCCATCCAGGCCTTTCGGGATCCGCTTTGCTGAAATTGCAGGTACTGCCAGGAATTAGTTGTATTATTAAATGTCAAAGGAGAACTGCTATTTGTTGTAATGGTCATATCCCCAGCACTATGTACCTTTACCTGTGCGTTAATGCCTATAGAAAGAAAGAAAGAAAGAAAGAAAGAAAGAATAAGAGATTTTTTGACTTTTTCATGATTATTTGGGTTTTGGTTATAAAATACATGTTAACTATATTTAAACTGTTGTATACCTTTTAGCAGCAATTTCATCTAATTGTAAAACCGTATTTCTAGCAAATTTTCAAAACATAACTTCGTTTCCAGCATAATTCACTATGCAAATAAGTACCATTAAGGTATAAAATATCACCGAAAATGAATGATAAATGTCACCTAATGATGTTATTTAGTATTGTTCTAAATAAAAATAGCAGAAATGTTGCGTGCTATGTAAAGCACCAAAATACTGAAGCGTCTTTTATTTATGATGGTATTGCATGTTTTCTTTCGCCAACTAGCCAATAAGATTATCATAAATCTCTAATTCTGCCCCACTATATTGGACAAGTCAGGTTAACTTCCGCAGAGCAGTAAAACGTAACCTTCTCAAACGACGCATGCGTGAGGCATACCGGCTTCGAAAACAGCTTTTTTTGCACGATTTACCCGAAGGCGATTATTTAATCCACATGGGCTTTGTGTATTCAAGTAGTGAACTTGCCGATTTTGTTACCCTGCAAAGCGAGATTAAATCACTTATGATGCAACTGGCGAACCGCATCAAAAAAAACTAAAATCCATTTCCTGCTTAAGCTTGCTTTGGTTTTTTCTTACATTTGCCCTGCCTAAAAAAAAGGAAGTTTATGCTTTTAAAACAATTATTTCGCCTTAGAACAATCTGGTAATGAAACAAACACATCACAATTGCCTTGTCTGCAACAGTATTTCCATCGCCCCATTCTTAAGCTGTAAAGATTACTTTGTAAGTGGCGAAAACTTCGAATTGTATCATTGTCAAAATTGCGGATTTACTTTTACGCAAGACATTCCGTCCGCAAGTGAAATAGGTCCTTATTATCAAAGTGAGACCTACATTTCGCATTCCAATACACGGCAAGGCATCACCAATAAACTCTACCACACTGTGCGCAACATTATGCTGCACCGCAAATACAGGCTCATTAAGAACTACACCGATGGAAAAGAACTTTTGGACATAGGTTGCGGAACAGGCTATTTTGCCCACTTTATGGGCCAAAAGGGCTATCATAGCCGGGGAATGGAGCCAGATGCCAATGCCCGTAACTTTGCCCGTACACAATTTCAATTATCTGTGGAAGAACCTGAAAAAGTGCTTGCCGAAGACCACGCCCAGCAGTTCGATGTAATTACGCTCTGGCATGTGCTGGAGCACCTTCACGATCCGGCACGCTACATGGCCTGGATGCACCGTTCGCTGAAAGACTCAGGTGTTTTGGTAGTTGCTCTGCCGAATTGCAGTTCGCTTGACGCCCGCTATTTTAAAGAGTATTGGGCTGCTTACGATGTTCCAAGGCATTTATGGCACTTTACGCCCAAAACATTTACAGCTTATGCGCTTAATAATAACTTTTCGATGCAGCGTGTCAAACGATTGCCTTTCGATGCTTATTATAACTCCTTGCTGAGCTTGCGGTATAAAAAAAGCCGACTGGCTTTACCACTCGGCTTTCTGATTGGTTTTGTCTCCAACCTAAAGAGTTTTATTTGTCCAAAAACGGCAAGTTCTGTAATCTATATCTTAAAGAAACAGACTTTCTGATCTTACTCTTTTACTTTTTTATAGCAGCGCACCCAGTCCACTTCCATTGCCGGCAAATTGTTCTCTGCCAAATCTTCGTACAATCCGGCACTCAGCGCTATGTACATAGGCTGCTGTGGTATGTTGTTGGTGGCAGAAGCCACTTCCAGTCCATTGATAAACCATGCAATGCGGCTGGCCGACCATTCCATACCATAGATAAAATAATCCGCAACAAATTTCGAGCGGCCCAGTGTTTTTTGAAATGATACCTGATTGGTATGAATGCCCATACTGCATTTTCCGTTGGCTTTTACTACATCAATATGCGGAGTTTGCTCATCGCCAACCATCCAAAAAGCATTAAGTATTTTGCTATTGGCACTAAGCTTAATCTTCGCTTCGAAATACCCGAATTGCTGGCGGAAACTATTACCAGTATTTACCAGGCCCGAAGTATATTCGAAACTGGAAGGTACAAAACCCAATTCCGCATTCCATTTTAAGCCATCGGCCTTCTCTTTACGGGTAATAATTTTTAAATGTGCAGCGCTTAAATCGAGGTTGTTTCCATCGGTAATACAGTGTTTTTCATTGGCCAATGAATAACTCTTTTGCAGCATTTTCTCTCCCCAGAAATAGCGGGTTAACCATTTACTCTTATCAAGTTTTCCGGTATCAAACTCATCGGAAAAACTAAGCGACCAGGTGCGCAGCCATTCGAAACGTTTGGCATTGTACATAGAAAAATACCACTTTATTTTTTCCGACCCTTTTAGCTGGTTGTATTCATCGAGCTGTTTGTATTCATCCGATTGTTTCCAACGCACTTTGGGAGATAGACTGAGGTAGGCTTTTTCGGTTAAAAACTCCTCGCTCTTCACATAATCGCCAAGTTCTTTGTAACGAAGCAGTTTTTCACTCTTATCAATGCGGTTGTAGTTCTCAAATTCTTTCGATTTGATAAAAGAAAAGTAGGTCTTTATGTTCGGAGACTTTTGCAGTAACTCCAATTCACGAAGTTTTTTGTAGGCTTCTGTATCGCTGAAGGACTCATTCAGAATAGCCTTTTTTTTCTGCGCAAATTCATGCGAAAGAACAAATTTCTCTAGTTCCTCATAGGCACTTAGTTCAGCGCTGTTGTGCAGGGCATCGTAATATTTTTTTAAAGCAGAAGCCTCGAGTTGAATAAAATTCTTGATGTCTTTGGATTTCGATAAGTTGAGGTATTCAACCCATTGCTTGCCCATTTCCGAAGATTTAAATTCGGCCTTCGACATAGCCTTTTTCCCGCTTACGAATTCATGAGATTCTACAATAGATTTAAGCTCTTCGTATCGCTCAATTTTCTCCGATCCGTTAAGCTTGTTATAATCGGGATAGCGCTTATCGGAAATAAATTTAAAATAGCTCTTTATCTCCGTGGAACGACTTTGATCGTTGTATTTGTAAAGTTCTTGCGCCAGTTCAGAAAGATCGAATCTCTTCTTTGCCGACTGCTGATAATGGGCTTTTTCTTTCAGAAAAGCATCTGATTGTAAAAACTCCTGCAAACGATGGAGTTGCTTGAGTTGCTCAGATGCATGCACCTCGGAATATAGCTTGAGGGTATCAGACAGCAATGTTTTATGGTATTGCTTTATTTCCGAATCATTGTGAAGCTTTAGGTAACTCTGTTCCTTGCCGAATGCCTCGGTACCTTTGTATTTAATCCGCAGGAGTTCCTCATGCCGGAGTTTAAATTTCTCGGATGTGACAGTTTCTTCTAGACTCTGAAAATGCTTCAGCTCTTCTGAAGTGGCATACAATTGCAATGCATTGTATTCTTTCTGAAGTTCAATGCATTGTTCTTCGTAAGTGGTTGTTTTCGGATATAATCCCAATAAAGCTCTAAGTCCGGCCATTTGGTATAAATATTAATTACCGCTATAATATAACTGAATTTTCTTCTTCAGATTGTATGGTTTACAAATATACATTTATTGTGAAACCATGATGCGCAACTGCCCAATAAAAAACAAAGATCTAAACTTGTAATCAACTGGCGCTTCCATGTTTACTATCAACTCCTTACGAGGAGTTTCGGTTAAAGATACAAAAAATTGGTATTTCCTTTTCCAATGCAAACAAGAAGTTTTACGCATTTATGCTGCGAGGGTTTCTGCAACTTGGCTTTCTAACTGTTGGCAAGGCTTGCCATTTTGTCAATATCCTGCAAATTCATGCAATTAAAATGACTTCGGGGACATTTCGAATACCCGATTTTCGAGCAGGGTCTGCACTTTAACCCCTTTACTTCGAAAAGGGCCGATGCCTCATGTGGCCGATAAGGGCTCATGCCGAAAGCAGGCACTGTATTGCCCCAAACCGAAATTATTTTCCGCTGAAATGCCGCCGCTATATGCATCATGCCAGTATCGGGTGTAATTACCCAATCGGCCTGGCTGATGATTAGTGCCGACTGATTTAGGTTCAGTTGACCCGTATAATTTAAGGGTTCTACCGATAACATCATTGCTAACGAATAAGCTCTATCCTTGTCATCAGGGCCTCCTAATAGAATGAGAGGCTTGTGAATTGAGCTACAAAGTGTTTGAAGTTTTTCGAGAGGTACCTGCTTGGTAAAATGATTGGCCCCGATTACAATTACCACGTAAGGAGATTTGGGAAGTTCCGGAGGGTTTAGTGCCGAAGGAATAAAATAATCCAGACCTTTTTTGTCGGGTGCATCAATAAACACCGAAATGGTATCGAGATAGCGGTCAACGATATGTTGCTCTGGCAAGCGGTTGATTTTTAAATTTACCAGAAGCCACTTCTTTAAATTAAGCTTACTAAAAGAAAAGCTAACCCTTTTTAATGCCAGCTTAACGCGCTGACTGCGAAGATTTCGGTGTAGGTCGATGATGTAATCGAAATTTTCTGCTTTTAATTCCCGAATGGTAGATTGGAAGTTGTTGTCGAGTAGGTGAATTTTTGCGAGATAGGGATTCGCTTCCAGGACACCTTCAAATTTCTTCTTGGTTAAAAAATGAATTTCGGCACCCTCGGTTTGCTGTTTCAGGTTCCGGATTACGGGGGTGGTAAGCACAATATCGCCGATGGAGCTAAAACGTATGAGAAGAAATTTAACGGGTTTAATTGGTTCAGTCATGAAAAAGCCGGCTTTTCAATTATACTTCCTGCAGTTTACGGAAGAAATGGGTAAGGTTTAACCAATATTCGCTGCTGCCTTCGTTGCTTTCCCATAAAGCCTTTGCTCCATGTACACCTCTGCTCAGGGTGGGCTTAAAGAGTACCCTTTTGCCTGAAGTTACCTGCGAAGAAAGCTCATTCACATAACTAAATTCTATTTCAGAAACGGCAATAAACACAGGGATATTGAGCCCTGCTATTTCTTCGCGCACAACCAGCTCGGGCCTAAAATATTCGCCCGGACTAAATGCGATAACCGAGCTAACCCGGTTGCTGTGTTTCGCTTTTATGAGTGCCAGAGAAGCCGAGTAGGAACTTCCGAAAAGAATGACAGGTTGCTGGTTGTATTTTAATACGTAATTCACCGCGGCATCAATGTCTTTCGAAGCATCGATAAAGCGATTGGGAATTTTTTGTGCCCGGGCTTCAAGTGCGGTTTCATTCTTAATAAAATTGCTTTTTTCTCCTGAACGCAGGTCGACTGCCAAACAATTGTATCCCAGTTTCATAAGTTTGGGTGCAATTTCACTAAACTCTCCCCGGCTCGATCCGGCCTGATGAAATAGGAGTACAAATGGCTTTTCGTAACCTATAAAGTACAAATCGGCAGTTACCTTCAGGCTATCATCAGCAAAAAAGCTAACCTTCTGTTGTGCTCCAAGCTGACTTGAAATCAGGCATATGCTTAACCAAATCAATCCCCTCATAAATCATTCACCTTCCATTATTAAACATCGGCAAGTACCACAATATTGTTCTTCTTAACTTCAATCACTCCTCCAGCGATTGCAATGGTTTCCTCTTTATAATCGTGGGTAGTAAAAACTACGTTGCCTTTAACCAGGTTAGAAATGATGGGGGCATGGTTCAGCAAAATCATAAAGGCTCCTTTTTCTCCGGGTAAACGAATGGATCGCACCTTGCCGGAAAAGAGTTTTTTATCGGGTGTAAGAATTTCTAAGGTCACGGGCTCCGGGTTGTTTAGTTAACATCGGCCAACATTTTCTCGCCTTTTTCGATGGCCTCCTCGATAGTGCCAACAAAACTAAAAGCAGCTTCGGGATATTTATCCACTTCTCCATTGAGTATCATGTTGAAGCCTTTAATGGTGTCTTCGATCGAAACTAACTTGCCTGCCATACCTGTAAATTGTTCGGCTACATGGAAAGGTTGCGAAAGGAAACGCTGTACACGCCGTGCGCGATGCACGACCAGTTTGTCTTGTTCAGAAAGCTCGTCCATTCCTAAAATGGCAATAATATCCTGCAATTCGTTGTTGCGCTGAAGAATTTCTTTTACCCGCTGAGCAGTATTATAATGCTCCTTACCTACTATATCGGCAGTTAATATGCGCGAGGTTGAATCGAGCGGATCAACAGCAGGATAAATACCCAGTGCAGCAATTTTGCGGTTAAGTACGGTGGTCGCATCAAGGTGCGAAAAAGTAGTAGCAGGAGCCGGATCGGTAAGGTCATCGGCCGGAACGTAAATGGCCTGAACAGAAGTAATGGATCCACCGGTAGTGGAGGTAATACGCTCTTGCATGATGCCCATTTCGGTGGCAAGGGTAGGCTGATAGCCTACGGCAGAGGGCATACGGCCCAATAGGGCCGACACTTCGGAACCCGCCTGGGTAAAACGGAAAATGTTGTCGACAAAGAAAAGTATATCCCTTCCTCCGCCAGATTTTTCATCGCCATCGCGGAAAGATTCGGCCACTGACAAACCGGCAAGAGCAACGTTGGCACGAGCTCCGGGAGGTTCGTTCATCTGTCCGAATACCAGGGTAGCCTGCGATTTTTGAAGCTCTACAGGATCGACTTTCGATAAATCCCAGCTTCCGGCCTGCATACTTTTAATAAATTCTTCGCCGTAGCGGATAACTCCCGATTCGATCATTTCGCGCAGCAAGTCGTTCCCCTCGCGGGTACGTTCGCCTACTCCGGCAAAAACCGACAAACCCGAGTAACGCTTTGCAATGTTGTTGATAAGCTCCATGATGATTACCGTTTTTCCAACTCCGGCACCACCAAAAAGACCAATTTTGCCTCCCTTGGGATAAGGTTCGAGCAGGTCGATAACCTTAATTCCGGTAAACAGTACTTCGGTTTCGGTTGAAAGTTTTTCGAAGCTGGGTGGTTCGGAGTGAATGCTATAACCCCCCTCTTTATTCAAAGTGCCCAGTCCATCAATTGCATCGCCAGTTACATTTAACAGGCGGCCTTTGATCTGGTCTCCAACCGGAACCCGAATTGGGCTGCCTGTCGGAAAGGCCTTCATTCCGCGTTGCAAACCATCGGTCGATTCCATCGAAATAGTGCGGATGGTACTCTCTCCAATATGTTGCTGACATTCTACCACAAGGGTATTGCCTTCGCCCTTATCGATGGTGAGTGCATCGTGAATTTTCGGAAGAATCCCTCCGCTTTGTTCAAAACTAATGTCGATTACAGGACCAATTACCTGTGTAATAATTCCATTAACCTCGGCCATTGCAAATTGGATTATGTTTGTACAAATGTATTATTTTCTCGTGTTCGGGGTTTCGGATTGCCCGTGAAAAAAAACAAAATCAAAAAATTACCATTTTTCACACACTCGACTAAAGTTATTGAATATTGTTGAATAAAAAAATATTGCCTCTGTATGTCCTGATATTGTTCCAAACAAAGCAAAGAATCTCTCTCAATTTAAAACACGAAGTAGAAAAGCAACAAAATATTTTTAATATTCGGAACTATTTATAAATTTTGTGCCCGCTTTATTTCTGGTTTGTATTCGTTTTTACACTATTTTTAGTCAGCTATGCATGCATGATTCAATCCAGAGATGATTGCCCATTCAAACCCAAGCACAATCGATGAGTAAACTAATATTCTTTGTCGACGACGATAAAATGATGCTGAACCTCATGGAGTATACCTTCAAGTGCCGTGAAGGCTTTGTGGTAAAGTCTTTTTTCTCTGGCGAAGATTGTTTGAAAAACCTCCACCTGAATCCCCAGCTTATTGTGCTTGATTATTATATGGGTTCCGGAGAAGACGGAAAACTATCGGGACTTGATACACTTATTAAGATACGTGAACTAGGCACCAAAGCCACCATTGTGGCACTAAGCCGCGAGAAAAGTGAGGCTACCAGGGCTGAATTCATTCGGAATGGGGCGCAAAAATATGTGGTAAAAGATGACTATTTCATCGATACCTTGATTGAAACAATTGAAAATCACTTTTCTAAGAAATAACATCAAAAAGGTATTTGCGGCCTTGATTTTGAAAAATTTTCGAAAGACTTTTTTTTCTTTTTTATTCTCAGAATTATTTCTACTTTTGCCCGACTTAAACCGAAAGGAAGTTGAAACTTGGAAATCAGTATATTATCCCGTTCAAAGGGCTGAAGGAAGGGGACCATGAGTTTGATTTCGAAATCGGTGAAGCGTTCTTTGAAGAATATTCACTTACTGGCATTCGAACCGGACTGGTGCACGCGGTGGTACTACTCAGTCGAAGAAACAGTTTTCTCGAACTGGAAGTAAGCCTCAATGGCACACTTAGCATTCAATGCGACCGTTGTCTGGAATACTTCGATTTCCCCCTGTATTTTTCTGGACCTCTCTTTGTGAAGTTCAAAGAAGAGCCGGAGGAAGCCGACGATCAGATAATGTATATGCATCCAGACGAGGACCTCCTCGACCTGACACAGTATTTTATCGACAGCATCGGACTAAGCCTCCCCATACAGAATTTTCATCCCGAAGATGAAGAGGGGAATTCGGGTTGCGATCCGGAAATGATTGCCAGGTTAAACGAACATTCTACCTATGAACTCAACCAGGGTGAAGAAATCATCGATCCCCGGTGGGAAAAATTAAAAAACTTATTACGCGACGACAATAAAAATTAAAGAAAATGGCACATCCTAAGAGAAGGCATTCAACTACCAGAAGAGATAAGAGAAGAACTCACTACAAAGCAACTGCTCCTACAGTAGCATCATGCCAAAACTGTGGCGCCACAGTGCAATATCACCGTGTATGCCCGGAATGCGGACATTACAAAGGTAAACTTGCAATTGAGAAAGAGGCAGCAGCTTAATCAACAAATCTAAACTATGAGAATAGGTGTCGATATCCTTGGAGGCGATTATGCACCTGTTGAGACCGTGCTCGGTTGCATTCTGGCTCATCAAGAACTGAAAGACAAAGCCACTCTGGTGTTGTTTGGCGATCAGGATGCCATTGAATCCATTTGTAAAAAAGAAGGATTCGATGCTTCATTGTTTGAAGTAGTGCATACAACCGAAAACATTGGTATGGATGAATATCCTGCCAAAGCCTTTAAAGTGAAGCCCAACGCAAGTATTGTATTGGGTTTTCAGTATTTGAAGGAAAACCGAATTGACGGGTTTGCCAGTGCTGGTAACACAGGTGCCATGCTGGTAGGTAGTATGCACATTGTTAAATCTATTCCGGGTGTTATTAGGCCCGCCATTATGGCACCCATGCCCAAAGATGCCGACAAGCCAACTCTTCTTCTCGATGTTGGACTAAACCCCGACAGCAAACCCGATGTGCTTTATCAATATGCCATATTGGGCTCGCTTTATGCCGAATTGGTGTATAACATCAAAAATCCACGGGTAGCACTTTTTAACATAGGCGCTGAGGAAGAAAAAGGTAACCTCCTTACAAAAGCCACCTATCAGGCCATGAAGGGCACAAAGGACTTTAACTTTGTAGGCAATGTAGAGGGTACTGACCTTTTCAGCAAAGAGGTAGATGTGATTGTTTGCGATGGTTTTGTTGGCAATACTATTTTAAAAAGCGCTGAGGCATTTTACCACCTCATAAGCTCGCGAAAAATAACCGACCCCTTCTTCAATAAATTCGATTCGCGTCTTTATGGCGGAACTCCCGTGCTGGGGATCAATTCTCCTGCCATAATCGCCCACGGTAACTCCGATGCCAAGGCCATAAAAAGTATGGTAGTTCACACAGCCAATGTGGTGGAATCGAAACTTACCGAAAGAATAAAACAAGCTTTTGAATAGATGACTCTTATTCGTGCTTCAATTACCGGGGTTGGTGGATATGTACCCGAGTATATACTTGATAACGACGAGCTCAGCCATATGGTCGACACTTCCGACGAATGGATTATGCAGCGCATTGGAATCAAAGAAAGACGTATTCTCAAAGAACCTGGCAAAGCTACTTCCGACCTGGCTGTAAGAGCCATAAAAGAACTTCTTGAAAAAACCCAAACCGATCCCGACGAAATTGACCTGCTGGTTTGCCCTACCATTACGGCCGACATGCACTTCCCTTCTACCTCAAATATCATTGGGCATAAACTAGGCTTAAAAAATGCCTTCAACTTCGACCTCAGTGCAGCCTGTTCGGGTTTTATTTACGGCCTCGAAATCACAAGCCGACTAATCGAGTCGGGTGCCTATAAAAAAGCCATCCTGGTTGGTGCCGATATGATGTCGGCCATTACCAACTATACCGACCGCGCAACCTGCCCGCTTTTTGGCGATGGAGCAGCTGCCGTGCTGGTAGAGCCAACCACCGAAGATGTTGGTGTAATTGACCGTATTCTTGGTTATGATGGAAGTGGAATCAACAACCTGCACATGAAAGCAGGAGGTTCGTTGCGCCCACCCTCGCATGAAACCATAGACAATATGGACCATTTTGTTTACCAGGAAGGTCAGGTTGTATACAAAGCTGCTGTTTCGAAAATGTCGGACATTTCTGTTGAATTGATGCAGCGAAACCATATTTCGCCTGAACAACTTGCATACCTTATTCCACACCAGGCAAATTTACGCATTATCGAAGCCGTAGGCCGACGCATGGGAATCAGCCACGAACAAGTGCTGGTTAACATTCAGCGCTATGGAAATACTACTGCCGCTACCATACCACTTTGTTTATGGGATTTTGAGAAAAAGCTCAGCAAAGGAGACAATATTATTCTCACTGCTTTTGGAGCTGGCTTTACTTTTGGAAGCATCTACCTCAAATGGGCCTACGATCCCCAATAAAAAATATTCTGCGTAATATTCCGGTTTATTTTTCGTTATGCTCAGCAAAGCTGATTTTTCTTATATTTGTTTTTTAACCACAATAAATATTCAAATGGCCAAAACTTTTGAACCTGGCGAAGTTGCAGTAAACAGAATTGTTGCAGGAACCATCATTAAAGGAGATATTGATACCAACAGCGATTTTCGTTTTGAAGGTACCCTTGCCGGAAACCTCAAAACCAAAGGAAAACTAATTGTTGGTGCCTCTGGAGAGGTAAAAGGAGAAATACATTGTAAAAACTGCGATGTAGAAGGAAAGGTAGAAGGAAAAATTACCGTTTCTGAACTTTTAACACTTAAAAGCACATCGAACATACTGGGCGATATTTCTGCCAAGCGACTTGCCATTGAACCCGGAGCAAGGTTTACAGGTAATTGTCAAATGACCAGTGATGCCAACCAGCCAGAAGTTAAAAAAGTCTGATAAAAATCCCCTGGATCAACTTGCACAAGCAGGCCGCTATTCGGGCCTTGCTTTTGAGATGGCGGCTATTATTCTTGTGGGTGTTTTCGGTGGCCTCTGGCTCGATCGAAAATTTGGAACTTCTGTGCTGTTCACCGTTCTGTTCTCTGTACTTGCGGTTTTTGCCGCCATTTATTTTGTAATAAAAGACCTGCTTCGCCCGGATGATACAAATAAAAAATAAAGTTTTACTCCATTCAGCTGTTGTTCTCATCGTAGGTCTTACATTGGCATTTTACCTTCAGGGCAGCTTGTTCCCTTCTGCTTCGCGCTGGTTTTTTCTGCTTTTGCCCATTTTTGGTTTTATCATTAATGTGGCAGGCAATGCTGCACTGACCAGAAAAAATATCCTGCCTACAATCCAATTTACCCTCTCTGTTCTTTTTGGGATAAAATTTTTTTCGTACCTAATTATCAGTTTTGTCTACTTCCTTATTGAAAAGGAAAACAACCAACGAATTCTATTTACCGGTTTTCTATTCCTACTTTATATTGCCTATACCCTGGTAATTTTATCCAATTTATTGAAACAGCAGAAAAGTTCGTAATCCAATTCATGGAATTTCTAAATAGTTTACTAACTTTAAATGTGTTTGCCACCAGATACTTTCCATAAAAAAGTGCTCTTTATAAAGTATTTGTTGTTCTAATCACTGAAATAGAGTTTCTGGTGGTTCTGGTGTTGATTTAACTTATAACTCGATAAAGCCGGGTATGAAGACGTTTATTACTGGTTTTTTAATTGCCTTTTCCCTGTCCAATCTTTTTCTTGTTGCTTCCGAACCTGATTCCGGCAGCAAAAGCTCAACGCCTGGTGAGCACGAAAAATTCGACCCCAGTAGTTTTATGTTTGGCCATATAAGCGATGCATACGACTGGCACCTGCTTGATGTGGGTAAAAAATCCATCAGCATTCCCCTGCCAATTATCGTGTACAGCAAACAAAGCGGGTTTCATGCATTTCTTTCGAGCAAATTCGAACATGGGCATGCCACTTACAAAGGTTTCCATATTGCCAGCTCGGGTGATCATGAGGGTATGGTGGTAGAAACATTGTCCGATGGCAGCGAAAAGGTTCCGTTTGATATTTCAATCACTAAAAATATTGCCGCCCTGTTTTTCAGTATTGCCTTATTGCTATGGATGTTCCTTTCGATTGCAAAAGCCTATCGCCGCAAACCCGAACATGCTCCCAAAGGTCTGCAATCATGGCTCGAACCGGCGATACTCTTTGTGCGCGACGACATTGCCAAGCCTTCCATTGGTGCCAAACACTACGAGCGGTTTATGCCCTATCTGCTCACAGTTTTTTTCTTTATCCTCATAAATAACCTCCTCGGTTTAGTGCCCATCCCGCCAGGTGGCGCCAACGTAACCGGCAACATCGCCGTTACCATGGTGCTGGCCTTATTTACCTTTGTGATTACCACGCTGAGGGGCAACAAAACGTATTGGCAACACATTTTTAATACCCCCGGGGTGCCCTTATGGCTTAAGCTACCTCCAATGCCTATCATGCCCCTTGTAGAAACAATTGGTGTTTTCACTAAACCTTTTATTCTGATGGTGCGGTTATTTGCCAATATCACAGCCGGGCATATCATTGCCATGGGTTTTCTTTCACTTATCTTTATTTTTAAGGAAATGAGCGAACCTCTGGCTTATGGCGTATCGGTTATCTCCATTGGCTTTATCATTTTTATGACCTTTTTGGAATTACTGGTTGCCTTTATTCAGGCTTATGTTTTTACTTTTCTTTCGGCCATTTACTTTGGAATGGCAGTTGAAGAGCATCATTAATAATTTAAATTTTTAATTATGTTACTAACATTCGTTCAGGAAGCAACCGCTGCGGTTGCAGATTATTCGGCCATTGGCGGCGGCATCGCTGCCCTGGGTGCGGGCCTTGCGGCCATTGCAGCAGGTTTGGGTATTGGCAAAATTGGCGGTAGTGCTATGGAAGCCATTGCCCGCCAACCCGAAGCGGCAGGCGATATTCGCTCGAACATGATTGTGGCTGCCGCCCTTATCGAGGGGGTTGCTCTTTTTGCCGTGATTATTTGCTTGCTCGCAGCCCTGTAAAAAGTCTTTTTGAGCTAGGCAACGGTTGGTTGCCTGGCTCTTTGTTTACAATTCACGAAAAAATGATGCTATGGATCTGTTAATGCCCCATACCGGAACGATTATCTGGATGTTGATTGCCTTCAGCACAGTTTTTTTTATTTTGAAAAAATTCGCCTGGAAGCCAATACTGAACGCTATTAAAGCCCGTGAAGAGTCTATTGAAGATGCCCTTCAGGCAGCCGGAAAAGCAAAATCGGAAATGTTGCAGCTAAAGGCCGACAACGAAAAAATTATGGCTCAGGCCAGGCTCGAGCGCGACAACCTTTTAAAAGAGGCTCGCAGCATGAAAGAGAGTATCATCGAAGATGCCCGAAACAAAGCAAGCCTCGAAGCCGATAAAGAAATTGAAAAAGCACGCGAAGCCATTAAACAGGAAAAAGCTGCAGCCATTAAGGAAGTGAAAGAAGAAATTGCCAACTTATCGGTTGTGGTGGCTGAAATGATTTTACGTGAAAAACTTGCCCATGGCGATGAGCAAAAGGAACTAATAGATAAATATTTGCGTGATATCAAACTCAATTAAGAATTTTTTTCGAGCATGAATCAAAGCAGTATCACCGTGCGCTATGCCAAAGCCCTATATCAGGCCGGCGAGGAATCAGGAAAGCTTGAGGTACTCCTGAACGATATCGAGCTTTTAAAATTGATTTCCGACCAATCGCCGGAATTTACACTTATGCTCAATAGTCCGGTTATTAAGCCCAGCGAAAAAGTGCGGGCATTTAAGCTCATTTTCACCAATCAACTGGACCCTTTCACCCTAAATTTTTTCGCTTTGCTCACAAAAAATAAACGCGAAGCTCAACTTCCACTCATCTGTCTGAATTTTAAACGAATGTATAAGCAGAAGAGTCTTATACAGGAAGCCATTATTACTACTTCGCAACCACTTGATCCAAAACACAGCCTGGAAATTCAGCAATTACTTGCCAAAAAGTTTAACCTGCAGCTCGATCTCAAAGAACAGGTAAACCCCGAAATAATTGGGGGATTTAAATTGCGTATTGAAGACCAGCTTTTAGATGCCAGCATTGCTTCAAAACTCAAAAAGATTAGAAAAGAATTAATTAAACGATAAAATAGCCTGTGGTATGTCGACAATAAAACCCTCTGAAGTTTCGAAAATATTAAAGCAGCAGCTGAAAGGTATCCATACCGATGCCGAACTTGAAGAAGTAGGCACTGTGCTGCAGGTAGGCGATGGTATTGCACGCATTTATGGCATGGCCAACGTACGCTCGAACGAAATGATTGAATTTGAATCGGGCGTGCAGGGTATCGTACTCAACCTCGAAGAAGATAACGTGGGTGCTGTTTTGCTGGGCCCCAGCGTAAAGGTAAAAGAAGGAGATTCGGTAAAACGGCTTGAAAAAATCGCTTCTATTCAGGTGGGCGAAGGTCTGCTTGGTAGAATTGTCAATACCCTAGGCGAACCCATCGACGGAAAAGGCCCTGTAGCAGGCAAAACCTATGAATTACCCTTTGAGCGGAAAGCCCCCGGGGTTATTTTCCGCCAACCGGTTAACGAGCCCTTGCAAACCGGTATCAAAGCCATCGACTCCATGATTCCGATTGGCCGTGGCCAGCGTGAATTGATTATCGGCGACAGGCAAACCGGAAAAACCGCCATCGCCATCGATACCATCATTAACCAAAAAGAGTTTTACGATAAAGGCGAAACAGTTTATTGCATTTATGTGGCCATCGGACAAAAAGGATCGACCGTAGCCAACATAGCCCGCACGCTCGAAAGCAAAGGAGCCATGAGCTATACCGTAATTGTATCGGCCACTGCTTCCGACCCGGCTGCCTTGCAGTTTTATGCCCCCTTCGCAGGTGCCACCATTGGCGAATTTTTCCGCGACACAGGACGTCCGGCCCTGATCGTCTATGACGACTTGTCGAAACAGGCCGTTTCGTACCGCGAAGTATCGCTGCTGCTGCGCCGACCCCCCGGAAGAGAAGCCTATCCGGGCGATGTATTTTACCTGCACTCACGCTTGTTGGAACGTGCCGCTAAAATTATTAACAACGACGAGATTGCGGCCAACATGAACGATTTACCCGATGTGCTCAGGCCCCTTGTAAAAGGAGGTGGCTCGCTGACCGCCCTGCCGATTATTGAAACACAGGCGGGCGACGTATCGGCCTACATCCCCACCAATGTAATTTCCATTACCGATGGACAAATCTTTCTCGAGTCTGATTTGTTCAATGCCGGAATCAGGCCTGCCATCAATGTGGGTATTTCGGTATCGAGGGTGGGAGGAAATGCCCAAATTAAGTCCATGAAACGCATAGCTGGAACCCTTAAACTCGACCAGGCGCAGTTTCGTGAGCTGGAAGCCTTTTCGAAATTTGGTTCCGACCTCGATGCAGCCACGATGTCCATTCTTGATAAAGGCTCGAAAAACGTTGAAATTCTGAAACAGGGGCAATATTCTCCTTTAAGCGTGGAGCAACAGGTGGCCATCATTTTCTGCGGTACACGCGGGTTACTCAGTGATATTGCCGTAGAGAAAGTGAGAGAGTTTGAAAAACAATATCTCGAATACCTCGAGCTGCGTCATAAGAAAGTGCTCGATACCATTCGCAAGGGTATTATAGACCCAGAAACCGAAAAAATACTGATTGCTGTGGCCAGTGAGGTATGTGAACAATTAAGATAAAACTCTCCCAACCGGATAGAAACGCAATTCAAGTGCATGTAAATGGCAAATTTAAAAGAAATACGTACCCGCATTAACTCGGTAAAAACTACCAGGCAGATAACCAGTGCCATGAAGATGGTATCGGCTGCTAAGCTTCGTAAAAGTCAGGATGCCATTATTCAGATGCGACCTTATGCCTATAAATTACAGCAAATATTATCGAACCTGGCTCAGAATGTCGAAAGCGAAGCAGTTAGTGCTTATCAAACGCAAAGGCCGATTAAAAAAATACTCTTCGTTGTAATTACCTCCAATAAAGGACTTTGTGGAAGCTTTAATGCCAACATTGGCAAACAAGTCATTTCCGAAATCAACACAAACTACAGTGAGCTCTGGAACCAGAGTGCCATTGACATACTGGCCATTGGTAAAAAGGGTGCCGAAATGCTTAGCGCCAAAGGCTTTAAACCCAAAGAAAACAAGCACCAGATTTTTGACAACCTGACTTTTGAGCAGACAAGGATACTTTCTGAAGAGATTGTTTCGAAATACCTGAATGGGGAATACGACCTGGTGAAACTCTTTTACAACCAGTTTCGCAATGCCGCTACACAAGTGGTAACAGTCGAGCAGTACCTTCCATTGCCAAAGATCGAACCACCAAAATGGGAAAAAGAACATATCGATTACATTCTCGAACCTACCAAGGAAGATATCATTGCCAGGCTTGTACCCAAATCGTTAAAAATTACTTTTTATAAAGCTCTGCTCGAATCCCTTGCGTCGGAGCAAGGCGCCAGAATGACTGCCATGCACAAAGCCACCGACAATGCTTCCGACCTTATCCGCGATTTACAGCTCGAATACAATAAGGCCCGCCAAGCGAGTATTACAAACGAAATACTCGAAATTGTGGGTGGTGCCGAAGCGCTGAAAGGATAAGCGTTCAGAATAATTCTTTCCGACAGTGAACAAAAAGAAAGTTTGTTCCCTTTCTCCTGCACTGTTTCCTGTTGCTTTCCATTTTTTTCAGCCAAAATAATTCAGGTACAACCATCCTAAAAACAGCTTAAGGCATAAATTCTTTCTGCCTTTGCATTTAAACCCTTTTTCGTTTACTTTTGCTCGCGCAAACCCAAATATTATATACAAATATACCACATGGCAAACGACGATGTTTTCAAGAAAATAATAGCACACTGCAAAGAATATGGTTTTATTTTTCAATCGAGCGAAATATACGATGGCCTGAGTGCTGTTTATGATTATGGCCAGAATGGTTCTGAACTGAAAAACAACATTAAAAAATACTGGTGGGATGCTATGACCCGCCTGAACGAAAATATTGTGGGGATCGATGCAGCCATCTTCATGCATCCGCGTACCTGGGAGGCTTCGGGCCATGTGGGTGCGTTTAACGATCCGCTCATCGACAACAAAGACTCGAAAAAACGTTACAGGGCCGATGTGCTCATCGAAGAACACATCGAAAAGATAGAAGCAAAAATTCAAAAAGAAGTTGAAAAAGCTGCCGCCCGCTTTGGCGATGCTTTTAACGAAAAACAATTTCGCGAAACCAATGGTCGTGTGCTGGAATACCAGCAGAAAATAGACGAGATAAAAAGCAAATTTTACGCTGCCCTCGAGGCCAACAACCTCGATGCCGTGAAACAGGTAATTCTCGATGCAGAAATTGTATGCCCCATTTCCGGCACAAAAAACTGGACCGATGTACGCCAATTCAACCTGATGTTCAGCACCCAGCTGGGCTCGGTGACCGAGGAGGCCAATACCATTTACCTTAGGCCCGAAACAGCCCAGGGTATATTTGTCAACTTCCTGAATGTGCAAAAGACAGGGCGAATGAAAATTCCTTTCGGAATCGCACAAATCGGTAAAGCCTTCAGGAACGAAATTGTGGCCCGCCAGTTTATCTTCCGCATGCGCGAATTCGAACAAATGGAAATGCAGTTTTTTGTGCGTCCAGGCAGCGAAGACCAATGGTATCAGCACTGGAAAGAAGTGCGCATGAAATGGCACAAGGCTCTGGGTTTGGGCGATGCAAAATATCGCTTCCACGATCATGAGAAACTGGCCCATTATGCAAAGGCCGCAGCCGACATCGAGTTTAACCTGCCAATGGGTTTCCGCGAAATAGAAGGCATTCACTCCCGCTCTGATTTTGACCTGGGCAACCACGAAAAATTCTCGGGAAAGAAAATTCAATACTACGATCCGGAAACGCAAGAGAGCTATGTGCCCTATGTAGTAGAAACCTCCATTGGTGTGGACCGTATGTTTCTGGCAATCATTTCCAATGCCTATACCGAAGAGATTGTAGATGGTACCGGCGAAGAGCGCGTGGTGCTGAAAATTCCACCCGCCCTGGCACCTGTAAAACTGGCTGTTTTACCCCTCACTAAAAAAGACGGGCTGCCTGAAAAAGCACGCGCCATTATGGACGAGCTGAAATTCGACTTTAATTGCCAATACGAAGAGAAAGATTCCATCGGCAAGCGTTACCGCCGCCAGGATGCCATCGGCACACCCTTTTGTGTGACCATAGACCACCAGACCCTCGAAGACAATACGGTAACCATTCGCCATCGCGACAGCATGCAACAGGAACGCGTTCCGGTCGATCAACTTGCTGGCATACTCGAAAAGCTGGTGAGCATGAAAAATTTGTTCAGACTTTTATAGTGCTGGTATGAAGAAAATACTGACCATTCTGGGCGCCCGTCCGCAGTTTATTAAAGCTGCAGCTGTGAGCCGGGCATTTGCACAATCGGGACTCAGGGAAATAATTGTTCACACCGGCCAGCATTTCGATAAAAATATGTCGGATATCTTTTTCGACCAGATGGATATTCCACATCCTGATTTTATGCTCAATATCAATAGCCTCGGGCATGGCGCTATGACAGGGCGCATGCTCGAAGAAATTGAGAAAGTGATAGTACAAGAAAAACCCGATGCCCTGATGGTGTATGGCGATACCAATTCGACCATTGCCGGCGCACTTGCAGCCAAGAAATTGCAGGTAAGGGTTATACATATCGAAGCAGGTTTGCGCTCCTTTAACATGTCCATGCCCGAAGAGGTGAACCGCATCCTCACCGACCGTATTTCCGACTTTCTTTTCTGCCCCACCGACACGGCCATCGAAAACCTGCATCGCGAGGGTTACCAAAACATACCCTGCCACATCGAAAACGTAGGCGATGTAATGTACGATGCGGCCTTGTTTTACAGCCAGAAAGCCGAAACCCTTGCGGAAATTTATCCAAGCCTCGGCCTAAAATCGGGCGAGTATGTGCTATGCACTGTGCACCGCCAGGAAAATACCGATAATCCCGAACGGCTGAAATCGATTTTCGGGGCTTTAAACGAAATACACAAGCAAAAAAGGGTAATCCTGCCCCTTCATCCGCGTACACGCAAAATACTTGCTCAAAACGGGCTTAAACTCAATTTCGAACCCATCGACCCAGTCGGGTATTTCGACATCATTCAATTACTTAAAAATGCTACACTCGTGCTAACCGATAGCGGAGGCATGCAAAAAGAAGCCTATTTTTTCGGTAAATACTGCATCACCCTTCGCGATGAAACCGAATGGGTTGAGCTGGTAAAACATGGATTCAACTCACTTGCTGGATCGGAAAAACAGCACATACTCGATGCATACCATTGGGCGGTATCCTCCTCATTTCCGAAAAATATTCCGCTTTATGGCGAGGGCAATGCCTCTGAAAAAATCATTCGTACCCTTCAGTCGAAGCTATAAAGACAGCAAATACGAAAACCTTTCTGCTCCATGAAATTGCCATCCATAAAAGCCCTTGGGCCTGGATTAATCTGGGCGGGAGCCTCTATAGGGGTTTCGCACCTGGTTCAAAGTACCAGGGCAGGCGCCGATTTTGGTTTTCAACTGGTTTGGGTGGTGATACTTGCCAATCTTTTAAAATATCCGTTTTTTGAATTTGGCCCCCGTTATGCAGCCTCTACTGGCGAAACCCTGGTAGAAGGATATTACAGGCAGGGAAAAACCACTCTTTGGTTGTATTTTGGACTTACTCTGGCTACTATGTTCAGCATTCAGGCAGGAGTTACTTCTGTAACCGCCGGCCTCATGGGTTTTATATTCCCCGGCTTAATCAGCCAGGTTGGTTGGACCTTCCTTTTGCTTTCCATTTGCCTTATTATCATTCTCATCGGTAAGTACAAAACTCTCGACTATTTAATGAAAATCATTGTAATAGTGCTTACCCTCACAACACTTGTAGCATTTCTAGCGGCACTTGGCAAGGGCTACCATCCGCAACCTGAACACCTTGTGCCTTTTAACTGGAATTTCACACAAGTAGCCTTTCTGCTTGCGCTGGCCGGATGGATGCCCAGCGCGGTTGATGTTTCGGTATGGCATTCGATGTGGACTGTAGCCAAAATCAAGCAAACTGGTTACCACCCCAGCCTGAAGGAGGCTCTATTCGATTTTAATCTGGGCTATATTGGAACGGCTGTAATGGCTATTTTTTTCCTGGCACTTGGTGCCATCGTCATGCATGGCAGCGGTGAAAGTTTTTCGGCAAGCGGGGTTGAATTCTCAGGCCAGCTCATTCGCCTTTATACCCTGAATATTGGAAACTGGGCTTATTATGTAATTGCCATCGCTGCCCTGGCCACCATGTTTAGCACTACTCTTACCGTGCTCGATGCATACCCCCGAGTAATGTGCCCTGCCACAAGTCTGCTATTCCCAAAAATTGGCGAACCCACGCAGATGAAATATGTTAAGCTGATGTGGTTCTTTTTACTAATTGGTCTTACTCTTTTGCTGATTTTTGTGTTTAGCGGCAAAATGCGCGCACTGATTGATTTGGCAACCACCCTGTCGTTTATTACCGCACCGGTGCTTGGTTACCTGAACCTGAAAGCAGTAAAAGGCAAAAATATGCCCGAAAACAACAAGCCTGGCCTTTTCTTGCACATCTTAAGCTGGATTGGCATAGTGGCTTTGGCAGGCTTTGCACTCTATTTTCTGATTTTCAGACTCTTTTTATGATACAGTTAGGCCTATAAAATCTGGGCTATTCGGAGCAGGCTATGCATGCCAACACCTACAATTAAGTCTAAAATGCTCAGTTTTTATAGGCCCCTTTAAGTCTAGTTAAGATTTGCCCTTTGGATTAATCGCAAACGGGATTTTTAAATTTAAAGATACGTTTCTACCTGGGTTACTAAAATTCACTTCTTTTAAGGTCGATAAATGGTCAATATACTTCGTGTCCAAAATATTATTTGCACCCACGCTTAAAGAAATCAATTGATTTTTCATTTTGATTGTTCCGCCAATACTTAGATCAATAAGTGTATAACCGGCTGTTGATGTTTCGTCAGGTGCAGCATTGTTTTGATTCAAGGTGGTTTGCGTGTTGACTGAAACAAAAGCCTTTTCAAAAAACAGAAGCTGTTCTTTTTCGCCTCTTAATTCGAAACGTAATTTATGGGCAGGCACAAATGGCAAATAGTCACCATTTTGTTGTTTGCCAATTACGGATGCAAATGTAGTTTCAAAATGCAATGCTTCTAACGATTCTGGATGCACATGCAAGCCCGCTTCGCCACCAAACAAAGCAGAATTTGCCTGTTTGTATCTGTAAATACTTATACCCGTAGCCGTGGTATCGCCTGTTGGTGAAATAAAAATATAATTATCGACCATGTTGTAAAATCCGGCAAGGTCAAAAGTAAAATTCTCTTCATGGTAATGCACACTTAAATCAGCTTCATAAGCATTTTCAGGAACAAGGTTTTCGTCTCCGATTTCGTACCGTAGTTCGTGTTGTCCGTTAGAAGTAAGCTCAGCCAAATTAGGAGTGCGGTATGCGGCAGCTAAGTTTGACCTAAACAAGAGTTTTTCGGTGAGGTTATAGGTTGCACCGAGCGATCCGCTGAAACTGCTATAAATCTTGTCGAGAGGCGGACGGTAAGTCAAAGAATCTGTGGCTAATCCAACCTCTTTGGTAGAAATTGTTTTATCGTCGTAACGAATACCTGTTTGCAATTTCAGTTTTTCGAAAAAAGTGTATTGCAACAAACCAAATACAGAATAATTGTTGGTTGTGGCATCAGGTAACAGATTTGTCTCCCTGTTGTTCAGGTTTGTATTGGTCTGATTGAAACCCTGAACCCCGATTATATATTCTGAGTTTGTTTTAGAAGGCAAATAAAGCTTGGCATCATAAGTCAATGTTGTCAGCTCCATTTGTATTTCATAGACATCAGCTTCGCCAAAATGAACTAATTCGGTATTTTGAAACGCTGAATTAATGTCGAGTTTAAAGCTTCCTAAAAACAATTTGTTTTGCGAAGAAAGTAAATGCGTGTTCAATTCCTGATAGAAAATTTCGTTTTTTCTACCTCTTTGGGTAATTGCTTCAATGGCTTCGTCTTCAACCAATCCTAGTTTTTGGTTGTTGATGTCATAATACAATTTAAAAGTACCAACCTTATCGGTAAATCCTGCATTTGCTTTAACAGATATTTCGTTAAAACGTGAGTTTGGAACAAAGGCACCTCCTCCCTGGAGAAAATCGGAATTTGTTTTTTGACCCACACGCATTCCGGCATAGAACTTTTTCGAGGCACCTTTAATGCCTAAATTATGAGTCATCCCCATAGTATTCGAAAAAAGCTGCATATTGTAATCGCCAATAAAACTGCCCATTGGAGCAGGTTTTTCTTTAATAAAATTGATCACTCCACCAATTGCATCGGAGCCATACAACAAGGAAGCAGGTCCCTTGATGATTTCAACATCTTCAATCCCAAATTCGTCAATTCCAAGAGGGTGATGACTCGAATATTGGTAGTTCTCAAAACGTACTCCGTTATTTTAAACCAGAATGTCATTCATAGAAAGTCCACGAATTACTGGCTTTGAAACTCCTGGCCCTTTGGATATCATATCCACACCAGGCACTTTGGTGAGCACTTCCATGAAATTCGGAGTGTGTGTAATTGCAAGCGGGTCGAGCTTGAGTTTGTCAATTTTAACAGCGTTTTCATGTTGGGTTGAGTTGTATCCGCCTGAAACAACTATTTCTTCCATCTCAATTGCTGTATGGTTTAGTGTGATAATTAATTCCACACTGTTGCCGTAGAACTCCACTGTTTCAATGCGATGAGTGTACCCTATTGTCGAAAATTGAATTTTAATTTTACCATTCGGTAAATTCGTTAATGCGTAAGTTCCGTCGGAACTGGACACGGTACCTTTGTTCATGTCAGGCACAAAAATGCTTGCACCAATCAATGGTAAGTTGTTATGGTCTGTAATTTTTCCGGTTAGGATGTTTTGTGCGTTCGATGGATGATACCACCCTATCAGAACACACAGAATAAATGCTTTTCTCATATTATTATGCTTCAATTATTTAAACAAATTTTCATTGAACACCTCGATCGGTGTTTATTTCAAATTTGTTTGCAGGGAGGTGCGCGTAATAAAAATGAGTATTTAGAATGTGTAGAATAATAAACGGAACTGTAATTATTGCAATACTGAGGTGCAGGCAGCTCATTTGGTAAAACAATAGTTTCGAAGTTTACCGAAAAAACAGAGAACTCAAAATTACAAACCGCGCAGTTTTCGTGAAATTCGTGATAATGCTTTTCATTCTTTGATTGGCATTCGAAGTGCTGATGGTGATGCTCCAGTTTAACCACTGAAGGCAATAGAAATATCAGCAAGAAGAATAAAGAAACAAGGTATTTAAATTTCCGAATCATCAAACTGTTTGTGGTGTTGTATTTCTGAGAGTTCTTTTTTTAGGGAAAAACAATTAGATGGGCGAAGATACCAAAAAAAGGATTTCGACGCGGTTTTTTTCTCCTCTCCCGACAGACGTCGGGACCGCTCTATCCAACTGGTCTAAACCTTTCTATCAGTTTGTCGATTTTGCCGCTTTCCAGAATTCTTTCTATGTATACCTGCGATTTTTGCTTTTTAATGTGCCGTTCTATTTTCATTGCTATTCCTCGCTCATTGCCAACTGCATACTGCCCTTTCAAGATCCATGGTCTGTGCTTCGAAGTATAGCTTGTGTCTGAAATTTCATTATGCTCCTTTAAACGCCGATTTACATCATCTGTGATGCCAACATAATATTTATCCGACACTGCTGTGTATAAAACATAGAGGTAATACATAGTTGGGCGCAATGCCAGGCAGCACTACTTCAATAAAAAAATCGAATTAAATTTTGAAGAATGTTACCTGATTAGCTAACTTTGTAAAATGAATGAGAAGAATATCAGGAACATATTTTATTACAAAAATTTCTATTTGGATTTCTTTAATTCCCTGGACTATGAGGTAAGACAGAAATTTAACTGGATACTTAGATTGATTTCACAAGTTGACAGAGTTCCTGTTAAGTATTTTAAGCATATCGAGGATTCAACAGGATTATTTGAGATTCGGGTTGAATTCGGGAGTAATATTTACAGGGTTTTCAGTTTCTTTGACAAAGGACATTTGATAATTCTGATTAATGGATTTCAAAAGAAGAGTCAAAAGACTCCGAAGAAAGAGATTGAGAAAGCAGAAAAACTTAAAAAACAGTACTTCGATGAAAAAGACAATAAATAATAACTTGACATCTTTCGAAGACCATCTTGATCAACAATATGGAAAGATTGGTGCACCTGAAAGAGAAAAATTTGAAGAAGGATTTGAAGCTTTTAGACTGGGTGTAATGATTCAGGAACTTAGAAAAGAGAGCGGATTGACACAGGAACAATTAGCAGACAAATGTGGGACTACTAAAACTTATATTTCAAGGATTGAAAATAATTCTTCTGACATCAGATTATCAACATTGATGAGAATTGTGCGAGAAGGTTTTGGTCGACATTTAAAACTGAGTATTTAAAAGGTACATACGCCAAAAATTCGGTATAAAACATTGAGGTTAAGTGTTTATGCAAGCATACTGCCCTTTCAAAATCCATGGCCGGTGCTTCGAAGTAAAACTTGTTTCGGAAAGTTCGTTGTGCTCCATTAAGCGTCGGTTTACATCGTCCGTATAGCCGACGTAATAAATATCCGACACTGTAGAATATAAAAAATAAATGTAGTACATCGCTAAAGGAAAAATAAAAAAGGGTCAGAACTTATGTCCGACCCTTTCTCTGGCTCCTCTCCCGATGGACATCGGGATGAACCTACGACCTAAGGATTAATCCCGATGCCCATCGGGGCCGCTCTATCCAACTGGGCTAAACCTTTCTATCAATTTGTCGATTTTGCCATTTTCCAGAATTCTTTCTATGTATACCCGCGATTTTTGCTTTTTAATGTGCCGTTCTATTTTCATTGCCATTCCTCGCTCATTGCCAACTGCATACTGCCCTTTCAAAATCCATGGCCGGTGCTTAGAAGTAAAACTTGTTTCGGAAAGTTCGTTGTGTTCCATTAAGCGTCGGTTTACATCGTCCGTATAGCCGACGTAATAAATATCCGACACTGTAGAATATAAAAAATAAATGTAGTACATCGCTAAAGGAAAAATAAAAAAGGGTCAGAACTTTTGTCCGACCCTTTCTCTGGCTCCTCAGGTAGGACTTGAACCTACGACCTACGGATTAACAGTCCGCCGCTCTAACCAACTGAGCTACTGAGGAATTTTTCTTGCAAAAGCCTTAGCCCTCACAAATTGAACTCCTATATGGTAAATGTTCCTGATAACAGGAACAGTGGGGCATTTCGTCAGGATAAAGAATCCTGAGTAAAAATGCGATCGCAAAACTATGTGTTCTGATTGAATTATGCAAGCACTGTGCTTACTTTTTTATTCTTTTTTTGTTACTTCGCGCATTCAATTAATCAAGCATTCTTATGAAACGTGTAATTGGTCTCGGCCATGCCCTGGTCGACCTGCTTTACCAAATGCCAGACGACAGCCTGCTGGCCGAACTGAACCTACCGAAAGGCAGCATGCAGCTTATTAATGAAGAACAAGCCGATGCCATAGAAAAGATTCTTCGACACAAACATGTCGAAAAGGTTTCTGGCGGATCGGCAGCCAACACCATTTATGGCCTTGCCCGGCTGGGCGTGGATTGTGGTTATATTGGCACAGTGCATCCCGACAGTCTGGGCGATTTCTATAAAAATGACCTTAGTAAGGCAGGTATTTCTGCCTTGATTCATCAAGGAAAATCAAAAACCGGACGTGCTTACACCTTTATCAGTCCCGATAGGGAACGCACCTTTGCTACCTATTTAGGTGCATCCTCTGAAATTGAATTGTGCGACATCACTCCTGAAACCTTTCAAGCTTATGATATTTTCCATATCGAAGGCTACCAGGTATATAATACCCCGCTTATAAGCCATTGCATCAGAATAGCCAAGGAGGCTGGACTTACTGTTTCCATTGATATGGCTAGCTACAATGTTGTGGAAGATAATTTAAGCTTTCTGAAAAAAGCCCTGCCCGCCTTTGTCGATTTAGTGTTTGCCAACGAAGACGAAGCCCGCGCTTATGCACGTATGGAACCGGACGAGGCATTAAAGGCATTTGCAAAGGAATGTGAAATTGCTGTTGTAAAACTCGGAAAAGAAGGATCAATGATTCAGGCAGGGAGCCAGGTCTACAAGGTTGGTATTATTGACTGTAAGCCTGTGGACACTACCGGTGCAGGCGATCAATATGCTGCAGGATTTATTTATGGAATGATTCAGGGGCTCTCGCCCGAAAAATCCGGACGAATAGGTGCACTGCTGGCCGGAAAGGTGATTGAAAAATACGGTGCCCGTATTCCTGAAGGCGACTGGAAGTCTATTATTAGCGACATTGACCGTATTAAGCAATAAACCTTTGCATGCCTTGGCCGAAAAGGATATTTAGATGCGCCGGTGTAAAAATCCTATTTAAACAAGCCGTTCAATTCTGCATTGATCTTATCGATGACGGTGCTCAGGTCTTCGGGCTTGTCTATGAAGTTGAGGTTATCGACATCGATGTAAAGTATTTTGCCAAGGTTATAACTCTCAGCCCATGAGTCGTAGCGTTCATTCAACTTTTTCAGGTAATCGATCCGGATGTTGTTCTCGTATTTACGCCCGCGCTTGTCGATCTGGCGCACCAAGGTAGGCACAGAGGCACGCAGGTAAATTATCAGGTCGGGTGGCTGAATAAGCGAAGAAATAAGGTTGAAGATGGTAAAATAGTTCTCGTAATCGCGGGTTGACATAAGGCCCATAGAATGCAGGTTTGGGGCAAAGATGAAGGCATCTTCGTAAATGGTACGATCCTGGATAACCGTATCTTTACTGCGCTTAATTTCGAGAATATGGTTAAACCGGGTATTTAAAAAATACACCTGCAGGTTGAAGGACCAGCGTTGCATGTCGTTGTAAAAATCGTCGAGATAAGGATTTTCATCTACATCTTCGTAATGAGGTTTCCACCCGAAATGATGAGACATGAGCCCTGTTAGGGTAGTTTTCCCCGATCCGATATTACCGGCAACAGCTATATGCATAATAAGTTACTTTTAGGCTTTAAGTTCGGTAATTTTCAGCAATTCTTCAACATAAGTTCGTGTATTTGATAAACGGGGCACTTTATTTTGTCCTCCGAGTTTTCCTTTTGTTTCGAGCCAGCGATAAAATGTGCCTTTGGGTAACAGGGTAAGCAATGGTTTGTCGAGGGTAATATTTTTATAGCGCTTGGCCTCATAATCGGAATTGGCATTTTGCAGGGCAATGTCGAGGTGATAAACAAATTCGTCGAGGCTTGCCGGAGCTTTCTCAAACTCAATGAGCCATTGGTGACAGCCTTTCTGATTGTCGGACATATATACCGGTGCTGCGGTGTAGTCGGAAATAATTGCCTGGGTTCGTCGACAAGCCATATCAAGTGCCTTTTCGGCATTGTCGATAATAAGTTCTTCGCCAAAAGCATTGATGAAATGACGGGTGCGTCCGGTAATGATAATCCGGTGCGGGAAAAGTGAGGTGAATTTCACTGTATCGCCAATTACATAACGCCAAAGGCCGGAATTGGTAGAAATGACAATGGCGTAGTTGACCTCCTTTTTCACCTGATCGATGGTAAATACCTGTGGATTAGGGTTCTCAAACTCATCCATGGGAATAAACTCATAAAATATTCCATAGTCGAGCATGAGTAACATGCCTTCGTTCTCTGGATCGTCTTGTATGGCAAAAAAGCCTTCTGAAGCATTATAGGTTTCGAGGTAATGCATTTCGTCCGAAGGAATTATTTTCCGAAATTGCTCGCGGTAAGGTTTAAAGCTTACACCCCCATGGATAAACAGTTCGAGGTTAGGCCACACTTCCAATAGGTTGCTTTTTCCAGTGAACTCCAGTATATGCTTAATCATTACAAGGTTCCATGAGGGTACTCCGGCAATGCTGGTGACATTTTCCTGAATCGTTTGGTGGGTAAGTTTTTCCAGCTTCTCTTCCCATTTATCGAGCAGCGCCACTTCCTGGCTTGGGGTGCGGATAAATTCGGTCCAGAAGGGGAGGTTTTCAATGAGAATGGCCGATAAATCGCCATAATACGATTGGTTACTGAAGTTGTCGATTTTATGGCTTCCGCCTAATGTGAGCCCTTTACCTTTAAAAATTTTCGAATCGGGAAATTGATGAGTGTAAATAGCCAGTACATCTTTACCCCCTCTGAAATGGCATTTCTCGAGTGACTCTTTGCTAACAGGGATAAATTTGCTCTTGTCGTTGGTAGTGCCCGATGACTTGGCAAACCATTTAATTTCGCCTGGCCAGAGTAAATCCTGCTCGCCACTCCGAAGCCGGTCTACATAGGGTTTAACTTCTTCGTAAGTCTGAAGGGGCACCGACTGCTGATAATCGGAAATACTTTCGATGGAGGCATATTTGTATTTCTTTCCCCATTCGGTATCGCTGGCTTTTAAAATTAATTGCCTGAATGCATCTTGCTGCACATTGATGGGATAGGAACGCATAAGATCAATCTGAGCCATGCGCTTAATATTAAACCATTTTACAAGCGAAGTGATGATGGGCATAAATTCAGGTTAAATTCGGCTACTAACAAAGATATTTATTCAGAACTTGTATGCAATTTTTACTTGGGGTAATGGCGAGGCAAAATTAGGGACGAAATTGAATTTTGCTGCAAAAAACCTTTTCGCAGATGTACCTTACTCTATGCTACATTGGTAAAAACAGCCTGCACATCGTCGTCGTCTTCGATTTTATCCAACAGCTTTTCGATGTCGGTAAGTTCTTCTTCAGAAAATTCAATGGCGTTGGTAGGAATCCGCTCCAGGCTTGCCTTTTTTACTTCCACACCGGCGGTTTCGAGTGCTTTGGAGAGCGAGCCAAAATTGGTATAGTCGCCATAGATATAAAGAGTGGTGTCGTCCGATTCGATCGATTCAAGGCCTGCATCAATCAATTCCAGTTCCAGTTCATCGATGTTAACGCTGCCGGATTTTTCTATTTCGAACACCGCCTTACGCGAAAACATAAACTCCAGCGAGCCTGTTGGTACAAGCGATCCGCCAGCCTTGTTGAAATAGGATTTGATATTGGCTACAGTACGGGTGCTGTTGTCGGTGGCGCACTCCACTACTACCAATACACCATGAGGTCCCTTTCCTTCGTAAACCAGCTCGATAAAACTCTCAGCATCTTTGCCCAAGGCACGCTTAAGAGCCGCATCGATATTGTCTTTGGGCATATTCTGTACCTTCGCATTCTGAATGGCAGTGCGTAATTTGGCATTCATATCGGGGTCGGAGCCCCCTTCTTTTGCGGCTACGGTGATTGATTTCGCCAGCTTCGGAAAAATCTTCGACATCTTGTCCCAACGCTTTTCCTTGGCGGCACGCCTGTATTCGAAAGCTCTACCCATGTTATTTTGTGCTTAATTTTTTGTGTTAAGGGCTCAAATATACGAACACCCTTGCATTCGGTAAAAAAAAAGTAGATCAATCTCGTAATAATTTCCTATCGAAGAGGGTCATTGCTTTTTCCAAGCCATTTCTTTTCGCAATATACATTGAATCACACTAAAAAATATTGGTCTCTCACTGTTTCATTTCTAAGATTTTAGATTCCTTAACAACAAGTTTATTCCCTTTGCGTCAAGAATGATTATATTAGCGCCGAAAAATCTAAACAAGCTTTATAATGAACACCTTTAAACTGTATAACCGGATTCTCGGATGGCTGGTATTTCTTATTGCCTCGGTGACCTATATCCTAACGGCTGAACCTACTGTAAGTCTTTGGGATTGTGGGGAATTTATTGCCAGCGCCTTTAAACTTCAGGTTGGTCACCCTCCGGGAGCCCCCCTGTTTATGATCCTGGCACGCGTGTTTACTCTATTTGCCGGCGACAACCTCGAAAATGTGGCTTTTATGGTCAATGTATTGTCGGCTTTGGCCAGTGCATTTACCATTATGTTTCTGTTTTGGACCATCAACCACCTGGCCCTTAAAATTACAGGTCGCGAAAACCTGAGCCCTTACAAGCTTATCGCTGTATTAGGTAGCGGTTTGGTTGGAGCCCTGGCCTATACTTTTTCCGATACTTTCTGGTTTTCGGCTGTTGAAGGTGAGGTATATGCCCTTTCGTCGCTTTTTACTGCCATAGTTTTCTGGGCTATTCTTAAATGGGAAAACGTTGCCGACGAACCTTATTCAAACCGCTGGCTGATATTTATTGCCTACCTCATGGGCTTGTCCATTGGTGTTCACCTCCTGAACCTGCTTGCTATTCCTGCCATAGTTATGGTGTATTACTTCCGGAAATATACCCCTACCCGTAAAGGTGTGATCGGGGCATTATTTATCGGAGCTGCTATTTTAGGTGGTGTGATGTATATACTAATACCGGGTCTGGTTTGGATGGCTTCGAAATTCGAACTCATTTTTGTAAATGGTTTTGGCATGCCCTACAAATCGGGTGTTCTCGTTTATGCCTTGTTGCTCGTAAGTGCATTGGGATATGGTATTTACATCACGCACAAGAGAAAGCAAATTATTCTCAATACTGCCATGCTCATGTTTACGGTAATTGTCATCGGGTACTCTTCGTATTCGATGATTGTAATCCGCTCGATGGCCAACCCTCCGATGGATGAAAACAACCCTGATACCATTTTTAAACTCCAATCGTATCTCAACCGCGAGCAATATGGCGACCGCCCACTCGTTTCGGGCCAGTATTTCAATGCCCAGGTTACCGATTTTAAAATAGGAAAAAAGTATTATTCCAAACGCAATGGCCGTTACGAGGTAACCAACGAAAAAACCATCTACAAATACGACAAAAGTTTTTCTACCCTTTTTCCGCGTATGTACAGCGCCGACGATTCGCATATCACCGAATACCTTAGCTGGGCCAACATTAAAGAAAAAGATGTTTTCAATGCGCGTCGCGACAGCGAAGGAAATATTGTTACCGACCGCAACGGAAACCCCGTTTACGATCGTAACAGCCCTAAAAGCAAACCAAGCTTTGCCCAAAATATCCGATTTATGATCCGTTACCAAATCGGACATATGTACCTGCGCTATTTCATGTGGAATTTTGCCGGTCGTCAAAACGATATCCAGGGTAATGGAGAGATTCTTAATGGTAACTGGGTTTCTGGTATACCTGCAATTGACAATTTCCGGATCGGTAATGGCGATAAGATGCCCGACGAAATTAAAAATCATAAGGCCTACAACCGCTATTATATGCTACCCTTTTTACTGGGCCTTTTTGGTCTGTTCTTTCATTACATGGCCCATAAAAAAGACTTCTGGGTAGTGATGATGCTTTTCCTCTTAACCGGCTTTGCCATTATTGTTTATCTGAACCAATATCCTTTGCAACCTCGCGAACGCGATTATGCCTATGCAGCCTCGTTTTATGCCTTTGCTATTTGGATTGGCCTTGGAGTAATGGGTATCATCCAACTGGGCGGAAAAGCACTCAGAAATGCGCCCTCAAGTGCGGCAATAACCCTGGTGTGCCTCTTGCTGGTGCCAGGTATCATGGCCAAAGAAAACTGGGACGATCATGATCGCTCAGGAAGGTACACCACCCGGGATATTGCCTACAATTACCTGATGTCGTGTGCACCTAATGCCATCATTTTTACCAATGGCGACAACGATACCTTTCCGCTCTGGTACGCCCAGGATGTGGAAGGCATTCGTACCGACGTGCGCATAGTGAACCTGATGCTCCTTAACATGGACTGGTACGCCGACCAAATGACCCGTAAGGCTTACGATTCGGAACCCCTGCCCATTACTTTCAAACCCGAAGCATATGCCGACGGAACACGTGACATTGTTTTTGTTCAGGAAAAATACAAGCAGGCATTTCCTGCCCCCGAGATCGTGAAGTTTATTGCCAGCGATAACCCGGCTACCAAAGTGGCTACCCAGACAGGCAAAATGTACGACTTTGTGCCCACCCGAACATTTACACTTGCGGTGGATTCGGCAAAGGTGATAAAGAATGGCGTAGTAAAACCAAAAGACGCACACCTGATAGAAAAGGAACTTGTTGGTACTTTGCCCTCGCGACTTACAAAGAGCGATATGATTGCCCTCGACATGATCGCACACAACAACTGGGAACGTCCGATTTATTTTGTGGCTACCGGACACAGCGGCACCCTCGGCCTCGACAATTACCTGCAGCTCGAAGGTTTTGCCTACCGCCTGGTTCCGATTAAAACCGTGCAACGTTACGACGAAGGCCGCATCGATACCGATATTCTGTATGATAATTTCATGAATAAATTCAAATGGGGACGGATGAACGAACCCGATGTGTACATGGATCATTTCCACCTGCGTACACTTAACGTAATCCGCATGCGCATTCGCTTTACCAGACTTGCCAATAGCCTCATTGAAGAAGGTGATTTTGACCGTGCCGGAAAAGTGCTCGACCGAATTGTAGAGCTGACTCCCCACGAAAATATTCCCTACGACTATTTTGTGCTGGGCATTGCCGAAGCTTACTACCGGATTAATCAGGCCGACAAAGGAAATGCCATTCTTTCGAAAATGCTCGATATAGGAGAGACCCACCTCGATTATTACCTTTCGATGAACAGGAAGAACAAGAACCTGATTCAGCAGGAAATATCGATGCATTTCCAGATTATCAATCAGATTGGACAAATAGCCCGTGCCTTTAAGCAAACCGAATTGGCCGACCGTGCCAACCTTTATATCGAAAACAACCAGGTACGATTTTAATAATACAATTGCCTTAAAATAAAAATCCCCCGGAGAGTTTTTTCCGGGGGATTTTTATTATGCGTGGGCCAAAGCAGGTATTCCTTGATTTATGTTATCCTGAAGATTTTCAGACAGCGGATACTTCCAAAAATCGCCTGCTAATTCGAGCTTTTAGCTAGGACTGCAATATTTTTATTGAAAATAACCTACTAAAAATTTCAAGATGATTTCTAAACTTTTACAACCTCTAATTCCATAGCATAGAATGGCCCGGTAAAAAATAAAGCCCTGCATTGCTGTAAGGCTTTTTGTTCTTTTCTTTTATCGCGTGGTCCGAGCTAAAGCTTAGACTAGCAAGGGCGTAAAACCATTTATTTAACTCTTTTTCTCCATTGCCGAGGACTTCTTTTCATATGCAACACAGCATATACAAGTACCTGACTTTCTGATTCTATCCTGTAATAAAGAATGTAGGGAAAACGTTTGGTTATTGCTTTTCGGATACCTTTGTATTTATCCTCGTAATGATTGGGATTAAATTCAATAAAGTGTTTCTCATTTTCTATTGCAATAAGTAGTTCGTCGCCCAAACCTTCGCGCTTTTCTTCATACCATTCTATCGCCACTAAGATATCCTGCTGGGCTTCTATCCTAAAATCTACCAAATATTTCATAAAATTTTCTTAACGCTTTTTTTTACCTCTTCCCAACTTACAATATCCTTTGGATTGTTTTTGTGGGCTTCTAAGCGTTCGTTCAGAATTTTCTTGTGCTCCTCACTGATTTCTGTCAGCTCTGTATCGGCTGCAATACTGTCCCAAATTGTTTGAACCAGGTGTATCCGTTCGTCGATACTAAGTTTTAATATGTCCTTAATTTCCGTCATTGTTTGCGTCAATTTATAGCCAAATTTAATGATTAATACTCACTTTTAGTTTTGTTTAGGCGATGATAATTTTCCTGTCAGCGCAGTGCTGATGAAGACCGGAACCACGCATAGTCTCTTTTTTTATTTGTTGTGCCTACTTTTCCGGTAAACTAAGCTTAGTTAGGGGATTTATTGAATTATAATCTATGCAGCAATTTATTTGAAATACCGTATTACAAATCCTATCCTTATGCTAACTATAACAATTAAACATGCTTTATAAAAGCTCGCCTGTGGGAAATTTTAGTATGCATGGGCCAAAGCAGGTATCCCTTGATTTATGTTATCCTGAAGATTTTCAGACAGCGGATACTTCCAAAAATCGCCTCCATGGAACCATTTCAGCTTTTCAATTATTTCGGCGGCAGTTAATTCTTTTTCCATGATAGTGTATTTTGTTCTTCCTCTATCACACACACCAGCAGAAAAATACCCTTATTTTAAGGTTAAAATTTTTCTTATGCAGAAAAATATCAATCCTTTTACCGACTAAATAAGCCCGCTAACCGAAAAGAATGAAATTATTTTTTTTGTCTATTTGTCTGATATTGTGCGCTTTGATAAGAAAGCGGAGAGTGGTATTAAATTATTTTTAATACTATGTATTGCATAGTAGTGTAATTCTGTTATATCTTTGCATAAACAAAACGCCACAACAAACCATGACACTAAAATTGGTTGTTACAGCAACACTCATTGGAATGCTACTAGGCATTACCAGTTTTCCGAAAAAACCTATCTGCGCTTTAAAACCACAGGAAAACCTGTCCATTTGTGGACCCAAAGAAGCGGGCACACCCGATAGCCAGTCGAGCCAAACAACAAATTATTTTGTGCAGGCAATCATTTGCAACAACAATTATAAAATACAATCGATCAATTAACCGTAAAGCAGAATTAAAATGAAAAAGACACTCACCATCAATCTGGCAGGCATGGTATTTCACATTGATGAAGATGCCTTTGAGAACTTACAGGACTTTCTGGAAGCACTTAACCTCAGATTAAAAGAAGATGCCAACAAAGCTGAGATCATTCGCGACATTGAAGCACGTATGGCCGAATTACTGAATGCCCGTATGAGCCAGGCCAAGCAGGTAATTTCCACTACCGATGTGGAATACCTGATCCAGACCATCGGACATCCCGATTCGATTTTCGGGGAAAATCAGACTGACCAAAACAAAAAAAACAGTTATGGTGAACGCAAATACCGCCGCATGTACCGCGACCCCGAGAACCGGATGCTTGGAGGGGTTTGTGCCGGACTTGCTGCCTACTGGCACCTCGATCCTACTCTGGTTAGGGTTGCGCTTGTGATATTAACCGCCCTGGGTGGAACCGGTCTCATTCTTTATATTGTACTTCTTATTGTACTCCCCGAAGCCCACACCACCGCTCAAAAGCTCGAAATGCGAGGCGAAAAGGTGACAATTGAGAATATTAAAAAATTCTTCTCCGACGAATTTGAAAACGTTAAAAGGAGTTTTAAACAAAAATAGGGCGGGAACCTGCACAAGTAGGGTGTACAAAGCAACATTTTTAGGCTGCCACCTGAAAACTTTCGATAAATAAGCCTATGGCTCTTGGGTAACAATACAATAAACACACCGGATGAAAACAGAAAACATAAAAGCACAGATGCGAAAGGGGGTATTGGAATATTGCATTCTGTCCATACTCTCACGAAGCGATGCCTATGCTTCCGACATTATCAATGAACTGAAAAAATCGAGGCTAATCGTTGTAGAAGGTACTTTGTATCCCTTGTTAACCCGTCAGAAGAATGCCGGTTTCTTGAACTACCGTTGGGAAGAATCGACACAAGGGCCACCAAGGAAATACTACATGATCACTGAAACTGGTAAAGAGGTTCTCAATGACCTTAGCTTATCTTGGAACGAACTGGTGCAAGCCGTTGAACAGATAAAACCTAATCTTTAAGCCATGAAGGAAACAATAAAAATAAATCTGAACGGACAGCTTTTTGATCTTGACAACGATGCCTACAACAGGTTGAAAGAGTACCTTTCGGCTATCGAAAAAAGGTTTTCGGCTTCGGCCGAAGAAGCGAAAGAAATATTGGAAGATATTGAAGCACGTATTGCCGAGATATTGCGCGAAAAAATAAGCCCAAGCAAACAGGTAATTAATCTGCAGGACATAGAAGAAATTATCCAGGTGATGGGTACCGTTGAAGATATAGATCAGGGTGAAGAGGAAACTACAGAACCCAATGCAGAAAGCAGCAGGCCAACACCAAAAAGCAAACGCTTTTATCGCGACCCACAAAATCAGGTTATTGGAGGGGTATGCGCCGGTTTGGCTGCCTATTTCAATGTCGATGTAATCTGGATCCGTTTGCTCTTTATATTTCTGTTTTTTGCCAACCTGGCCGGCCTGATTATCTATCTCATTCTATGGGTAGTATTGCCGCCAGCCATCAACATGGCTCAGCGTCTTGAGATGCAGGGAAAACGTGTGACTCTGAGCGATATAGAAGAGTCGGTGAAAAAGGAATACGACAAAGTTAAAAGCAGTGTAAAAAACATACCTCACTCACCTTCCTACCGCTCGGCTCAATCGACACTCCAGGAAATTTTTCAGGTACTTGGTACCATTGTCTTGACTGCACTGAAAATTATTGCGGCAATAATAGCAGTGTCAGTTTTGCTTAGCCTTGCATTTGCAATTGTGGGACTTACTTTAGGTGGAATAAGTCTATTCCCCTTACACTTTATTCCTGAACTTTCCTGGTTGCATCTACCCGGTATTTCTGATCAGGCTCTTATTATAATTTTAGCGCTTCTTGTATTTTTATTACCCATCATTGCGCTTACCTCCGGCATTTTCCGGTGGCTGCTTGGAATTAAGCCTTTGAACCGCATCGCAACCGGTATCATTGCAACCATTTGGGTGTTGGCATTTATCGGATTGGTTTTGCTCCTGGTCGCAGATAGTGAAAAAGGAACTTTCAAACAATCGAATCATTCGGTTTATACTTTCGAGCCCCAAATAGAGAAAACTATTTACCTGAGACATCTGAATCACTCCTCAGACAGCACAAAGCTGGACCATTATCAGGTGTTTCGATACCGCTTTAGCCATGACGAAGTCAATAATAAAGTATTTCTGAAACCCCAGCTGATAATAAAATCTTCGTCCGACTCCCTCATTCATCTTCAGATTATGCGCTCCTATGCCGATAACCGGATAGGTAAAATACCCGGTAACAGTTTCGAAATGATCGATTATGGCTGGAAAATGGAAAATAATGAGTTGTCGCTGGAAAACTATTTCCGCTGCACAGAGGAAGATGCCTGGCGTTTTCCGGCTATCAGCATGGAGCTATTCGTACCGGAGGGACAGACCTTGATTTTTGATCCTGCGGTGGCAGCATTAGTCTCAGATACAATTCGAAGTAACATTCCCTACCATTTGCAGGCTGGAAGATTGGTAAATGCTGTAAAATAAAAGTAAGAAGCATTATTTTTAGAAGTGACTTTTTTGCATAATTAAAAATTTTTATACATTTGCACTCCCAAATGTGGTATTGACCCATGGTGTAATGGTAGCACTTCAGATTTTGGTTCTGTCAGTCTAGGTTCGAATCCTGGTGGGTCAGCAAAAGGCTCCGCGTAACTTCCGCGGAGCTTTTTTATTTTAAGAATGGCCATTAAAGTAGTCTTGACTACCAGGCTCTGGAATCAGCGCAATAACATCGTTGTTGTAAGGAGGTCTTTTAACTAAAAAAGGCCTGCCCTTTCGGGTAAGCCTCTTTAAACCATCAATACTAACTATTCTAAAATATTTACTTCTTCACAAGCTCGTGATGAATACTAAGTGCCGTTTTGCGTCCCGATGCGATGGCGCGCACCACCAGGCTTGCACCCGAAGCAGCATCGCCACAGGCATAAACTTTAGCCTTGTTAGTTGCTTGATTCTCGTCGATAACGATGTTGCCGCGCAAATCGAATTTAAGTCCCAGCTCATTGGCCAATCCTTCGTGGATGCAATGCACAAAACCCATGGATAATAGGGCCAATTCCGTTTCGATAATTCGCGATGTGCCGGGGACTTCCACCATCTGGAATTTTCCGTTTTCTTTTTTCCACTCCACATCCACCACCTCAGCACCGGTAAGTTGTCCTTTATCGTTTCCAACAAAGCGTTTGGTATTCACCAGCCACTGTCGCTCGCAACCTTCCATGTGCGAAGAAGAAGTGCGAAGGGTATTGCCCCAATATGGCCATGGGTTTTCGTCAGCTCTTTTTTCAGGGGGTTTTGGCAAAATCTCGATTTGATGCACCACTTTGGCACCCTGACGTACAGAGGTGCCGACACAATCAGATCCGGTATCTCCACCTCCAATTACGAGCACCCGTTTACCTTTGGCCAGAATGCGCTCGGCATCGCTGACTTTAGTACCGCCTACCACTCTATTTTGTTGGGTGAGAAAATCCATGGCAAAGTGGACTCCTTTCAAATTTCTGCCTTCTACTTCCAGGTCGCGGGGTTTCATGGCTCCAATGGCCAATACTACCGCATCAAACTCCTTAAGCAAGTCAGCACCTTTTACATCGACGCCTACAAGGCAATTGGTCTTAATCTTAAGTCCTTCGGCTTTAAAAACATCGATGCGCCGCTCTACAATTCCTTTATCGAGTTTAAAATCGGGGATTCCAAACCTCATAAGGCCGCCGAGGGCTTCATCCTTTTCAAACACGGTTACTTCGTGCCCCCATTTATTCAATAAATCAGCACAAGACAATCCTGCTGGTCCGGAACCAATTACAGCCACTTTTTTTCCGGTGCGCACTTTAGGCGGCTGTGGAACAATATACCCCATTGCAAAGGCCTTTTCTACAGTAGCACATTCGTTTTCGCGAATGGTAACGGGCTCTTCGTGAATATTAAGGGTACAGGCATGCTCACAGGGAGCTGGACAAACCCGGCCAGTAATCTCCGGGAAAGCGTTTGTTTTCGACAATACTTCAATGGCTTCTTTCCAGTCGCCCTTATAAACGGCATCCTGAAATTCGGGCATGTTGTTGCCTATCGGGCATCCCCATGAGCAGAATGGAATGCCGCAATCCATGCAGCGCGAAGCCTGATCGCGACGGTCTTTCTCGTCCAGTACCTGTTCGACTTCACTGTAATCTTTTACGCGTTCCGTAATTGGCCGGTATCCGGCTGGTTTTCTATCTATTTCCAAGAATCCTTTAGGGTTTCCCATGATATCACAAATTAAACGTTGAAAGAATGGAGCCTCTGTTTTGGTTGCCCCTTTGCCTAAAAATGTTACTTCTATTAATATTGAAAATGCGGTTCGTCTTCGGTTTGTTTAATCTTGCTGCGAATTTGTTCCAGCTTTTGTTCTTCGAGTATTTTTTTATACTCCAGTGGAATTACCTTCACAAAGCGTGGCAGGAACTCTTCCCATTTTACTAAGATTTGCTCTGCCAGTGTACTGCCAGTATAAGTGTAATGATTCGATATGAGTGTTTGCAGTTCCATCTCGTCTTCGCGGTCGAGCACAGGGCCCAATTCTACCAGACCTTTGTTGCAATAATAATCGAACTCACCATTCATATCGAGTACGTAAGCAATACCTCCACTCATACCTGCAGCGAAGTTACGTCCTGTTTTACCTAATACTACGGTTCGGCCACCAGTCATGTATTCGCAGCAATGGTCTCCAACTCCTTCAATCACTGCTCGAGCCCCTGAATTGCGCACGCAAAAGCGCTCGCCAGCCACACCCTGAATGTAAGCCTCTCCGCTGGTAGCCCCATATAAGAGTGTATTTCCGACAATAATGTTTTTGTCGGGAGCAAAAGTTGCGGTTTTTGGCGGTACTACCACAATACGTCCGCCGGATAAGCCTTTGCCTAAGTAGTCGTTGCTATCTCCTTCGAGTAAAAAGGTTACCCCTTTTACCAAAAAGGCTCCGAAGCTCTGACCTGCAGAACCAATAAAGCGTGCATTGATGGTAGAGTCGGGCAATCCTTCTTCGCCATGGAAGCGGGTTATCTCGCCCGAAAGCATGGCTCCTATGGTACGGTCTGTATTCTGTATGCCTCGAGAAATCCAGATTTTTTGTTTGTTCTTGATGGCCCTGTTGCTACGCTTAATTAGCTCATGGTCCATTACCTCCTCGATTTTATGCTTTTGAGCTACACAGCAATGGGTTGCATGCAATTCTACTTCTTTCGGGCGATAGAGTATTTTTGATAAATCTACTGTTTTTGCTTTCCAGTGCTCGATGTCTTTCCGCATCTCGAGCATATCGGTGCGTCCGACCAGGTCTTCGAATTTACTGAAGCCCAGTTCTGCCATCAACTCACGAATTTCTTCGGCCACAAAGCGGAAATAGTTAACCACATATTCTGATTTGCCTATGAAACGCTTCCGCAATTCGGGGTTTTGGGTAGCTACGCCTACCGGACAGGTATTGAGGTGGCATTTACGCATCATCACACATCCGAGAACAACAAGCCCGATGGTGGCAAAACCAAACTCTTCAGCGCCCAGCATACCGGCATAAATCACATCGCGGCCAGTTTTAATCTGCCCATCTGTTTGCAGCCTTACCCGGTCGCGCAGGTTGTTCATTACGAGTGTTTGCTGCACTTCTGAAATACCCATTTCCATTGGTAACCCAGCATGCTTAATGGAGCTGGCAGGTGAGGCACCTGTACCTCCTTCGGCACCAGAAATGGTAATGCTATCGGCATAGGCTTTGGCAACTCCGGCTGCCACTGTGCCTACTCCCTTTTCTGCCACCAGTTTTACATTTATTCTTGCACGCGGATTGGTGCATTTTAAATCGAAAATGAGTTGAGCCAAATCTTCGATGGAATAAATATCGTGGTGGGGCGGGGGAGAAATAAGGGTAATGCCAGGCGTTGAATTGCGGATACGGCCAATAATTTTATCTACTTTATGGCCAGGCAGCTGTCCACCTTCACCGGGCTTGGCACCCTGGGCCATTTTTATCTGAATTTCATCGGCATTAATAAGGTAATTGGTGGTTACACCAAAACGTCCGGAAGCAACTTGCTTGATGGCACTTCGTGCAGAAGTGCCGTCTTCGCGTGGCAGAAAACGAACAGGATCTTCTCCACCCTCTCCGGTATTGCTTCGTCCGCCAATGGTATTCATGGCAATGGCCAAAGCTTCATGGGCCTCTTTGCTGATCGAACCAAAAGACATCGCTCCTGTTACAAAGCGTTTCATAATTGATTCTGCCGATTCAACCTGATTGATAGAAATGGATTTACCCTTTTTAAAATTTACGCAACCGCGCAAAAAGTGAGGCTTCCGATTATCTTGGTTCACCTGAGCACTAAACTCTTTGTATTTGCTGTAATCGCCGGTTCGGGTTGCCCATTGCAACAAACCAATGGTTTCGGGGTTCCAACCGTGTTTCTCACCATCTTTGCGGTAGTGATATGTTCCGGCTGATTTGAGCGAATTGTCCGTAAGGGGATTCTCCTGAAAAGCATTACGGTGTGTAATAAGTGCTTCTTCTGCTACCTGATCTATACCAATACCTCCAATGCGCGAGTCGGTGCCTGTAAAGTAACGCTTTACAAACCCAGAATCAAGTCCCAGGGCTTCGAATATCTGTGCCCCATGGTAACTGCGCAGGGTTGAAATACCCATTTTCGACATAATCTTAAGTAGTCCTTTGTTAATAGACTTATAATAATTCTCGCGGGCTTCGACATAATCGATTTTAATCTGGCCGGTGCTGCACATTTTTTCAATAACAGCAAAAGCACCGTAAGGATTTACTACGCTAGCGCCATAGCCAATAAGCAAGGCAATATGGTTAACTTCGCGGGCTTCGGCCGTTTCAATTATAAGCCCAACCTGCATCCGTTTTTTTGTGCGAATAAGGTGGTGATGCACTGCCGAGGTGGCCAGCAGTGATGGTATCGGAGCCTTATCGGCCGAAATGGATCGGTCTGAAATAATGAGGAAATTAATCCCATTGTCCACTGCCTTTTCGGCTTGGCAACAAAGTTCATACAGTGCTTCTTCCAATGCCTTCCCGGGATTTTTTGCCTTGGCATCAAAAAGCATAGGTAGGTCAATGTGGCTGAAGTTCTCTTCGCGCAAACTCCGCAATTTGTTCAGGTTCGTGTTCGATACAATGGGCGAACTGAATTTGATAAGCCGGCATTGATCGGCCGATTCGAAGAGAAGGTTCTTCGAAACTGATCCTATGTAGTTGGTTGTCGACATCACCAGTCCTTCGCGTATTGGATCGATGGGCGGGTTGGTTACCTGGGCAAAAAGTTGCTTGAAATAATTGAACAAACGCTGTGGCTGATCAGAGAACACCGCCAATGGGGCGTCGTTACCCATGGAATGTGTCAACTCCTGACCCTCTGCCGCCATGGGTTTAAGTATCATCTGTACATCTTCTTTGGTATAGCCAAAGGCGGTAATGTAGGTGTCGTACAACTCATCTAGCTGCGAACGCACACGCGATTTTATTTTAATATCATCGAGGTCGATGCGGTTGTCTTTTAACCATTGCTGGTATGGGTTCTGGCTCGAGAGCTGATGTTTCACCTCCTCATCGGGCACAATAATACCCATTTTGGTGTCGACCAGTAATATTTTCCCAGGACGCAGACGTCCTTTTTCCCGGATCATCTCCGGAGGAAAAACCTGCACGCCTACTTCGGATCCCATTACAATCACATCGTCTTTGGTAATCACAAAACGCGATGGGCGAAGGCCATTACGGTCAAGGGTTCCACCAATGTAACGTCCATCGCTGAATACCACTGAAGCTGGCCCATCCCAAGGTTCCATAAGGGTCGATTGGTATTCGTAATAGGCCTTTAAACTGGGTGGAATGGGGTTTTTATCGTTGAAAGATTCCGGAATTAGCATACTCAATGCCTGGGGCAAAGACTTACCTGTCAATACCAGAAACTCGAGGGCATTGTCGAGCGATGCAGAATCGGATTTATTGGGCTCAATAATCGGAAATATTTTTGCAAGGTCTTCGCCAAAAAGATCCGATTTGATGATAGACTCGCGGGCTGTCATCCACATGCGGTTGCCCTTTACGGTATTGATTTCTCCGTTGTGCGCTAAAAAGCGGAAGGGCTGCGCCAAATCCCAGGTTGGAAAAGTATTGGTCGAAAAACGTGAGTGCACCAAAGCAATGGCGCTTACCATATCCGGATCGCGAAGGTCGATAAAATACCGGCCTACCTGATCGGGTGTGAGCATGCCTTTGTAGATCAAAATTTTCGATGAAAGGCTGGGGAGGTAAAAGGCCTCTTTGTCGGGTATGCTGGAATCGCGCATCAGTTTTTCGGCCTGCTTGCGGGCAATAAATAACTTGCGCTCTAACACATCCTGCTCTACAAACTTACCCTGAACAAAAATTTGTCTGACGAAGGGTTCAGTAGAACGCGCTATATCGCCCAGCACTCGGCTGTCGACTTTTACATCTACCATATCGATTACCGATAATCCCTCGGTTTTTAAAGCTTCGGTAAGTATGCCTTCGCAAGCTTTTCTTGACTTCTCGTCTTGCGGCAGGAAAACTATACCAGCGCCGTATTTTCCTTCTTCCGGAAGTGCTATTCCTTTCTTTAAAAAGAATTGGTGTGGTAATTGAATGAGAATTCCGGCACCATCGCCAGAAACGTTATCGGAACTTTCAGCACCACGGTGCGTCATGTTCACCAGTACTTCCAGACCTTTTCTAACAATATCGTGCGACTTTACACCTTTAATCTGCGTTACAAATCCGATTCCACAGTTATCGTGTTCATTCTCCGGGTCATACATCCCTTGAGCTTGAGGAAATCCTTTTACCATATCTCCAATTTTTACTTATTTCTTTGCTTTATTATCCATGTCTTCCCTGCATTAAACTGCTGGGGTATCAATATCGAATTTTCTTTTATTCGCCTTTAGAGTTGAAATATATACTTGCAAACCCGCTTTTTTCCGATTTAAAATCGGTGTCATATCGTAAACTCATAAATCTAAGTCGCAGGAATAAAAAAAGCCATTCTTTTTAGGAGAATGGCTTGAATATTACCTGGCCGGAACCATTCTCGTTCAGCTTGTTTTGACTTTATTAACCGACTTATTATTTAATTTATTCCTATGCATTGTAAAAACTTTAGTGTACAAAGATAGTATTTTTATTAAGGGTTAAAAGTATTTATGCCTATTTTAACATAAATCTATTATTTTTTTGACTTTCAAAGTTTCATTTTTTAAGTAATATTGACTATTCTCTTACGTCTAAACTTTCATAATCGACTTTGCCGTATACATTTTTGTAGGCAGGCCTGATTATTCGTTTCGAATTGAAAGTTATCTCTTCCAGGCGATGAGCACACCAACCTGCCATGCGCGATACGGCAAAAATGGGTGTATAGATTTCTTTGGGTATATCGATGCATTTGTATACAAAGCCAGAATAGAAATCGACATTCGGACTAATTACTTTTACATCGCCACCACCACGAAATTTTGCAAAAACTTCAGGAGCAAGTTCCTCAATGTTTTCGTAGAGTCTGAATTCGTCCATTTTACCTTTTTCTTCGGCCAGTTCGCGGGCTTTTTCTTTTAACAAAATTGCTCTCGGATCGGACAAGGTATAAATGGCATGGCCTATGCCATATATTTTTCCTGAACCATCACCAGCTTCGCCTTTTAATAATTTAAGCAGGTAGTCGGCTATTTCCGATTTATTGTTCCAGTCTTTCACATTGTTCATGATGTCTTTCATCATTTCCATCACTTCGAGGTTGGCTCCGCCATGCAGGGGGCCCTTCAGCGAACCAATGGCTGCCGCCATGGCTGAATAGGTATCGGTGCCTGAAGAGCTTACCACACGGGCAGCAAAGGTGGAATTGTTTCCTCCGCCGTGCTCGGCATGCAAAACCAGGTTAAGATCGAGAATATCTGCTTCGAGACGACTGTATTTTTCTCCTTTAAGCATATACAGGAAATTTTCTGCTGTGCTTAGTTGTGGCTCGGGATGACGGATTACAAGTGATTTCCGCTGATAGGAATGGCGCATTCCAAAATAGGAGTATACGGTTATTACCGGAAATTTGGCAATCAGTTCGAGCGATTGTTTTACCACATTGATGTGGTCGTTATCTTCGGCATTGTCGTCGAGGGTGTAGAGAACCAGGGCCGATCGAGCCAGCATGTTCATGATGTTTCTGCCACGCAGCGACAGAATCATGTTTTTAGTGAAATAGGAAGGCAAATCGCGCTGCGAAGCAAGATAGGCCGTGGTGGCAGCAAGTTCTTCTTTGTTCGGCAACTTACCTGCCAATAAAAGAAAAACTGTTTCGTCGAAACCATGGCGCTTATCGCTCTGAAAGCCCTTCACCAAATCAACCACATTGACACCTCGGTAAAAAAGCTGGCCATGAACCGGATTGACTTTGTTATCCTTTTTTTCATATCCCACCACATCGCCAATATTGGTTAACCCTACAAGAACTCCTGAACCATCAGAATTCCTGAGACCGCGTTTTACATCGAAACGGGTAAATAATTCCTTATCGATTTGCGAAGAATCGGTCGAGTACTGATCAATTGTTTTTAAGAAGTCCATAATCAAAAGGTTTTTGTGATGAGGGATACCTGGTATTCGCATATATGACAATTGTCATAATCGAGCCTCAAAAATAATCCAAAATACTGTTTTTCAAACAACTTAATGCATTTTAGAATTGATATAAATTGCTCCCTATTAAATGTTTTCTCGGTATAAATCTCACTTCTGTCAAACCCTTCTTGCAGCTTGTCTTTTATTGCCGAATCTGGCCGTTTCCAAAAATTATGTATTTGGGCGATGTTAATTCGGTAAGACCCATGGGTCCGCGCACATGAAGTTTCTGATTACTGATGCCCATTTCAGCACCTAGTCCAAACTCGTTGCCATCGGTAAACCGTGTAGAGGCATTGATGTAGCAGGCTGCAGAATCTACTTCGTGAAGAAACTGCATTCCATGGCTGTAGTTTTCGGTTATAATGGCATCGGAATGGTGCGAGCCGTATGTATTGATGTGGTCGATAGCCTCATCGATATTCTTCACTATGCGTATGGAAAGAATCAGGTCGAGGTACTCGGTAGTCCAATCCTGCTCGGTGGCCTTTTCAATACCCGGTAGCAGTGTGCAGGTCTTCTCACAGCCTTTCAGCTTTACTCCGGCCTTGTCATATTGTGTTTTCAAAAGAGGCAGCACATTGTGTGCAATTTTTTCATGTACAAGTAAGGTTTCCATGGCATTGCACACACCCGGGCGTTGCACCTTGGCATTGTAAGCAATGGAAATGGCCATTTCGGTGAGGGCATACTCGTCGATATAGGTATGGCAAATGCCTTCATCGTGCCGAATAACCGGAATTATCGAATTCTCTTCGACAAACCGAACGAGGTTTAGTCCGCCCCGTGGTATTATTACATCGATGTATTGCTTCAGCTTCAGTAATTCTTTTACACTTTCACGATCGGTGCTTTCTACAATTTCCACAGCGCCTTCCGGAATACCGGCCATTTTTAATCCCTTCTTTATAAGACCGGTAATACAAAGGTTGCTATGGATGGCATCTGAACCTCCTTTTAAAATAACCCCATTTGCCGATTTAATGGTAAGTGCTGCCACTTCGATGCATACGTTTGGGCGCGACTCGAAAATGATTCCTGCCACACCAAGGGGCATGCGCATCTGCCCAATTTTAAGCCCATTGGGCATGGTATTCATCCCTATTACCTGGCCAACAGGGTCTTTGAGGTGAATGACATCGTGAAGTACCTGTATCATGCCATCGATGCGCTGGTCGTTCAGTGTAAGGCGGTCGATTAGAGCAGCTGACATGCCTTTTTCGCGGGCATTGTCGAGATCGAGTTGGTTTTTTTGTTGAATGAGGGAGCGCGAAGAATCGAGCACCTCAGCAATGCATTTCAGGGCATAGTTTTTTTGTTCCGAAGTAAATTTTACCAATTGCTTCGAAGCATTTTTTGCGTTGTTTGCCTTTTGTATCAGTGATGCATCCATTGTTTTCTGAATTTGATAAATAAAACTGCTAGGCCATTGCCTGCGATGCATTGTTAGATTTGTTGGCCATAAAATGGGTTCCAACCTCTTTGCCATCGAGGATATCGAACATTAAAGAAGGCTCATCACCCTGGGCCAGTACCATATCAATACCTGCCTGCGAGGTTATCTTTGCTGCTGCAATTTTTGTTACCATCCCTCCTGTGCCAAATGAACTGCCGGCTCCTTCGGCTAGCATTTCAATAATAGTTGTTATTTCCGGAACTGTGCGAATAATGCGTGCATTGCTGTCTTTTTTCGGGTCTGCCGAATAAAGCCCGTCGATGTCGCTCAGCAAAATAAGCAGGTCGGCATTAATTAAAGTGGCTACCATGGCCGAAAGCGTATCGTTGTCGCCAAACTCAATTTCGTCGGTGGCAATGGTATCGTTTTCGTTGATAATGGGTATGATGCCCATATCGAGCAGTTTAAACAATGTATTTTGGGCATTGTGATGCCGGTTACTCATTGTCATTACATCTTTGGTAAGCAATACCTGGGCAACAAGTTGATTATAATGATCGAAAAATTTCTGGTAGATTTTAATCAGTTGAGCCTGACCTATGGCTGCCAGGGCTTGTTTTTTTGCAAGGTCTTTTGGTTTTTCGGATAGAAACAGTCGACCCGCCCCCACACCAATGGCTCCGGAAGAGACGAGAGTAACTTTAATGCCACGGTTGCTTATTGCACTTAAGGCTTGAGCCAGTTTTTCCATGCGCAAAAAGTTAAGCCTCCCATTTTTATAGGACAAAGTAGAGGTGCCAACCTTCACCACCAGGCTCTTTATACTAGAAAATTCGTTCCGGTTCATGCTTTGCTGGGTTGGTAGACAATTTCTTCTATTGAGGCCGGAAAAACATAATTTTTGTTTTCCATCGAAGCCAGTTTCACGCATACCTCGTCGAGATGACGAAGAAGTTCTTCTTCGCTGCTTACAACCATCGCTTGCAGTCCGCAACAGGGTTGAATGATGTAGTTACTGTTGATATCTGACTTAATTAGTATGATATCGGCATTTGAAATGGTGGCTACATTCAAAGCCAGAGGATAATTATCGCCCATTTCGATGTCGGATGTCGATACTGCATCGTTTTCGTTGATAATCGGAATGATGTTCATTTCAAGAAGTGTTTCGAAGGTGTTCTGAGCATTTTTCTTCCTCTTCTCGTTGGCGATTATGTCGCTGGTTAATAGAACCTGCGCCACTTTCTGGTTGTATTGATCGAAATAATTCTGGTAGAGTTTAATGAGTTCGGCCTGCCCAACTGCAGCAGTAGCCATCATGCCAGTGACATCGGACAGGTTAAACTTACTTCCGAGTTTGGCTGTACCCAGCACAATGGCCCCTGAGCTTACAAGCAACAATTGCTTCCCGCTGTTTTGAAGGTTCGAAATGGTCATTGCAAGCCTATCCATCTTCGAATGATTAAGCTTTTCATTGCCATCTGTCAAGGTCGAAATCTCTACCCGCACTACTATCCTTCCCTTCTTCATACTTCTACAGCTGTAATAATTTTTGTTCGGCCCGAATGGCTATGTCAAAATTGAACTGGGCGAAAATGTGATCAAATTTAGCTTTTATTTCTTTGTTACAGAGATTTCCGATGCTACCCTCATGGGTGTGCTGCACCTGTGCTTGCGAAGAAAAGGTGCCCTTGGCAATTGACTCCCCTATTTTTTTATAGGCATCGCGAAAAGGAATACCCTGGAGTACTTCGCGGTTGACTTCTTCCACTGAAAATAGATAGCGGTAAATGTCTTTGTCGAGAATTTTTTCATTCACTTTCAGCTTTGGCATAATAAAGGTCGCTACCTGAATACAATCGATAAGGTATTCGAAGGCTTCGAGGTACGATTCCTTAATAATTTGCATATCGCGAAAATAGCCACTGGGAAGGTTGTTCGATACCAGGCTTAGCTCATAGGCAAGTGCCTGAACCTTATTACATTTAGCCCTTAGCAATTCAAACACATCGGGGTTCTTTTTGTGTGGCATAATGCTGGAACCTGTAGTAAATTCGTCGGGCAGGGTAACAAAACCAAAATTCTGGCTCATAAACAGGCACACATCATAAGCCATGCGACCAAGGGTTGATGCCAGGTTACCGAGGGCCCAGGCAACATTACGTTCAAGCTTGCCACGACCCATTTGGGCATACACTACATTGTAATTCAGTTGGTCGAAACCCAGAAGTTGGGTGGTCATTTGCCGGTTAATCGGGAACGATGAGCCATATCCTGCTGCCGAACCCAAGGGATTTTGGTTGACCAATTTGTAACTGGCCAATAGCATTTGCATGTCGTCGGTAAGGCTTTCGGCATAAGCGCCAAACCATAAACCAAAGGAAGAAGGCATTGCCACCTGCAGGTGGGTATAGCCTGGTAAAAGGATATCCTTGTGCTGTTCGCTGAGCGTCTGTAACTGTTGAAACAAGAGCTTTACCTGCTGGGAAAGCAGAGTGATTTTTGCCCGTGAAAAGAGTTTAAGGTCGAGCAAAACCTGGTCGTTGCGTGAGCGGGCACTGTGTATTTTTTTTCCCACATCGCCCAGTTTGCGGGTAAGCAATAATTCCACCTGCGAATGCACATCTTCCACCCCCGCTTCGATTTCGAAGTCGCCGTTTTCAATGTGGTTGTAAATCTCAACCAGCGCTTTATGCAATAGTTTGGTTTCGTCGGGTGTAAGCAAATTTACTGACTCAAGCATCAGGGCATGGGCAATGGAGCCAAGCACGTCGAAGGGGGCCAGTAACATATCGAGCTGCCGGTCGCGACCCACCGTAAAACCTTCGATGAGTTTGTCTGTATTGATTCCTTTTTCCCAGAGTTTCATTTAATCAATTCAAAATAATAAAGGTTCACAGAGGCTTTTATGGCATAGGCAACCTTTCGGTAATGTTACTTCTGCTGCTTTATCTCTTTGCTTTTTGTTGCACAATGGTGTGATGTGCCATCAGGCGGATGGCGTTAATTTTTATAAAACCCTGGCTGTCTTTCTGGTCGAAACCACCTGCAATGTCCATGCTCGAAAGCTCCATGTTGTATAAGGAACTGGGCGACTCGCGGCCATTGATAATTACATTTCCTTTGTAAAGTGTCAGGTAAACAATGCCATCGATGAGTTCCTGGCTTTTATCGATTGCTGCCGAAAGGAATTCTCGCTCGGGACTAAACCAAAAGCCGTTATAAATGATCTCTGCAAAAATTGGGGTAAGCATGTTACGCAGTCGCATCACTTCGCGGTCCATGGCAATGCCTTCGATATCCATGTGGGCCTTAATAAGAATTTCGCCACCAGGTGTTTCATAAATCCCGCGAGATTTGATGCCTACAAAACGGTTTTCGACCATGTCGAGGAGACCTATGCCATTTTCGCCACCTATTTTGTTGAGGTACATAAATAACTCGAGAGGTTTTTCCTTCACGGTGCCATCGTCGGTATTTACTACTTTTACAGGAATGCCGTCGCGCCAGTGGATGGCAAGATGCGTTTCCTTGTCGGGAGCATCCTGAGGCATCACCATTTTGGTCAGAATTTCTTTTTCGAATTTGTATTTCGGGTCTTCGAGAATGCCTGCTTCGTGACTGATATGCATGAGGTTATCGTCCTCGCTGTAAGGTTTTTTAAGCGATGCTTTTACCGGTATTTTTTTCTCTTCGGCATAATTAAGCATATCGGTGCGGCCTTTAAAATGATCGAGGAACTCCTGCATTTTCCATGGAGCCAGAACTTTAATTTGTGGGTCGAGGGCGTAATAGCCCAGTTCGAAACGTACCTGGTCATTTCCTTTGCCGGTAGCACCATGCGACACATAGGCAGCCTTTTCGATATGGGCAATTTCGATGTGCTTTTTGGCAATGATCGGACGCGCAATAGAAGTTCCAAGCAGGTAGCGCCCTTCGTACATGGCATTGGCTTTAATAGCCTGGAAAATATAATCTGTTACCAGCTCTTCCTTCAAATCTTCGATATACACCTTGCTGGCGCCAATGGCAAGGGCTTTGCGCTTCACTTCGATAAAATCTTCGTCCTGACCCACGTCTGCCACAAAAGCAATTACATCGAATCCTTTGTCAATAAGCCATTTTAAAATTACCGAAGTATCTAATCCCCCGCTGTAAGCCAATACTACTTTTTTATTTTCCATGGTGTTTTTTTTACAAAATATTAATTGTAATTCGAAAGACTTTTCGGATGCCTTTCAATGATTGAAATTTCTTATTTATTGCAGATTAATTAATCTTCGACTTAAGTTCTGGAATGATCAGGATCAGCGTATTGATTACATCCTGGGCCGAAACGTTATCTTGAGGAATGATGAGTATGGTATCGTCGCCAGCAATAGTTCCTACAATTTCGAAGGGTGAATACCTGTCTATTAAGGAGGCTATGCTGGCCGCATAACCCGGATGTGTTTTAATAACCCCAAGATGATTGGCAAACTGAATGCTGATAAAACCTTGAGCCGCATAACTTTCGGCCAGGTCATTGCCATGAATCAGATGCTGCTCTGGCAATTCGTAGATGTATCCTTTTTCTGCATCGGATATTTTATTTACCTTTAAAAACTTTAAATCGCGCGACAAAGTAGCCTGGGTGTAGCTAAGACTTCTTTTTTCAAGAATGCTCAAAAGTTCTTCCTGACTCGATACTTTGTTGTTGGTAATTATTTCTTTAATGGCCAAAAGGCGTTCTGTTCTGTTTCCCATTTGAATATTTATCCATTTTGGGTGCAAATATATTCAATATTTCCTTCGAAACAATCTTTTCATATTAAAATATTTGTACTTTTGCCGCGATTAAAAAATTAACTGCGCTATTAACATTGAGTATGGACAAATCGATTAAAAAAGTAATTGTTCTCGGTTCGGGTGCTTTAAAAATTGGTGAAGCTGGTGAGTTTGACTATTCCGGCTCACAAGCCCTGAAGGCCCTGAAGGAAGAAGGTATTTACACCGTGCTTATCAATCCGAATATTGCCACAGTACAAACCTCCGAGGGCATTGCCGACAAAATATATTTTCTGCCGATAACACCTTACTTTGTTGAAAAGGTGATGGAAAAAGAAAAGCCCGATGGTATTCTGCTCGCCTTTGGCGGACAGACAGCCCTAAACTGCGGTACTGCACTTTTTAAAACAGGAGCCCTGAAAAAGCACAACGTGCGTGTGCTGGGTACCCCGGTGGAAGCCATCATGAATACCGAAGACCGCGAACTATTTGTGAAGAAGCTCGACGAGATAAACGTTAAAACCATAAAAAGCGAGGCTGTAACCAACATCGATGATGCCAAAAGAGCTGCAAATGAGCTAGGTTACCCGATTATTATCCGAGCAGCTTATACCCTTGGCGGACAAGGATCCGGGTTTTGCGACAACGACGACGAACTGGAAAAACTTGCCAGCAAGGCCCTTTCCTATGCCCCCCAGATATTGGTCGAAAAATCGTTGAAAGGATGGAAGGAAGTAGAATACGAAGTAGTGCGCGACCGCTTTAACAACTGCATTACGGTGTGTAACATGGAAAACTTCGACCCCCTTGGTATTCATACCGGAGAGAGTATTGTTGTGGCTCCATCGCAAACACTGTCGAACAGCGAATACCATAAACTCAGAGAACTAGCCATAAAAATAATCCGGCACATTGGTGTGGTGGGAGAATGCAACGTGCAATATGCCCTCGACCCAGATTCGGAAGATTACCGGGTAATTGAAGTAAATGCGCGCCTTTCGCGTTCGTCGGCCCTGGCTTCGAAAGCTACCGGATACCCTCTGGCCTTTGTGGCCGCAAAGCTGGCACTGGGGTATGGGCTGCACCATCTGAAAAACTCTATTACCAAAACAACACCCGCCTTTTTCGAGCCGGCACTTGACTATGTGGTTTGTAAAATTCCCCGCTGGGATTTAAATAAATTCATTGGCGTTTCGAAGGAGATTGGTTCGAGCATGAAAAGCGTGGGCGAGGTAATGGCCATCGGCCGCACCTTCGAAGAAGCCATCCAGAAAGGTTTACGCATGATTGGCCAGGGAATGCATGGCTTCGTGGGGAACCGCGACCTCGAATTCAGCAACATTGACAAAGAATTGAACCAGCCTACCGATATGCGCATCTTTGTCATTGCCGAAGCTTTTGAAAAAGGCTATACGGTCGACCAGGTACATCAACTCACCAAAATCGACAAATGGTTTATTAGTAAGCTCGAAAAGATATGGAAGTTGAAAAACGAGATGGAGCAATACCAATCGCTCGAAAAACTTCCGCTCGATTTGTTGCGTAAAGCTAAAGTGTATGGTTTTTCCGATTTTCAGCTCGCCCGTTTCGTACTGAAACAAGAAAACGACTATGTCGATCATGGCATGCATAAAGTACGCGAATTTCGAATTTCGAAAGGTATTATTCCCTATGTAAAACAGATTGATACCCTGGCTGCGGAATTCCCCGCTAAAACCAACTATTTATACCTGACCTATTCGGGTAACACACATGACATCGCATTTGGCGAACAGGAAAAATCAGTCATTGTGCTAGGTTCAGGAGCCTATCGCATTGGCAGCTCGGTAGAGTTCGACTGGTGCAGTGTCAATGCCCTAAATACCATTAACAAAGAAGGGCTTCGCTCGGTGATGATCAACTACAACCCCGAAACAGTGAGTACTGATTACGATATCTGCGACCGACTTTACTTCGATGAACTTACACTCGAAAGGGTACTCGACATTGTTGAACTGGAAAACCCGCGAGGAGTAATTGTTTCGGTGGGCGGACAAATACCCAATAACCTTGCAACCCGATTGGATAATAGAGGCGTAAAGCTTTTAGGAACCTCGGCCTACAACATCGACAGGGCTGAAAACAGGCATAAATTCTCGAGCATGCTCGACGAGCTTAAAATAGATCAACCTCGCTGGAAAGAACTTACCAGCATCGAAGATATCCATGCTTTTGTCGACGAGGTGAATTTTCCGGTGCTCGTGCGCCCCTCGTATGTGCTTTCCGGAGCAGCCATGAACGTAGTGTCGAACCGCGATGAGCTGGAGCACTTCCTGAACCTTGCCGCGAAAGTTTCGAAGCAATACCCTGTGGTGGTATCGGAATTTTTGCAACTGGCCAAAGAAATCGAAATCGATGCAGTGGCCAAAAATGGCGAACTCGTAGCCTATGCCATTAGCGAGCACGTAGAATTTGCCGGGGTACACTCGGGCGATGCCACCATTGTGTTTCCTGCCCAGAAAATTTACTTCGAAACTCAGCGCCGTATCAAGCGCATTGCACGCCAGATTGCAAAAGCCCTCGAAATTAGCGGCCCCTTCAACATGCAATTTCTGGCAAAAGACAACGATATTAAAGTAATTGAATGCAACCTGCGGGCATCGAGAAGCTTCCCGTTTGTTTCGAAAGTACTTAAAACCAATTTTATCGAATTGGCTACCCTGGTAATGCTAGGGAAAGAAGTAGAAAAACCCTCGTCGCATATTTTCGATATCGACTACATTGGCATTAAAGCGCCGCAGTTTAGTTTTTCGCGCCTTTCGAAAGCCGATCCGGTGCTGGGAGTAGATATGGCATCAACTGGTGAGGTGGGTTGCATTGGCGACGATTTTTACGATGCCATTCTCAAAGCCATGCTGTCGGTCGGATACACCATTCCGAAGAAAAATATTCTGCTTTCGACCGGACCCATGCGCGAGAAAGTGGAATTGCTCAACAGCTGCCGCCTTCTTGTATCGAAGGGATACAACCTTTTTGCCACACCTGGCACAGCCACCTTCCTCGAAATGAATGGCATTGAAGTTACCTCATTGGCTTGGCCCGACGAGAATAAGAAACCCAATACCCTCGACTACCTTAAAAATAAAATGATTGACCTGGTAATCAATATTCCAAAAGATTTAAGTACAGCCGAGCTCGATAACGATTATACCATTCGCCGGAGTGCAGTAGATTTTAATATCCCACTCATTACCAATGCCAGGTTAGCAAGTGCCTTTCTTATTGGAATCTGTAAAATGGATATCGATAACATTTCGATACGCAGCTGGGACGAGTACAACCCCGATTCCAACCAATTTTAAACACTATGGCTGCAGACTGGCTAAGCATCGCGAAACGCATACAGGCCATTGCGCAAGGAGGGCTGGAGTTTGGTTATGATAAGTACGACCTCGACCGCTACCAGCAGTTGCGCGAAATTAGTGTTGAAATTATGCACGGGCTGACTGACGAACCTGTGGAAAAAATTACACACCTGTTTGCCAGTGAGAAGGGCTATCAAACACCCAAGGTAGATATACGCGGGGTGGTGTTTCGCGAAAAAAAGCTGCTTATGGTAAAAGAAGGTGCAGATGGTAACTGGACCCTGCCCGGAGGTTGGGCAGACATCGCTCACACTCCTTTCGACGTGGCAAAAAAAGAAGTATGGGAAGAAGCCGGACTGAAGGTAGAACCTATACGCCTCCTGGCGGTGCTCGACAAAACGCGCTGGCCCATGCCTTCTGATAAATACCATATCTACAAAATGTTTATCTTGTGTAACGATTTGGGTGGGGATATTGCCCATGGAATGGAAACCCTCGACACAAAATGGATGGACCGCAGCGAACGTTTACCTCTTTCGCTGCCCCGAACCTGCCAGGAACAGATTGACCTGATGTTTGAATTCTTTGATAACCCTCAAAAATTGGTTGTGTGTGACTGAATCAATTAAGAATCTGACAAGCAAGCTAGCCTGGTCGAAAAGTACCTTTATTGGCTTCGGTCTCATTGCACTGATAAGCCTGGCTTATCTTTTTACCGATAGTGCCAATAACAATTTGAGGGTAATAGACTTTAAGGTGTATTATCAGGCAGCAGAAAACATCTTATGGGGCAATTCGCTATACAACTGCTACATCGACAACGATCCTCATTATCTTTTCAAATACTCCCCTGCCTCGGCCATGTTTTTCATCCCGTTTCATGTTTTCCCTTTCGAGGTAGCCAAATATGTATACTGGGCACTTCTTACTGCAGCCATCATCCTTGGATTTTATCTTTGCATACGGATTATCGCTCCTTCGCTGTTCTTGCAGCCTTCGAAGGCAAATAAACTAATTTTGATTGCTCTTTTACCCCTTGTGTTGCACTTTACACGCGAGTTGCACTTAGGTCAGGTAAACCATTTGTTGCTGGTTTTGTATATTGGTGCCTTGGCCCTCTTGCTAAAAGAGAGATACCTGCTGGCCGCAGTGCTTATTGCCGCAAGTATTTATATCAAACCATTCGGATTAATCTTCCTGCCGTATTTTGTATATAAAAAATATTACAGGCTTGCCGGCTATTCTGCCTTGTTTCTGCTAATATTCGGTCTGCTTCCGCTTGCTTTCTGGCAATCGTGGGCATTTTTTGTACAGGAATATCAAAACTGGAAAGTTGAATTGCTGGTAGAACTTAAAGCCAAGCAAGCACTCATCATGCCAGAGAATCATACCATCTTTTCGGTAGTGGCGCGCTATACCCCTATTCGCTGGCTCATTTCCAATTCTGTGGCCAGTATGTTCTACCAAATCTTGTTGCTTGGAGGAATTGGTTTGTCGGTTCTCTATTTTATAAAAAAGGGAGTGCCAAAAAACCAAATTAATCCGGTGATAGCTGAGTTTGGGTTGCTTACAGCCCTGATACCCTTGCTGGCCTTTACAACCAGCAATGCCTTTGGTTTTGGGCAAATATTGGTATTTCTGGTGTTAATTTATTATGCGCATTTTACAAGGGTGCAAAAGAGGCTGGTGGTAGTTTCACTGATCTTTATCGGTGGGGCATGCAGCGACATCATTGGCAAAAAGATTTCCCATACCATGGACGATCTCTCGCTTGTTGCTATAGGCACCATTCTGTTGATTGCACTCGTCTTTGTTCTCCGTCAGAAAAAGCTGGTTTAAGACCAACATGTATATTCGCCGTTTCAACTTTGATAGTACCCTCGAAATTACTACTGCATATAATCCTCCATACATTTTTTACCCTTCGTTTCAAGTAAGCGGTAATTTTCATTAACTTGTTGAGCTAAATATATCTTCTATAAAGTACATGCCTTTATTCAAGTTCCATAGGCCGGCAGTATTAATTGCTTTGCTTGTTTCCGGTTTAAGCTTTTTGTTGATTCTGCTAAGCCAACTGCCATTAATGCAAGCCAGCAGGGTTTACTTCGAAGGTGCATTTTTGGTTTTGGCTTTCGTGCTATCGTGGTTAATTGCACAACGATTTCTAAGTAATTACTCCCCCGCAAATAAGCCTTCCAGTTCTTTGCCTGACTGGAAAACCCTTGTAATAGAAAACCTGGCATTTATACAGGTTTTTATACTGAACCGGAATTTAAAACCTGTTCACCTTACAAAGAATCATTCTACTTTAAAACTAGCTTCGCTTTTGACTGCCACACTTAAAGACCCTGATCCGTTTTCAATTTCCGGGTCAAAATCTGTTTTGTTAAGCGATTTTTTACTTAAGATGGATAGAGATGCTAAAGTTGAAGTAGCGTTTAATATCCCCGAAGGTTCATTTGAACTCTCAATCCTCCGTACCTTCAATGTTGGCGATAACGAGGAGCAATACATACTTTTTGTTTCTGACCGTAGCATTAAACATACACTGGTTAAGAAGGTTATAACCGAAAAAAGTAGCATTGCCGCCCTCTCGGAAAAACACATGCAATTAAACCGCGAATTGGCCGATAGCTACAAGCAATTGCAAACCTACAACGAAGAATTACTCGAAAACAAGGAACGTTATACAGCATTTATCCAGCAAACTTCAGAAGCGGTATACCGTTTCGATTTAAGAAAACCGCTTGATATAAGCTTGCCGGTAAATGTGCAGGTTCAGGCCATTTTCAACACTGCTTACCTTGCCGAATCGAATCCAGCCTTTTCGAAAATCTATAACTTAAATACTGAAGAAAACTTTTATGGTAAAAGGGCTTCTGAAGTGTACCCTGACCAAACCCAGACTGAAATTCAGGATCTGATACAGGAATTGGTTCAGCATAATTACATGCTCAAGGACCATGAAACCATCGAATACAATGCCAAGGGCAGGATGCGCTATTTTTTAAACAACATAGTAGGTATTGTAGAAAAAAACCAACTAATCCGCTACTGGGGCACCAAACTCGACACCACCAAAGTAAAGGAGCACGAACGTGAATTGATAAAATCCAAAAAAATGGCCGAGGAAAGCGACAAACTAAAAACCGCCTTTCTGGCAAATATGTCTCACGAAATCCGAACCCCGCTCAATGGAATTGTTGGTTTTAGTGAATTGCTCTGCAACAAAGGGCTCAATGATGAAAAGAGAGAAAAGTACTTCCATATTATACAAGCCAGCAACCAGCAACTATTGCGCATTATTAGTGACATTCTCGATATTTCGCGCATTCAAACCGGACAACTCTCTATTACCAAGGATAAATTCTATTTGAATGGTCTGATTGGCGACATCGAAACCTGGATACGCCACGAAATAAAACTGAAAAACAAAAAAATCGATTTTATTGTCAGCAAAGGCTTTGCCGAAGGAGAGGATTCGGTTAATACTGACCGAGAGCGACTATACCAGGTAATCACCAACCTGATTAACAATGCCATTAAGTTTACAGAAAAAGGAGCGGTTACTTTATCTTATAGTGTAAAAAGTAATAGCATTCTCGAATTTTGTGTTTCTGATTCAGGAATTGGCATACCCGACGAATATCTGGCATCGATTTTCGACCAGTTCAGACAGGTCGAGGAATTTTCGTCGCGAAAATATGGTGGTAACGGATTGGGTTTATCCATTTCAAAAGGACTGGTAGAAGTATTAGGAGGTTACATTTCCGTTGAGTCGGAGGTAGGCGTTGGATCTACATTCAGGTTTACCATCAAATACATATAATGTAAAGTATTCATTACACGTTTGTGTAATTCCTCGATGCATCTAAACCCTCTATTTAAAGTTGAAAAATAGTGGTTTAATTCGAATTGGTTATTTCCTCAATTCCATAGTTTTACAATTCTAACGCCCATTCGTCCATGGAAAATAACATGCTTTCGGAAAGAGAACAACGCCGCTATCAGGCACAAATTGGCCTGGATGGTATTGGTATTGAAGGACAGGAAAAAATTAAGACTGCACGCATATTGGTTGTCGGAGCCGGAGGCCTTGGTACCCCTGCCATAAAATGTTTGATTGCTGCCGGCACCGGATTTATCGGAATTTGCGACGATGCTTTGCTTCAGGAAGAAGATTTTGGCCGACAAAGTCTTTTTAACGATATTGATTTAGGTAAACAAAAAGCCATTTCGGCCAAACAACACCTGCAGAACCGAAACCAGTTTACGCAAATTAAAATTCACAATATCCGACTAAACAGCGAAAATGCCCTGCAAATTGTTTCGCAATACGATATAGTGGTCGATGCCTCGAATGACCTGAATACCCATGGCATTTTGTTTACTGCTGTTAAAATGGCCAACAAACCTATCGTATGGGGTTACATTGTTAACCAGATTGCCATTGCTGGCGTAAAAATACCTGGTTACGAAGCCCAGAATGCAGAAAAGACCATTCAATCATTTCTTAAACAATCCGATAAAGATACCCAAACGCCGCTTGTGCTGGTTTATACAGTATCTGGCAATATTCTGGCCGGTGAAGCCATAAAAATTGTCCTCCAAAAAGCTTCTCCCCTAGCAAATAAAAATCTGTACATAAACCTTTCGGAATATTCATTTAGTCTGAAATAGTTGTGAGCCAGACTGGTCAGTAATCTCAAAAAACGGTTCATTCTCTTGTGAATAACTTTTACACCAATAAATCTTTGGAGTAAAAGTTAATTCTTATTTTACACCCGGTACAAAACACCCTAATTCCGAATGCTTAAGTCGTTAAGATACAGATTATTGCTTTGGTTTGTATTGTCCACAATACTCATATCCGTATCTTCATTTCTACTTTTCCGCTTTCATAAATCGGCTAAGAACAGCCAGCAGCTTACCCTCGAGACACTTCAATACCTAAGGCACCAATTTCAGAAAGACCAAACCTTTGTAGCGAACTTTCAGGCTGCCGACCCCAACAACGAACTATTTTTTATGACCGGCGAGAGCGATTACCTCCTTGGACATTATAATACTGCAGCTAACATCGACAGCAGCCTTGTGCATTATGCCTCGCGCCTGCCAAAGGGTGATTCCGATTTTGCCAAATTTTCAGACATCCGTCTGTCTTATTCGAATTACTGCATGCTGCTCGATAGCCTGGTATACAAAATTTACCAAAGAGGTTACAAATATTATGGTCTCGAAGGAGAGCTGGCAAGTTATATGTACAGTCTTGAAAAAAAATCTTTCCTCAGCTCCAGAGAATTACTCGAACTCAAGCTTTCCGAAAAAGAATACATCATTCACCAGGATCCGCAATACATCGAACGTGTTGAAAGACTCTGCAACAATCTGATTACTTACGCACTATTAGCGGACAATTATTCGGCTCAGGAGAAAAAGATATTGGTAGAGACGCTAAAGTCATACAAAAAAACTTTTCATAAAATTGTTGCCCTCAACAATGAAATTGGCGTCGGTGCTACCAGTGGCCTTCAGCAAGAATTGTCGGAACTGGGATTTATGCTCGAAAACTATACCGAAAGCCTTATTGCAGAAGAACAAATAACCTACAAGGCCAACATGCGAACAATAAATCTCCTGTTTGCCCTGGCTATTTTCCTTCTTGTTGCAATTACTTTTGCGCTAAGCGTGTATACCTCGCGCTATCTGGTCAAACACCTCGAGCAACTAAGTCTTTACATCCATTCTCTGGCAAAAAGTAATTTTGCACAACGTGCAGACTTCGATTTACGTCATTCTACCAGCGAAATACGCGATATCTACCTTGCTTTCCGGAACATGCTGGCCGATTTGCGCGTTCGCGAGCAACAGCGCAACCGTGCGCTAAGAATGGCCGAAGATACCCAGATGCGTTACCGCGACCTGGCTGACCTTCTGCCACAATGTGTATATGAAACGGACCGTATGGGCAACCTTACCTATGTGAACAAAGCCTGGTTTAAAGTTTTTGGTTACGAAGAAGCCGATATCGATCACGGAATCAACCTAATAGAAATACTGAATACCGATACGGGAAGCTCCTTATTTGGTTTTTCTAAGGTCGAGAACAACGATTTTATGGCCACACGAAAAGATGGCACCCGTTTCCCCGCCACCGTATTTTCAGATGTTATCCGCAAAGGAGTGCGCATAATTGGTCGCAGAGGAATTATTATCGATTCAAGCCTTAAGCAACAATACATCGAAAGCCTTAAAAAAGAAACAGCAAGAGCAGTTACTTCCGACCGTCACAAATCGTCGTTCCTGGCAAATATGTCGCACGAAATACGTACACCCATGAATTCCATCATTGGGTTTACCAACATGCTCTCGTCGAAAGAGATTTCCAATGAAATGAAAGAAACTTTCATAGGGCACATTCAAACCAGCAGCGAAATGCTGCTCCACCTGATCGACGACATCATCGACATTGCCAAAATTGAAGATGGCCAACTGAAAATAAAAAAAGCCAATTGTTATCCTGCAAGCCTTATCCAATCGCTCCAGGCAACTTTTGAAGCCTATAAAAACAAAATAGAAAAAGAAAACCTTTCCATAAACCTGATTCTTCCCGAGGAATCCATCCATTTTCGTACCGACGAAATAAGGCTGAAACAAATACTCACGAACCTGATCAGCAATGCCATAAAATTTACCGAAGAAGGAGGTATTGAAATTGGAATGCTGGTGAAGAACCAACGCTTTATCGAGTTCTATGTCGAAGATACAGGCATTGGCATGCAAAAAGAAGACCTGCGAACTATTTTCGATCGGTTTAAACGCACCGCCATGAGCGAAGAGAAGAAAATAAGTGGCACAGGACTGGGACTGGCCATTGCCAAAAACCTGGTTGAACTGCTTGGAGGTAATATGTGGGTGCGCAGCGAACCGGGCAAGGGTACACGCTTTACCTTCGACTTACCCTACATAAGGGTGGCGGAGGAAATTACCATTCAACCTGCAATAGAATCCAGCTTGAATACCAATTGGACCGGTAAAAAGATATTGGTTGCAGAAGACGATGATTTTAGTTTTGAATTTATCGCGCAACTCCTCTCTACTACCGGTGCACAGGTAATACGTGCCAATAATGGCAGGGAAGCCATTGAAGCACTAAAATTCCACGCCGATGTAGCTTTGGTTCTTATGGATCTGCGAATGCCCGAAATCAATGGTCTGGAGGCTACCCGCGAAATTAAAAAAATACATCCTCACCTACCTGTAATTGCCCAAACTGCCTTTGCCATGGAGGGAGACAGAAACCGCTGTATTGAAGCAGGATGCGACGATTACATCACCAAACCCATTCATGCCGAAAACCTACTGGCCAAGATTAGCCAGTTTATTCAAAGCTCTCAAATGCCTGCTCAATCCGAACCTGAGCCCAACAAAACCTATCGCGATAAAAATCTACTGCCAAACCCGGCAAAAAATACAAGCCTGAATTAATCCTTGCGTGCTTTACCATAAGCGATTATCAACGAAAGTACTAACTTTGTCAACAGCTAAAGTTCCAGTTTGCCTGTCAGCTTGCTTACTATACCGCATTACTTAAACTTTAGCCGGGAAAAGAAAAAACTTCTGACCACTTACTCAATAAATTGCTTGGCTTATGAAAATGATGCTGTTTAGTAATTCCACCAATTCCGGTGAAAATTACCTGGCCTACACCCTACCCTATTTCAGCAAGTTTTTAGACAATAAACCTGCCGAAGCTGTTTTTGTACCGTATGCCGGAGTAACTATTAATTGGGACGACTATTCCAGTAAAGTTGCCGGCGTGTTAAATAGCGTGGGTATAAAAATATTGCCCTTGCACCAATCGAAAAACGAAAAACAAGCATTGGAGAATGCATCGATAATAATGGTAGGTGGTGGAAATACTTTTCATCTGCTAAAAACACTTCAAGACAAAGATTTACTCGATACAATAAGGAAAAAAGTGCGCACCGGTACACCTTATATTGGTTGGAGCGCCGGATCGAACCTGGCCTGCCCCACCATATGCACTACCAACGATATGCCCATCGTTGAACCCCATAATTTCTCGGCCCTGGGCCTAATTCCCTTTCAAATAAATCCACACTATACCGACGCTAAACTCGAAAACCATGCAGGCGAAACCCGCGAAATGCGCTTAGAAGAGTATCTGGCAGCCAATCAGGAAACCTGGGTAGCTGGCATGCGTGAAGGAACTTTATTCCGTCTCGAAAAAAACGCTCTCTTTTTGCTTGGCGAAAAACCTTGTCGTGTTTTTCGTTTTGGTAAAACCCCTAAAGAACTAACACAAAGCGACGATTTTACGTTCTTAATCAAATAATGTCCATGAAGTCTTTTCGCAAAATCCGTAATTTCTTTCTAATTGTCATCTCATTGTGGGTGGTTACAGTGATTATAGGTTTGGTATTCAGTCGCTCACTTCAGGAAAAAATCATCGATCTGCTTATAAAAGAAGCCAACAGCCAATTGTTGGCAGAAGTGCACCTGCGCAAGAGCAATGTACATTTTAGCCTGTTTAAAAAATTTCCGTATGCCACTATCGAGTTGCGTAACCTGGTAGTGAAAGTGCCCGAAAAACTCGACCTGAAAAACCTCCATCCCGAACATGGCGACACCCTTTTATTTGCGCGAAGAATCTACTTGCAGCTTAACCTCAGTAGCTTGCTTCAGGACGAATACAACCTGAAAAAAATTAGTGTGAGCGATGGGTTTTTGCAAATACTTTACGATTCGAAAGGTCACTCAAGCCTCGATATTATTCGCGCCGATGGCGGTAGCAGTCAGTTTCGCACCAATATCCGCTCCTTAACTTTTCAAAATCTTGAAGTTATTGCTCAACGCGAATCGTCTGCCTTTCAGTCGGCTATTTATTTAAAAAAAGCCGAAGCATCGGGTACATTTGAAGAATCCGATTTCTCTATTACCCTAAAATCAGATGGAACCCTCGAAAAACTTAAGCTTAAAGCGGAGAGTATCGAGCCCATGCAAAAATTTAAAACCGATGTAGCCATTACCCGACATGACGAGGTATATTCTATTTCCAAAGGTATGTTGGAAGTCAGCAACATCCCGTTAAGGGTTATCGGGTCACTTCGAACCGGTAAAAAAACCCTTATCGACCTGGTATTTTCTACTCAGGATGCCCCCATTAAACAAATAGACAATTCGCTTCTGAGCGGCCTGATTGGTAAAACCGGCTATGAACCTCAGGGAGGTACCCTCACCATACAGTCATCTGTGAAAGGCTACATCGACAACAAGGCCCCGGCTATACAGGCAAAATTTACAGTGAACAATGGAAAAATCCACGACCGCAATAAAAACATAACCTACCAGAAAATTTACCTTACCGGCAGCGCCAGCAATGGCTCGAGCCAGCAACAGCAAAAACCCTTGAGTGTTTCAATCGATACTTTTAATGTGTCAACCGATTTCAGCAACCAATACGGATGGCTGAAACTTGAAAACCAAATAGAACCCTATCTGCATGCCAGCTTTAAGGGTGAGTTAGCCCTGGAAGACGTTAAGAAGTTTGCCAGTTTTACCGGTGCAGAAATAAAAGGCGATAACATTCACAATTCAATCACATTAAAAGGTTATTTGCCAGGAAAAGAAAAATCGCTGATGTCGCAACTTGAGCTTGCTGGCTGGCTTCGGATGTCGGACCTAAAAATAAATTTTACCAAGCAAAACCTGCCCGAAATCAGCACCCATGGCACCATTCACTTGCTTGCCGATCGCTCCATGGTATTCGATTCTTTGTACTTCCAGGCTGCCCGCTCCAGAATGGTTATAAATGGAAGCTTGCATAATTATGATAATCCTGGGACCATTCCTTCGCTGAACGGCCGGGTGCATGCTTACAGTTTCTATACCGACGATTTTATTCCCTCTGAAAAAGAGCAGGGAAAAAGCGATTTTGCCATCGTTTTTCCCGATTCAATTGACCTACACGGCAGCTTGTATTTCGAACAGTATTATTTCGGGAAATTCGCCCCACGCGAAATTAGTAGTAAGATCGATTATACCGGAAAAAGCCTGCAGCTAAGCAATTTTTCGATGAAATGCTTTTCGGGAACAACACGCGGCCAAATGCTCATCACTCAGCAGGCAGCCGATGATATTAAGATGATAGCAGATGTAACCATCGAGCACAGTAACCTCGAGGAAATGTTCGATGCATTCAATAACTTCGGACAAGATGTAATCAGTAGTCAACACCTCAATGGATGGATTTCGGGCAACATACAGTTTGCTTCGGTATGGAGCAAGCAGCTAGTACTCGATCCTGAATCGATACTGGCCCAGGGTGATCTAATCATTGAAAAAGGAGAATTGAAAGATTATCCGCCCCTTATGGGACTTTCGCGTTTTATAGATGTAAAGGAACTTAAGCACATACGATTCGATAACCTGCACACTTATTTGAGCATACGTAATCAGAAAGTATTTCTCGATCATACGAAGTTTAAATCCTCTGCCATCGATTTCGAAGGTTCGGGAATACATGACTTCGACAACAAGTATGAATACCGCCTTCAGGTAGGGCTTACCGACATTCTCTGGAAAAAATCGAACAAGAGCCACGACGAGATTACCGAATTCGGATACCTGGTCGATGACCAACCCAACCGCACCACGGTTCCATTTCTGATTACAGGCAAAGGCACCAATTTCGATGTGAAATACGATAAGCTAACTTCGCGTAACAGGTTCAAAGAAAACATAGGAAAAGAAAAGATACTCCTTAAAGAAATGTTTTCGGCACAGGCTGCTATTAACGGGCAAATTAACCCCGATACAACCCAAATAAAACCGCAACTCGAAAAAACCAATACAGGTACCTATCAGAATAAGTCGAAAGACTTTATTCTCGATTGGGACGATAGCGCCGAAGAAGAGGAAGATACCGGAGATGGTCTCTAAAAATAGGCTGAATCGGCATTTTAAGGGCTTATTAAGCAATATCAATAGTTTTCTGGTAAAACTCTTTCCATGAACATATACCGTCGTAAAATTCACACGAAATACATCCTCCTGCTTCTTGCCTTAATAATTGGCATGGGCTCTCTTTATTACACCAACCAACTGGTGGAAAAACTGTCCCACGAAGAACGCAAAAAAATAGAGCTTTGGGCGCGTGCCACCAGCCTGATTATCACAAGCGAAAACGACGAGAGCCTCATCTTTCTGGTGGAAGTAATCCAGAACAACGAAACGGTTCCGGTAATCGTACTTGACGACCAGGGCCAGGTAATTATGATGCGAAACCTCGACAGCATAAAGGTGAAAAAGCCCGGATACATTGAAAAGCGCCTCGCGAAAATGAGCATGGTTTCGCCACCCATTGAAATTAACCTTGGAAAAGGACAAAAGCAATATCTATATTACGACCGCTCGACCATCCTAACCAAGCTTACCCATTACCCCATTGTTCAGCTTACCATTATTATTATTTTTCTTCTGATAGCCTATTATGCCTTTAACACTTCGCGCAGGGCCGAACAAAACCAGGTGTGGGTAGGTTTATCGAAAGAAACTGCCCATCAGTTGGGCACTCCCATTTCTTCGTTAATGGCCTGGCTTGATATTTTACGCGAAAAATGGCCCGGCGACAGCACTCTTGCTGAGCTCGAACACGATGTATTGCGACTGGAAAAAATTACCGAACGCTTCTCGAAAATTGGTGCCCGTCCCCGTCTCGACAGGACCAATCTTAAAGAAGTCATCGAAAAATCGGTAATGTATCTTCGAAATCGCTCTTCGCACCGGGTTAGTTTCGAGCTCTTTATGCCCAACGAACCTGTGTATATGCCACTCAACGCACCACTGTTTGACTGGGTGCTTGAAAACATTTGTAAAAATGCCATGGATGCCATTACCGGGGAGGGAAAAATAAAGATAAGCCTCATCGACAATCAGAAGTATGTGTTTATCGATATCAGCGACAGCGGAAAGGGAATACCGCGGAGCAAACATAAAACCATTTTCAAACCGGGCTACACTACAAAAAGGCGTGGGTGGGGGCTTGGGCTCTCGCTCACCAAGCGCATTGTGGAAGAGTACCATGGCGGTAAAATATTTGTAGCCGCATCGGAACCCGGTAAAGGCACCACCATCCGCATCAGCCTCAGACGAAAGCTGCGGTTAATGGATACCGAGAAAACCAATGCTTCTTCCACTTAGCCGATATCGCCATGTTAGGCACAAGCGAAAAAATGCTACCCTGAGTTCACAAACCTAACGCAACAAACTAATAATTTTAGATTTGTTGTATGGAGACAAAAAAGTATGTTAGATTGATTCTTTCGGAACGGATAATAATAGAGACATTATTAGGAGAGAAAAAGAGTAAAACAGAGATAGCTCAAAAGTTAAATCGATCACGTTCTACCATCAGTAAAGAGATTAACCGATGGGTTGATGATACACAGGGTAAATATCGGGCGGAACTATCTAATAGTTTTGCGAAAGTCATCAATGATACAAAGCGCTCAAAAGGTAAGATTACAATGAGTTATGCACTTAAGATGCAGGTTTATCGAGGATTGTTAAATCATCTTTCGCCAGAACTTATATCAGGAAGGCTTAAACTGTTGTATCCCGATGATCCCAGGATGAATATTTCCTACGAGTCGATTTATCGATTTATTTATTCGCATCCTCAGGGATCATTGAATAAGAAGCTGATTAAATTACTGGTCAGACATAAGACCAGACGCAGGAAGTCAAAAAAGAGGGCTGGCTTTGCTACAAAAATCAGGGAAATAGTAAGTATCGATCATCGTCCGGCGATTGTGGATGATAGGCTAGAGGTAGGGCACTGGGAAGGTGATTTGTTGATTGGCACGAAACAAGCCAGCTGTATGGGGAGTTTAGTGGAACGAAAGACCAGGTATACCCTGTTGGTTAAACTAAACAATAAGAAATCAGGCACCGTATGCAAAGCCTTTGCAAAAGAACTTGTTACACAACCCCAGACCTTTCGAAAGACAATGACCTACGATAACGGATCAGAAATGGCTGAACATAAGTTCTTGAAAGAGGAAACCGGCATGGATATTTATTTTGCACATCCCTATTCCTCGTGGGAAAGAGGGACAAATGAAAACACCAATGGATTAGTACGCCGTTATTATCCTAAGAGTACTGATTTTAATAAGGTTAGCAAAGGGGAGCTAAAGAAGTTACAACATCATTTAAATAACCGTCCAAGAAAGGTATTAGGCTATCATACTCCAAAGGAAATTTATCATTTTGAAAAATGTAAATCGAAAGAATATGAATATGATGATATGGTGTTAGAAATGGGAGATAAATCCCCTAAGGATTTATTCTCATTTTTAATGCCACAAATAGAGCAAAATTTAAATCCAGTAAATTAAAATGAATAGCTTTGTTCAATAAGGATTTTACAAACATCTGTTGCGCTAGGTCCTTGAATTCACCTACGATGACAGTTTTCAGCTGATTGAAAAGACTAAAAACAAATACGCCAACACACAAAAGCAACAGTTTGTCAGCCCTTCCCTGCAAGCCTCGCTTCGCTGCCAAACACTTGCTTTTCTCCCACCGCACTCACTTCGTGGATAGTTTAGTACAGATTGATAAACTTTGCAATTAAATCCTTTAGTTCATCATATTTAATGATTTTCTCACATTAAAATACCTATTAATTGGGATATTGGTTAAAGAACAAGATGTATATATTTGCCACGATTTTAAGAGGAATGGAAAAACTGTTTAAAAATATAAATATATCTATTAGGATTTTTCTGTTATTGCTAGTTATTGGCTTTTACAGCAGTAATACAATGTTTTATCACGCCCATCGTGTTAATGGGTTTGTTTTTAGTCACTCACATCCTTTTAAGCACGACAAGAACAATAAAACTCCTTACGAATCTCATTCACACTCGTCTTCTGCATATAGCTTTATTCAACAATTGAATGAAGCAAGCTGGAGAAACACTGCTGAAACTATTGAAATTACATGCCCAATAATTTTCTATTTTGAATCTCAGTGTATTTATAACTCTCCTTTTATAAAAGTATCTGATTATTCTTTTGGTCAGTTGCGCGCCCCTCCTACAATCTGTTAATATAAAATTCGTGTTGTATTGATAATTATCGACTATCAATACAATTTTAATTCTGCATACTTCAATATGCTTTAATTATGGTATGTTGTATATGTGTGCTATGTCAAATTTTAATTAACAGGAACATGAAACATATATTTAGCATTGCTGTTTTAACAGTTATATTTATTGTACCTGCTAAAGCTCAACAATCTTGTGGTATTTATCAAGACTTTGATGATTTCCAGCAAAATAAAATATCTATACCCGCTAATTCTAAATTCGGAAAAAAAGCGGTTCAGGTAAGCGATTTCTTTCTTCGTCCTTATGTATATATTAAAACAGATAGCGTTAAATTCAAAATAAACATAGATAGTGTTTATGCCATCAGGTGTAGCAATGGCAATGCTTATCGAATATTTAACAAAAAAGCTTTTCAATTGGTTGATACTGGCTTTATTAAGATATATACATACACTTGCATGGAATCTGTAAAGCATCGTTATTCACGAGGATATAGATATAAAACAGAACAAGTGACCCATTATTTCTTTAGTAAAAACTACCAAACACAAATAAACTCTCTTACATTAACAAATGTAAGACTTGCTTTGCATTTGGATGAAGAAGCAGACATTAAGTTGGTACAAAATTTCCCTGACGATAAATCACTATTGGGGAACACTAACAATCAATTTTTTATCAACGATTTTTTTAATAATCTCAAAAAATAATTTAAAATGAAAAATATATTCTTTATTTTATTCTTAATATTTCTTCCTTTTCAAATTTTTTCGCAGAAAGCTAAAACTGATGCGAATATTGTAGGTCATGTAACAAGTTATGGTGCGCATATTTCTTTTGCCAATGTTGTAGTAAAAGGAACAACCATTGGAACAGTAACTGACGAAACAGGGCATTATCAATTGGTTCACCTTCCAGTAGGGCAGGTAACAATAGTTGTAACAGTAGTTGGTTATAAACCTCAAGAAAAGACAGTTGTTACTGAAGCCAATAAAACAATTGAAATAAAATTTGAACTGGAAGAGGATGCCCTCAACCTTGACGAGGTTGTTGTTTCTGCCGACCGTAGCACGCAAAAGCGAACTGAGGCTCCGGTGATTGTAAATACTATTTCGCCAAAGCTCTTTACTACAACCCAATCAGTGACCCTTAGCGAAGGGTTAAACTTTTCGCCCGGATTACGTCTTGAAAACAATTGCCAAAATTGTGGTTTTACACAGGTACGAATGAATGGCATGGAAGGTCCTTATTCACAAATATTAATAAACAGCCGCCCGATTTTTTCAGGATTAGCCGGAGTATATGGCTTGGAGCTTATACCTACGAATATGATTGAAAAAGTTGAAGTTGTTCGTGGTGGTGGTTCTGCTTTATTTGGAAGTAATGCAATTGCAGGCACTATTAATATAATTCTAAAAGACCCGACAGCTAATACTTACGAAATAGGCGGTAATTACGCACTAAGCGGTGTAAATGTAAAAGGTTCAGGTGGTGCAGCCCCCGATTATTCTGCTAATTTTAATACATCATTGGTTTCCGATGACCATAAAACAGGTATTTCCCTTTATGGTTTCACCCGTGAGCGTAAAATGTTTGATGCTAATGGTGATGGGTTTTCAGAAATTGCACCAATGAACAACCTTACTTTAGGAACAAGGTTTTTTCATCGCTTCGGGTATAGGAGTAAATTAGCTCTCGACTTCTTTACCATAAAAGAGGAACGTGATGGTGGTAATAAACAAGATTTACCCTTGCATGAAAGGGATGTTGCAGAGGCTGTTAAACATGATTTAAAAACCACTGCACTAACTTGGGAACAATTTTTTAGGGAATATGATATGCTTTCAGTTTATGCCTCCGGACAATTTCTCAACCGAGATTCCTATTATGGGGCAAATCAATCATTAAGTGATTATGGCAACTCAAAAGACAAAACATACAATATAGGGACACAATACAAAGCCTATTTCGGAAATTCATCAATTATTACAGGAATTGAAAATACAGGAGGCTTTTTAACCGATAAAAAATTAGGCTATCCCGATTATGAAAATGCTGTAATAGTTAACGATACCATAGTTTCTGTACCACATACATCCAATACAACTGTTGCCGACCAGTCGTCCATTACAACGGGTATGTTTTTGCAATATGAGCTTAAATGGAACAAGACAAAAGTTGCACTAGGAGGCAGGTACGACCATTACGACATAAAAGACCTAGCAAAAACAGATAATGAATCTAAAACTGGAAATGTATTCAGTCCCCGTATTAGTTTAATGTACGAGATTGTGAAAGAACTGCAAGGCAGGGTTAGTTATTCGCAGGGATACCGTGCTCCACAGATTTTTGATGAAGATTTGCACATCGAAACATCAGGTTCACGTCAGGTAATCAATGTAAACGACCCAAACCTCAAACAGGAAACAAGCCATAGTATTATGGCATCGCTCGACTTTAATAAACTGATAGGTACAGTATATACAGGTTTACTTGTTGAAGGATTTTACACTCGTCTCGAAGACCCTTTTGTAAATGAAATTGGTGTCCCAGATGAAGATGGTACTGTAATTTACACTCGTAAAAATGCACAAGATGGGGCAACTGTACAAGGAATTAATATGGAACTTAAACTTAAACCTTTAAAAGATTTTTCTTTAACATCAGGTTTTACCTTGCAAACCAGCGAATATGATGTAGCTCAGGAGTTTGATGAAAAACGTTTCTTTCGTACCCCAAACCAATATGGCTTTTTTGCTATTGATTGGGATTTTTATAAAAAATTCTGTTTGTCGGCTACCGGAAACTATACAGGCAGTATGCTGGTTCCCTATTTTGGTACAGAAAACCCCGATGGTGAATTGAGAAAATCAGAAAGTTTCTTTGACCTTGGTACGAAACTTAGTTATAAAGTGAAACTCAACGGTGCTTCGGTCGAATTTTCGGGAGGTATAAAAAATATTTTTAATGCTTACCAGTCCGATTTTGATAAAGGCATAGACCGTGACCCTGCCTATATGTATGGTCCGGTTTCGCCTCGGACAATTTACTTTGGAATAAAAATTGGTAATCTTTTATAATATCTTTATTAAAGGGGATAGGCAATCAAAGCCTATTCCCTTTACAATATTATAGCATCAAATAGAATAAAAAAACAAAGAGCGACAGAGCAAGTCAACCCGCCTATCCCTTCGCTGCTAAGCACATTGGCAAAACACTCAAACCAACCCTCCTGACTTGTCCCTTCTTAAATTAGTGCGTTCGTAAGTATTTAATAATCAGGATTTGTGTTTGAAGAAAGACTAAATTTACCGCACTAAGGGTAAGTTTATTATGAAAATCAGGGTTGTCAAAACCGCCTCAAAGGCACGCGCGGTGCAGGTTGTTCGTTACCAGAATAACAAACGGATTGTTTTGCAGCATATCGGTT
>JAMIIA010000075.1:0-27650 GCA_035913795.1 Bacteroidales bacterium
CATTGACTTATGGCCAATATACCGTACAACTTGAATTGCAGTTGAGCCCGATTTGGTCTTGACTTTTCGTATCGAATACATACCCCAAAAATATACGTTAGTGCGGTAAATACGTACTAATTTTTAGGGTAAATATCTCGAATTCTGATATTTAAAAAATTTAGCTCATTGGAAATTCAGTAAGCGTCAGAAGTCAGGAAAAAATACAGGCAGGCTATGTGGTAAAAGTAGGACCAGGCTACCCCATACCCGCCATTAACGATTCAGATGAACCCTGGAAAGAAAAGCAAAACGAGGTTAAATATATACCCTTGCAGTTAAAAGTCGGCGATATGGCTATCTTTCTACAAAACAGCGGGTACGAATTCGAATTCAAAAAAGAAGCCTATGTCATCGTACCTCATTCGGCTATTCTAATGATTATCCGCGACGAAAGTCTTTTCGAATAGAAAGGGCAAAGATTGCGCTAACACGAAGAATGGCTAAGATAGCCCTTGCATACCCATCTGCCTAAAATATGTAAACCATTTTTGCTCCGGCATCTGAATTGTTTTAAGTTCCTGCAGCGACTCTTCTTCATCGATACCCATCTCCAACACCTTAAACATGTGTATCAGGCTCGAAGATTTAATATTTCCTCCACAGTGTATAAAAACTTTTTTATCGGCAAAACCAAGTAATATTTTGCTGAAGACCTTATAATGCGTCTCTTTTAAATTCGAACAATCGACCGGATAATGCACAAACTCCAATCCCAACCTTTCGGTGATGGAGGCTTCTGCATCGAGGTAATTTCGGGTTGATGCGGGCGAAATGCTGAACACTAACTGAAACCCTTCCGATTTCAATGCTTCCAATTGTTCTGGTGTAGGTTGGCCACCTGACGCCAAGGTATCGCTATACTGATAGTAGTTGTAGATGTTATTTACCATTTTCTTCGTTTTGAGCCGCGAAGATAATGATTTAATATCTATTTATCTATATATGTTATTTTATTCCATCCAACCAATTAATAATTTTGGCACCGTAAGGTTCGTCTTTGGGAAAAGCCACGTCGACAAGATTTCCGTTTTCGTCGATCATATATTTTTGAAAATTCCATTTCACTTCGCTGTCCATTACTCCATTTTTATCTTTCGAAGTTAGCCAAGCATAGAGGGGATGTATCTCTTTTCCTTTCACGCTAATTTTCTCCATCATCGGAAAAGTAACGCCATAATTTACCGAACAAAATGTCTGAATCTCTTCGTTGGTTCCTGGCTCCTGGCTCAAAAAATCATTGGCAGGAAATCCAATTACAACCAATCCTTTTTGTGCGTATTCCTTGTAAAGCTTTTCCAGATCGGCATATTGAGGTGTTAAACCACATTTCGAGGCTGTATTGACTACCAGCACTTTTTTTCCTTTCAGTGTCGATAAATCAAAATGACTGCCATCGATGGCAGTGACTTTAAAATCGTAAAAAGAACTTTGCGAAAATGCTGCGAGGCTTACAAAGAATGACATAGCGATAAATGAAAAAAACTTTGCTTTCATGTGTTGCTGATATTTATGTTTAAAAATAAACAGACTGAAACCGCAATTGTTCGGCAGGATATTGCAGAAAAACTTCAGCCAAATAAAACCCATAAGTAAACTCTATTTTTATTACTTTTAGGCCTATGGCGAAATTAAAAATTATCAGAGCCTCCGCTGGATCAGGAAAAACTTACACACTTACTGGCGATATTTTAAATCTTCTTTTAAGTCAGCCGGGCCACGACTACTACCGTCGGATTTTGGCCGTTACTTTCACCAACAAGGCCACTGCCGAAATGAAGGAACGCATTTTAAAAGAATTGCACACTCTGGCGTCCGGTAAGCCATCGAAACACCTCGGCGTAATTTGCAAAACAACCAAACTTGACGAGCTTTCAGTACGAAAAAAAGCCGAGCATATTCTTACTTCTATTCTGCATGGTTACTCCTGGCTAAGAGTCGAAACCATCGATACTTTCTTTCAGTCTGTCATACGCTCTTTTGTGCGCGAATTAAATCTTTCGGGCTATTACAACATCGAACTGAACCAGGATAAGATATTGAACATGGCCGTTCAAGGTTTGCTCGATAGGCTAGGAAATGAACCTGAATTGCGCTCATGGATTATTGCTTATGTAGAAGAAAAATTAGAAAAAAATGGAAGTTGGGATTTCACCAAAGAGTTGCAAGTTTTGGGTAAAAGCCTTTTTCGCGAAAATTTACAAGAAAAACTACCTGAAATAAAGCAGGCTATCAAAAACAAATCGGCACTGGAAGCATTTACAAACCAATTAAAGGAAATTAAAAAATCTTTTGAGAACGAAACCTCCGAGATCGCCCATAAAGTTCTGGATGCTATGAGTGCGCAGGGTTTCTCTATCGATGATTTTTATTATGGAATTAAAGGACCAATAAATGCGTTTAATAGGGTGTTAAATCAGGATTTTTCTCTCGAGGGTAAATACCTCACGAATGTACTCAATAATCCGAGCCAATGGCCCTCAGGAAAATGCAAACGACCGCAGGATGCCCTAAGTTTTGGGGCCGAAATTGCTGCACCAGCCCTGATGAACCTAAAAAAAATAGTGGCCGAAAAGGCTGAAAACTATTCAACAAGCCTGATTGTACTGAAAAATATTTACGTGCTCGGACTTTTCGCTGAATTGCACGAAGAAGTGGAGAAGGTGCGAAAAGAAAGGGATATTTTTCTTATCAGCGATGCTGCACCTTTCATAAATAAGCTTATCAACCATAATAATGTTCCCTTTATTTACGAAAAAGCAGGCAACCAATTTAATCACTTGCTTATCGATGAATTTCAGGATACCTCCTCAATGCAATGGTCTAATTTCAGGCCATTGCTCGAAAACAGCCTTTCAATTGGTCACTCCTGTTTAGTTGTAGGGGATGTAAAACAGTCGATATACCGGTTTCGCAACAGCAACTGGAGAATTCTCGATTCGCAGGTTGCAAATGATCTTGGCCTTGAAAATACCAATGAGATCAGGCTTGAAACCAACTGGCGAAGCGATGCCAACATCATCAGGTTTAACAACCATTTCTTTCGCCATGCAGCCGATTTGCTCGATGGCCCATCCCAAGATCAGACAGACAATACTATTCATAAAAGTAAGCTTTATGGCGATGTAGTTCAAAAGTGTCCTTTCGAGAAGGATCAGGAACTTGGTTTTATTTCTTTTCAAACAGTTTCTGGAAATGCGAAGCAGGAGCAGAAAGAAGAAACTGAACTGGAGGAAGACCAATTAGAGTTACCAGCGATTAGTGAATACCTCATTAGCAGCATTAACGAATTGCTCGAAAGTGGATTCGAACCGACAGACATAGCGATTCTGGTGCGCCAAAAAAAGAACGGAAAACAAATAGCCGAGCTCATTGTAGAGGCTAACCAAAAACAATTGTTTGCAAAACCTGTGGGTGTTGTATCGAACGAATCGTTGTTTTTGTATAGTTCTCCGGCAGTGCTGGCGGTTGTCAATGCCCTTGGGTATGCCCACAACGGATCTAACCTATTGGCCGCTGCCAATATGCTTGCCAATTTTTTATACCTATATCCAGGCAAGGATGCAAACAGACTTCCTTTTCCAGAAGGCCCTTTCGATTCTTCTAAGCTCGATGTGGTTTTCAAAACCAACTTTGCTGCCTTTTGCAGAGAAATAAGTCAGGACTCCCTATACCTTGCCACCGAAAAAATTTGTAAGTTATTTGGCTTTTTCGAGTTAGAAAACGAGTTGGTTTACATTCATTCCTTGCTGGATGTAGTTTTTGAATTCACCAGCAATAAGAATTCCGACATCGGATCTTTTCTTAGATTTTGGGAGGACGAAGGGAAAAACACCAGCATTTCTGCCAGCGAATCCGAAGGAGCAGTTAGGATACTTACTATACACAAAGCAAAAGGTCTTGAATTTCCGGTAGTGATTATCCCCGATATGAATAGTAGTTTTAAACCAAAGATTGATAATTTGTTGTGGATAGAACCTAAGTTGGAACCCTACATGCAATTGCCTCTGTTACCCGTAAAACCATCAAAACCCATACAGAATAGCTATTTTAGCACTGAATATAACCAGGAAACAGACCTGAATACCATCGATAACTTTAATCTGCTTTATGTTGCTTGCACACGGGCGGTGAATGCCTTGTATGTGTTTCTGAAAGAGCCTAAAAAACCGAAAGAAAGTAAAAATAGCGAGGAATCAGAAGGAGAGAACATTGCTATTGACAACATAAATTCACTCATACATCGAACCCTGGAGAAATTAATTCTGAATCCCGAGGAAAACTTTCGACTCAGCTCAGATCCCCAGGCACAAAGAATTACCTATGGCAAACTTACAAAGCAAAACATCCCCATAAAACGAGTCAAAGGGATTGCTATGCCTGCCATTCAGCAAACCCTGGCTATGCCAGACATAAGAAGTAAACATCTTTCAGAACAGCTAATTGCATTTTCCACAGAAAGTAGGTTTCATCAACTGGTACAAGGGCGAATTATTCACTCGGTGATGGAAAAGGTTTTAACAATAAACGACCTGGATAAGGCGGTAAAAGAGAAGGTGCAATTCGGTATTTTATCTGAAGAAGAGGGCCATCAACTGCATCAACTGCTATCTGATGCCATACACCAAGCCGAAAAAAACGAATGGTTTAGCGGTAAATACAAAGTCTTGACCGAAGCTGACATTGTGGTGCCCAATGGAAGTCTGAAAAGACCCGATCGCATAATGCTGAAAGAAAATGAGACCTTGGTGGTGGATTATAAAACAGGCACGGAAGCAGACAGACGAAGCCACCAGGCCCAGGTTAAAGAATATATGCAACTGCTTTCTGAAGCCGGAAAACCCGGGGTGAAGGGATATATCTGGTACCTCACCCAGAACGAAATAATAGAAGTAAGCGCAAGTAACTAAAGGATGGGCAAAAAAAGAACCGAAGTACAACAACCCCTTTTTTCATGGGGACACAGCAGGCGCATCAACCTGGCATCGAACCATACCCGCATGAATTTTGGAAGCCGCTTGCAAAAACTCACCCTCGATGCCGGCTTTACTTGTCCGAACCGCGATGGCAAGGTGTCCGTGGGCGGCTGTAGTTTTTGTAACAACAATGCCTTTAACCCCTCCTATTGCCGCGATCAGGAGTCGATAAGCCAGCAGTTGGAGCGTGGTATTGGTTTTCATCGGAAGCGCTACCGGAAAGCCAGCCTGTTTCTGGCCTATTTTCAGGCCTATAGCAACACCTATGCACCGGTTGATGTGCTCAGGAAAAGGTACATGGAGGCTCTTGCTTTCCCCGATGTAATAGGACTGGTGATTGGTACCCGTCCCGATTGCGTCGACGATCAGATTTTCGAGTTACTGGCTGAGATCAACCATAACTATTACCTTATGGTGGAGTTTGGCATCGAATCGGTGTATAACCAAACTCTCGAAAAAATTAACCGTGGGCATAGTTTCGAAAAATCGGTGTGGGCTCTGCAGGAAGCAGCTAAAAGAGGTATTCAAACCGGTGGTCACTTGATTTTTGGTTTGCCGGGCGAATCGCGCAGCATGATGCTCGATTCGGCAGACATTGTCTCAAAACTACCCTTGAATACCGTTAAATTTCATCAGTTGCAAATTGTAAAAGCTACCCGCATGGCTAAGGATTACGAAGAGAATCCCGAAGCGTTTACACTTTTTACCCTGGACGAATACATCGATTTTATATGCGAATACCTTGGCCGGCTAAGACCTTCACTGGTAATTGAAAGACTTGCCGGAGAAGCCAATCCTGAATATAATCTTACAAATCGGTGGAATCTCCGCTACGACAAAGTGCTTGACTTAATCGAAAAGCGGTTGGAAGAAACCGATTGCTGGCAGGGAAAGTTTTATTCCAATACCTAAATCAGATAGTTTGATTGTACTTTAGAAAGAATACAACCCGCATTATGATTCCTTTTTTAAAAAGCGTTACCAGCTACCTCTATGAGCATCACCACAGCAATCTGGAGAATATGTCGGTTGTATTCCCCAACAAAAGAGCCCGCCTTTTCTTTAATCAATACCTCGCCAGCCATACAAACCGGCCTCTTCTGGCTCCGAAATACTATACCATTAACGAATACATGCAACAGGTAAGTGGAACTACCCCTGCCGACCCAATTACCTTACTGTTTTTAATTTACGAAGTGTATTCCCGCGAAACAGGATCAAAAGAAAGCTTTGATGAATTTCTGTTTTATGGCGAAATGATGCTGGCCGATTTCGACGACATCGATAAATACCGGGTCGATGCCAAAGTACTTTTTAAAAACATTTCGCAGTTCAAAGAGATAGACTCATTTGCCGATTATCTGGACGACTCACAAATAGAAGCTATTCGGCAGTTCTGGGAAAATTTTCGCACTGGTGGGCTTTCGGAACAGAAACAAAGCTTTGCACAAATATGGAATCAATTAAATAGTATTTATGAGGCCTTTACCAAAAAATTAAGTGCACTGGGACTGAGCTACGAAGGAATGGCATGCAGGCAATCTATTGAAAAGATTGAAAAGAAAGCCTATTCCTTTACAGAAGAAAAAATTGCATTTCTGGGCTTTAATGCACTTAACAACTGCGAGAAAGAACTTTTCAGGCATGCAAAAAATCAAAATAAGGCATTGTTTTTCTGGGATTACGACAGGTATTATCTGAACTTAAAAAGCCACGAAGCCGGCTTTTACCTGCGCGATTTGATTGAAACATTTCCAGCGCCTGCTGATTTTGTGTTTGAAAGCGGGCTTACCCTCCCGAAAAAAAGCTTTCGTGTATTGAATGTTCCAACCCTTACCGGACAAGCTAAAACAATTCCCCTTGCATTGGCACAATTGCCGCTCGAATGGAAAGACAAACCTGTTGAAACCGCATTGGTTTTGGCTGACGAAAGCATGTTACTGCCTGCACTAAGTTCTTTGCCTGCTGGCTTACCCGATGTCAACATTTCAATGGGATACCCGGTGAAGGAAACAAAAATATATAGCTTTATTGCCGGTCTGATTGAATTGCACAAGAATAAAAATGACAAACCGGAAACCCAACATAGTTATTTTTACCATGCCGATGTAATACAATTGCTTCAAAATGGACTTTTAACAAGATTTAGCCAACAAACAGAAAGTTTTATACAACAGGTCACGAAGCAAAACCAGGTGTATATCGATACCAGGCCCTTGGAAAATAGCAACGAGTTCTTCTCACTTCTGTTTCAAACAGAAATCGATGCCAGAGGGTTTATAGTTTACCTAAAAAAAGTGCTCAACAAAATTGCCGAGCTTTTTTACGATGAAGATACCAATTCGGCCCGAATCGAACGAGAAGCTTGTGTACGTTTACTTCTGCAATTAAACAGGCTGGGCGATTTACTATCACACACCCCTGTGGTTTTTAATTTTTCGAGCTTAAATCGGTTGCTTACAAAAATTTTCGAAAAAGCCAGCATCCCCTTTTCGGGCGAACCCATTGAGGGCTTACAAGTAATGGGAGTGCTGGAAACACGAAACCTCGACTTCGAAAATCTGCTAATACTTTCGCTCAACGAAGGTGTATTTCCTAAAACAGGTCATGCTCCATCGTTTATTCCCTATTCGCTTCGAAAGGCTTACGGGTTGCCTACCCTCGAACACCAGGATGCCATCTTTGCCTACTATTTTTACCGCCTTATTCAGCGGGCACAAAACATAACACTGGTCTATTGCTCGTCTGAAGCAGGAAGTAAAAGTGCCGAACCTAGCAGATTTATTCACCAACTCCTTTACGAGAATGCATTTTCAGTTACAAGCGAAAACCTGAATTACAAGCTGGTTCCCAATGCTATTCAGAAGGTTAATTTTCATTCCAATACCACTACTCTTGAACTACTGAAAAAGAAATACCTTGGTGAAGACAAACAGACTATGTCGCCAAGTGCCATAAATACTTACCTAAGCTGTAAAACCCGGTTTTACCTTCGCTATGTTTCTGGTCTGAAAGAGACTGAAACCATTCAAGAAACAATGGAACCCAGCACCATTGGACTAATTCTGCATAAAAGTATGCAACTACTCTATGAGCCCTACGAAAACACACTAATTACTAGCGCATTTCATAAGGCAATCATAGACGATGAAGAAAAAATCAGTGAGGCGGTATTTCAGGCATTTATAAAAGAATACTTCGGTGATGGGAATCCTTCAGGCAATAGCAAGGTTAGGGCATTACATGGTAAAAACATTCTTTATAAGGAGATCATTCAGCGTCTGGTGAAATCGATTCTTCATTTCGATCAAAAACAGACTCCTTTCACGCTCAAGGGTTTGGAATCCAGGGTTAAGATGCCTTTTTTCACTTCATCGGGTCTTGAGCTCAGCATTGGTGGCACAATCGATCGGGTTGACTTGCACCAGGGTAATATCAGAATAATTGATTATAAAACCGGGATAGTAAAAAACAAATTCCCATCAATCGAGAGTTTATTTCTAGAAAAACCCTCTACACGAAATGGAAATGCTTTTCAAACCCTTTTATACACCATGGTTTATTCGTTCGAAAACAAAGACTACCCCGGGTTGCCTTTTCTTTATTATCTGAGAGACCTAAACAAAAAAGAATACGATGGAAGGTTAAGTTATGGCGAAACCACAAATAAGCAATTACTTGAGTCTTTTTCAGAGGTAGAACTTGAGTTTAAGAAACTATTGCAGCAAACCATCGATGAGATTTTTAGCGAACACATCCTATATACTCAAACAGACGATCTGAAATACTGTAAGAATTGCCTGTATAAGACCATTTGTCAAAGGTAACTCTCGTCAAATTAGGAGCCTAGTCGCACTCCCCCATCCGTCCGTCTTTTTTCACGACTTCTTCCGACAAAAAAGGAGAACCTACAAGGGCAGTCCAGTCTCCCTTTAGCAGGCACCAGTGTTCCTGGTTATTCTCGTTCCAAATTTTTACCAATGCAGTAGTGTCGAGCTTTTGCTGTGCATTGCGCTCGACTACCGAACGCAATAACACTTCTGGGTTATCGGCATAAAAAACATTCTGGTTTTCGCGTCGAACAAGAACAAGCTTACCTTGCTTCCATCGATAAGTTTCGTGCGTATAGAATACTCCTCCCATTCCACCAGCCTGATGAGAGGTAAGGACTTGTCTGGCACTATCGGATTCGATCGATACCAAGGCACCCAGACCAGAGTGCTCTTCGAATTGCTTTTTTGAGGAATTAAACAAATACACCGCATACCAGGTACCACCTGTTCCTGTGGCAATGGGGATTCTAAGATCGGTATATCCATCAAAATTCAGATCGGCAGGATTAAATATGCGAACTGGCTCATCGAGGTAATAATTTTCGTTATACTCTACATCTGATTGAAATGGCCCAATGGACTGAGTTGGCTTATTCAGATCGGTTTCGGGATAAATGTTTAATATCAACTCCATTGGATTAAGCTCCAGCAAAATAACACCCACCTCTTTTTGAGCCAGATACAATGAGCTAAGTTCAATTTCCCGCTCGTTGGAAGTGTTTGTAATTTTTGTATCCTGATCGGCAATTTCAGTATCAACCACTGGTTTTTCTGAAGGGCTTCCCTGCCTGCACGACTGAAGAGTTAAAACCAGGCAAGGGAGAGCAAAAATCAGGAGTAGGTTCGTTTTCATTTGCCTTAATATTGATTTGAGTTTTTGTGTGTTTAAAATAAACAAATGCAAGTCATGAACAATAACTACTAATTGCATTGTTTTTAACAAAATTATAAAGGACTAATCTCTAGCTAATTTGCACTCTTGTACATTGCACTCCGGCAATTCAATTAATGCAGTTTCAAATCACAGGACTATTCAGTCTCAAAAACAATTAAATAAAAAGCTTCATTCATATCTCATTCATTTTGTTATTTTTGAAAAAAAATTCAGCAATTACTGAATGCTTTTTAGTAACTTTATTAAGACTGCCGTTGGAACTCAGAAAAAAAATGAATAATCTGGAAGCAAAACTTTTCAAAAATTGGTGGCTTCTTGCCATAAAAGGCCTGCTAACACTAGCATTCGGCCTTTTAGCACTTACTTTAAAGGATATCAATCAGATAAAAATAATTAAGTTCTTCTGCTTCATTATACTCATTTCGGGTGCTTTGTTAATTTACGGTTCGTTTTACAACATGAAACGCAAAGATCCATGGAAATGGTGGCTTTTCGAAGGTTTGTTTGACTTTATTATTGGGGCACTTATCTTTTACATTATTCTATGGCACCGCCTTGCCGCAATAGCCATGTTTACAGAGATTATTGCGATATGGGCTTTGGTTTTTGGCCTTATTCAGATAATTACTTCGTTCCGGTTTATTATTTTTAGCCTGGGGTGGTTTGCCATGTTGCTCAGCGGATTGCTGGCCATTGTGTATACTATCATAATATCTCTGAGCCTGTTGCCTGGCACTCATGCAAAAACAGCAGTAATTGGAATTTTTGCGATGTTTTTGGGCATCATCATCCTCATTAACTCCCTTTCGCTTTTACAAAGCAACAGGAAACACAAGAAATAAACTTAGTTTTTATTATTCTCCAGCAAATCAGGGCGCAGGCGCTGTGTCCGGTCTACTGCCTGATCGTGTCGCCAATTTTCAATCAGCGCTTCATTTCCAGACAACAGAATTTCCGGTACTTTCCAACCTTTGTAGTCCGCTGGCCGGGTATACACCGGGGGAGCCAACAGGTTATCCTGAAATGAATCGGTGAGCGCAGAGGTTTCGTCAGACAATACACCGGGCAACAAACGCACTACTGCATCTGTCACTATAGCTACAGCCAGTTCTCCACCCGTAAGCACATAATCTCCTACCGAAATCTCAGATGTAATATAGTGGTCGCGAATGCGCTGATCGACACCTTTATAGTGCCCGCAAAGAATTAGCAGGTTTTCTTGCATAGACAAACGGTTCGCTTCGCGCTGATTAAATCTTTTTCCGTCGGGTGACATATAAATTATTTCATTGTATTCCCGTTCCGATTTCAGGGATAGTATGGCTTTTTCGATTGGTTCAATCATCATCACCATTCCAGCTCCACCCCCAAAAGCATAATCGTCGACTTGGCGATGTTTTCCACTGGCAAAATCTCGAATGTTGTGCACGACAATTTCTACAAGTCCTTTAGAAACAGCTCTTTTCAGAATAGAATGACTGAAGGGACTTTCCAGTAACTCAGGCAACACGGTGAGAATATCAATGCGCATTTTTATTTTTTGTGCAAATATAGAAAGAATAAGAAAGCTAATTCGAAGCAAAGATATGGCTCAGAACCATCCGAATACGATCTAAGCCTTTTTCGACAATAGTCATACCTTTTTTAATTTTGATCTCAAAACATTGTTAGGTTCTCAGTTAATAGTTATTTTCGTACCTTACAAAGTAGGCTACCACTTAAATCAGTAATTATGACTGAAAATGATTTAAAAAACTCTGTTCAGGACGAACAAACCGGCCTTTCCGGTAATACCGAAACAGCAGACTCATCAAACAACGAGCTGAAGCAGAACGCTTCAGCTAGTGCGGCCCCAGCGGCCGAACCCGAAGACCTAATACCTTCCGAAGGTCCCGCTCCCACTGAATCATCGAAAAAGGAACCGAAGAAACAGGTTGTAAAAAAGGTCAAAAAAGAGAAGACAATGCAGAAATCTGAGCCCGACATAGAACCGGCTGAAGCAATTGAGATCAGGGCCGAGTATCAGGTATCAACCCCTCAGACAAGTATAGTCGATAGTTCAGTTGGTGAAGAACCTAAACCTCAAAATAAAAAAAAGGAAGATTCGAGAGACGAGGTGGATTTTTCTCTGAAAACCAAGGATCAACTATTGGACATGCTAAAAGAGTTCTTGACCAACTACCCGGTTGAGCAAATCAGAAGACAGGTAGAAGCCATAAAATCAAACTTTTACAGGCTCCATAATGCTGAAATAGAAGAACTAAGAGCAAAATTTATAACAGAAGGCGGAACCCCGGAAGATTTCAAAACCGAAGAATCGCCAGTAGAAATTACCCTAAAGGAACTACTGGACGATTTTCGCAAGAAGCGAATGGATTTATCGAAGAAGGCAGAAGATGAAAAAATCGGAAACCTAAAAACAAAATATGATATTATCGAATCTATTAAAGAGCTTGTAAACAGCCAGGAGTCGCTCAATAAAACATTCCATGAGTTTCGGGTACTTCAGGATCGTTGGCGCGAAACAGGCCCGGTGCCCCAGTCCAATGTAAAAGACCTTTGGGAACAATACCATTATCATGTAGAAGCATTTTACGATTACATTAAAATAAACAAAGAACTTCGCGACCTCGATTTTAAGAAAAACCTCGATGCTAAACTCTTGCTATGCGAAAAAGCTGAGGAATTACTGCTTGAACCATCCGTTGTGGAAGCCTTTAAACAACTGCAATTTTTACACGACCAGTGGCGCGAAGTGGGGCCGGTGCCCTCAGAAAAGCGGAACGAGTTATGGGAGCGCTTTAAAGAAGCAACCTCGAAGATTAACCACAAACATCAGGAGTATTTTGTTTCGCTGAAAGACGACCAAAAGAAAAACCTGCAAGAGAAAACCCTCTTATGCGAAAAGGCAGAAGAATTAGCTGGTTCTGCCCTTCAGGATGCCAAAGAATGGGAAGAAAAATCGAAGGCTTTGATTGAGCTGCAAAAAATATGGAAAACCATTGGCTTCGCCCCAAAAAAGTATAACGCAGCTATTTATGAGCGCTTCAGGCAGGCTTGCGACACATTTTTTTCGAAAAAGCGTGATTTTTTTGCCGGAAACCGCGAAGAACAGGAGAATAACCTTCAATTAAAAACCGAGCTCTGCATGAAAGCTGAAGCCATGACCCAAAGCACCGACTGGAAAAAAACTTCCGACGAGCTTATCAGGCTTCAAAAACGATGGAAAACCATCGGATCAGTTCCTGCAAAGCAATCCGATAAAATATGGAAAAGATTCCGCTCGGCCTGCGATACCTTCTTTAACCGTAAGAATGAATATTTTTCTAACATCGATAGTGTTTACCTTACCAACCTTACACTGAAAGAGGAATTATTAAAAGAAATTGAGAGCTTTAAGCCCACCAAGGAAGTGAACCTCAACCTCGATAAATTGAAAGAATTCCAACGCAGGTGGTCGGAAATAGGTTTTGTTCCTATCAAGGAAAAAGACAATATACAGGAAAAATACAGGGCAGTTATTAATGCCAAATTCGACGATCTGAAGCTCGACGACGAAAGTAAAGCTATTCTCAAATTCCGTAGTAAAATAGATAGCATTGCCACTAAACCCAACGCTGATAAACGTTTGGATATGGAAAGAGAAAAATGTTATACCCGCCTCAAACAAATGGAGAGCGATATTGCACTTTGGGAAAATAACATCGGATTCTTTTCGCAAAGCAAAAATGCCGAATCGATGATTGCCGATATCGAAAATAAAATTCAACAGGCCAAAGAACGCATGCAAGGTCTGCGGGAACGAATGAATATGCTGGATGATTTAGACAGTTAAAAAGAAATCTATAACAAAATGAAGCACAAATTGGCAATGGAAATGTTTGTGAATCCTTTGATTAGGCATTCTTCGACCAATAAAACAAATAAAGTAATGCATTAAAAAGAATTTGAGGCTTTCTTCTTTTTTGCTCACAAGCACGTTATACTGCCATAAAAGAAACAGCATACGGAAAATACCCTAATGGAGAATGAGAGTTGAGTGAGGGAAAGTTTTCTGATTAAGCTATAACAGGCATAATAGCGGCTAATCGTTTTAATATTTGCGCTACTTTACTTTTATACTTGGTTTCGACAAGAATTTATAATTACTTTGCCAACTCAATTTTTAAAAATTATTAAACCAGAAAAATAAAATGAATCTATTAATCAATTTTGTAGGCATGATGCAGCCTCAGGGCGAAAGTGCCAATCCGCTTTCAACGTTTCTGCCTTTGATTTTAATCATTGTGGTGTTTTACTTTTTTATGATCCGCCCACAAATGAAACGTCAAAAAGAACTCAGAAACTTTCGTAATTCGCTGGCTAAGGGCGATAAGGTTATTACTACCGGTGGTATCTATGGTAAAATTACTTCTTTGAACGATGACACCATCAGCCTTGAAATCAGTGACAATGTGGTGATTAAAATCGACAAAAATGCTGTTCTGAAAGATTCCAGCGATTTACAGAACCAACAAAAGTAATTGCATAATTTACAGTTTAGGGTATATTTGCATTACCCTAAACTGTAAATACTTTATAAATGACTTCCCCCGGCAAGTACAACCAGCGGTTTGATTTGGTTATACTTAGTTTAATAAAGACCATTGCCAGATACTACAAGACTTTTCAGAAAAGGGTATTGGTATTTTTGGTTTTCGTTCTACTTTCCTCCATTCTCTGGTTATTTCGTGTGCTCGAAGAAAGCTATGTTTCCACCATCAACTACCCGGTGCGATACCTTGATTTCCCAGCCAACAAAATACTTACAGGAGATACCCCTTACAAACTCAAATTGACGGTTCGGGGCACCGGCTACAGTTTATTGAGCAACAAACTGCGTTATAAAACTCCTCTCAATTTCAGCATCAATAACTTTTCGCTTTATTCGCAATCGAAAGACTCGATGAGCGTATATATTCTTACCCGCTATGCTCAGGAGGCACTCTCGCAAGAACTATCAAGAAAAAGAACCAATCTTGAAATCGTAAGCATTTCGCCTGACACCATCTTTTTTAGCTTTACCCGCAGTGTGATAAAAAAAGTGCCTGTTGAAGTTGTAATTAACAACCAGAAAAATCTATTCGCCAGACAGCATAAGCTTAACGGATTTATTTATACAATACCCGACAGCATTGAGATTTCGGGTCCGGCTAATCTTGTCGATACAATAAACCACCTCTATACCCAAAGCATTAGCCCTTTTGAACTGGAGGATACTTTCAAGCAGAAAGCAACTATACTTTTCTACAATAACGTTACAATGGACAAGGAGAAAGTGAACGTGGTTATTCCAGTAGATCGGTTCACTGAATTGAGTTATCGGGTGGTTATTGTACCCAGAAACGTTCCGGACAGTTTATCTATTAAACTTTTTCCGCGAGAGGCCACACTCTATTTTAATGTAACTCACAGCCAAATACCCTTTGCCCTGGAAAGCGATTTTAAACCCTTTGTCGATTACAATGAGCTGAAAGAAAATCTTAAATCAACTTCGTACCTTACAGTAAAAATAGATTCGCTGCCCGAATATGCCAGTGCAACCAGAATCTATCCTACACGGGTTGAATACATCAACGAACGGAAACATGTTACGAATTGGAATAACGGGGGGGATAGGTAGCGGCAAAAGCTATATCTGCGAAATTTACCGGAAAATGGGCGTATCCGTATTTGAATCGGACCTTGCCGCCAGACAAATTACTGATGAGCATGCAGAAGTAAAGAAAGCACTTGAAAAAATTCTTGGTGCAGAGGCCTATCAAAACGGTTGCCTCAACCGACAGTATGTTGCTTCTAGGGTGTTCCAAAATTCAGCCTTACTGCAAGAAATAAATTCAATTATCCATCCCGCAGTTGAAAAAGAATTTCAATCCTGGTGCCTTAAACAGGGCCAATGTCAATATGTGATCAACGAAGCGGCCATTTTATTCGAATCGGGGGCCTACAAAAGACTCGATAGAACTATTGTTGTTTCAGCACCTATCGAACTTCGCATAGAGAGGATACTAAACCGAAACGGTTTTTCGAGAGAAGAAATTGAAAGAAGAATGCAAAATCAATGGCCGGCCGAAAAAATCGAATCATTGGCCGATTTTATTATCGTGAACGATAACAAAAAATTACTTTTGCCTCAAATTATCAAAATAGACAAAACAATACGAGCCATATGGCAAAATTTGGTAAATGGATAGGTGCCGGTCTTGGCTGGGCTTTTGGTGGACCCATTGGTGGCATAATTGGTCTTGGATTAGGGTGGATGTTTGACAGTGCCAGTCAACAGGATTTGGAGCGCGGATATACTACTACTACCAGTGGCGACTTTGCTGTTAGCCTTTTGGTATTGGTAGCAGCGGTAATGAAGGCAGATGGCAAAGTTATGCAGTCGGAACTGAATTATGTAAAGTCTTTTCTGAACCAAAAATTTGGAACAGCCTCTGCCAACGAAGCCCTTAGAATGTTGCGTCATTTGTTAAAACAAAACATTCCCCTCAAAGATATTTGCTACCAGATTAAAAGCCAACTCGACTATCCTTCGCGATTAGAATTGGTGCATTTGCTTTACGGACTTGCTAACGCCGATGCTATAATTAGCGAAGCCGAACGAAGGGTGATAGACGAAATATCGTGGTACCTGGGCATTACTTCTGCCGATCAGCAGTCGATAAAAAGCATGTTTATAAAAAGCACAGAGAGTGCTTATAAAATCTTAGGCCTCGATCCAAAAGCCACCGATGAAGATGTTAAAAAAGCCTACCGTACTTTAGCCAAAGAATACCACCCCGACAAAGTAAGCTACCTGGGTGAAGACATAAAAAAATCAGCCGAAGAGAAATTCAAAAAAATAAACGATGCCTATGAATCAATCAAAAACCAAAGAGGATTAAAATAAATGCAAGGGAAAAATAGTCTGAGCGAAATGTTTAATCTTTGTATTTATTAGAGTCAACGCCCTCATTTATAGCACTTTTTCACCTTAGAATTAATAACCTTTTCACCTAAATAACTGTGCTAATTTGAGAACGATTCTTTCGTGCTTTTCAATTTATTATTATACTTTTGCGCTTTAGCCTGCTATAGGTTTATTGCAATTAAACCGGCAGGTATTTATTTTTCAACCTGTTAAAAATTGATTTTTTGTGCCATTAACCAAATACATATTTGTAACGGGAGGTGTAACCTCTTCACTTGGTAAAGGAATAATTTCAGCATCGCTGGCTAAACTCCTTCAGGCTAGAGGCTATTCTGTAACCATTCAGAAACTGGATCCCTACATCAACGTCGACCCCGGCACTTTGAACCCATATGAACATGGCGAGTGCTATGTAACAGAAGATGGTGCAGAAACAGACCTTGATCTGGGGCACTACGAGCGCTTTTTAAATGTACCCACCTCGCAAGCTAACAATGTTACTACCGGAAGGATCTACCAATCGGTTATTAACAAAGAACGTCGTGGCGATTACCTTGGCAAAACCGTGCAGGTAATACCTCATATTACAGACGAGATTAAGCGTTGCGTGCTCCTTCTTGGTAATAAGCACAAATTTGATGTAGTAATTACCGAGATAGGCGGAACCGTAGGCGATATCGAATCGCTCCCCTACATCGAAGCTGTGCGTCAGCTTAAGTGGGAACTGGGGCCTAACAATACCTTGGTCATTCACCTTACCCTGGTGCCCTATTTATCGGCCTCGGGCGAATTAAAAACAAAACCCACACAACATTCGGTAAAGGAACTTCTCGAAAACGGTATTCAACCCGATATACTTGTTCTACGCACAGAACGCGAACTCTCTGACGAGCTCCGGAAAAAGGTAGCACTTTTTTGCAACGTCGACCGCGAGGCTGTGGTGCAATCTATCGATGTTCCAACCATTTACGAGGTTCCCATGCGCATGCAGGAAGAAAACCTCGACGAAACCGTCTTGCGCAAACTGCGGCTGGAGAAAAAAACCGAACCGGATCTTGCCAGCTGGATCGATTTTCTTACAAAACATAAAAATCCAAAATATACCGTTAAAATTGGCCTTGTTGGCAAGTACGTAGAATTGCCTGATGCTTATAAATCCATCAACGAAGCCATAATTCATGCTGGTGCAGTAAACGAATGCCGGGTCGATGTCAAATACATCCACTCTGAAACTATTGAGGCCGACAATGTGAATGAACTTTTGAAAGACCTAAAAGGCATTTTAATAGCTCCGGGGTTTGGGGACAGAGGCATAGAAGGAAAAATTCTGGCTTCGAAATATGCCCGCGAGAATAACATTCCTTTTTTTGGCGTCTGCCTTGGTCTGCAATGCGCTGTGATTGAATTTGCCCGTAATGTGCTTCATCTCGAAAAAGCCCATTCGACCGAGATGTTTATGAAAACACCACATCCGGTAATTGACTTGATGGAAGAACAAAAAGGAATTACCGAAAAGGGTGGTACTATGCGTTTGGGCTCTTATGCCTGCCACATAAAAAAAGGCACCAATGCTTTTAAAGCCTATAAAACTGCCGAATTCATGGAGCGTCACCGGCACCGTTACGAATTCAACAACCGATACCTCGACGATTTTACAAAAGCCGGTATGATTCCTGTTGGCATTAACCCCGACAATAACCTGGTAGAAATTATGGAAATTCCAAGCCATAAATGGTTTGTCGGCGTTCAATTTCACCCCGAATACAGAAGCACCGTGGTTTCTCCCCATCCGCTTTTTGTCGATTTTATTAAAGCAACCATTTCATAAACTGAGAAACTTTTACTAATGGATAGAAATTCGATTATTGGAATACTCCTTATTGTTGCCATTTTCATTCTTTGGGGAGTACTCAACAAACCAGATCAAGAGCAACTTGAAAGAACCCGTCGCTATAACGATTCGATTGCCTTGGTGCAACAAAAGGTGCTGGAACAAAAACAGGCCGAAATAAAAAATCGAATTGACACAACCACTGCTGCACAGCTTGGTGATAGTGCCTTAAATACTAAAAACGAATTTTACACACTCGAAAACGAACTCATTTCGGCCAAAATAGCTAGCCTGGGAGGCCGCCCCTACAGTGTGCAATTAAAAGAATACATAACCCACGACTCGCTTCCGCTTTTACTTTTTAATGGCGATTCAACAGTTTTTGAACTTAATTACTATTACAACGGACGCTCGGAGAAAACAAGCTTGTTGAATTTTACTGCTCTTGACAGTGCGAAGCTTCTGAATGCAATAGAAACACCCCGTTCACTCACATTGCGTTACGCGTATGGTGTTGGCGAATACCTCGATTTTATCTATACCCTCGCCCCAAACAGCTACCAGCTGGACATGGAAATAAAAATGACAGGGCTGCAAAACCTGTCGCCAGTAAACGGTACCGAAATCGATTTGCGCTGGGAAATTTATTCGCCCCAACAAGAAAGAAGTTTTAAGAATGAATCGCTTTATTCAACGGTTTACTACAGACCTTTAAACGACGATGTCGATTTTATGCCCATGCGTCAAAAGAAAGGCTTGCAGGAAGTATCGATCCCTACTCAGGTCGATTGGATAGGTTACAAAGATCAGTTTTTTAGTTCGGTGCTGATGCCCGGACAGGCTTTTTCGAGTGCAACCCTGCAATCGATACCCATGGATGAAAACAGCGGGTATATAAAGCAATTTAAATCTGTTGCCGGCATAAGCATTACCAATTCCAATAACGAAAGCATTCCTTTATCGTTTTATTTTGGCCCTAACAAGTATAAATTCCTTAAAAAGAATTATGCCGACAAACGACTGCACGACCTTGTTTCCGTTGGCCGCGGTATCATCAAATGGATTAACCAGGGGGTGATCATCAACATATTTAATTTCCTGGAAAAAAGCATTGGAAACTATGGTATCATTATTTTATTGTTAACTATCATCATCAAATTATTGTTGTTGCCGCTTACTTTCCGCTCTTACATTTCGACAGCTAAAATGAGGGTGGTAAAACCCATGGTCGACGAGGCTACCAGTAAAATTCCGAAGGAAAAAGCTATGGAAAGACAGCAGGCTACCATGGCTATCTATCGTAAAGTAGGTGTGAGTCCGTTTGGAGGCTGCCTGCCCATGGTGCTTCAAATGCCTATTCTGTTTGCCATGTTCCGCTTTTTCCCGGGCTCGATTGAACTGCGTCAGGAAGCCTTCTTGTGGGCCACCGACCTTTCGACCTATGATGATTTAATTCGATGGGGAACTTCCATACCATTATTGGGCAATCACTTGAGTATTTTTACCCTGCTGATGACCATTACCACCATTATGACCATGAAAATGAGTGGCGCCCAGATGCAGGAATCGTCTATGCCCGGCATGAAAACCATGATGTACATTATGCCCGTAACATTCCTATTCTTCCTAAACGATTTTTCGTCGGGTTTAACTTATTACTATTTTCTGGCCAACGTCATTACTTTTGGACAGAATTACCTTTTCAAAGCCTTTGTGAACGAAGAAGAAGTGCTTAAGAAATTGCAAGCCAAAAAGGCTAATCCACGAAAGAAGTCGAAATGGCAACTTAAACTGGAAGAGATGCAAAAAATGCAGCAACAGCAAACCAAAAGGCGCAAATAAAAGCAGAAATGCTACTCGAAACTTCGAAATCCCCTGTTGGTATCTGTTAAAGCTATCCACCGGGGATTTTTCTTTATATTTGCAGCCAGCTTTACTGCATGCTTCAGAAGTAAAACAGCAAAGAAATAAATCAAACCAAAGTTCAACGTAACATAAACAGAAACTAAGCCTATCTCGCAAAAATGGAACTTGTAAACAACCAGTATCAGATCGATGGCATATCGGTAGACGAATTGATTCGCAAATACGACTCACCCCTTTATGTGTACAACACAGCAAAAATGAAAGCTCAATACAAGAAACTGGCTCAGGCTTTCAAGGGTATCGATATGCGCATTAACTACGCCTGTAAAGCCCTTACCAACATTTCTGTTTTAAAGTTTTTTAAAAACCAGGGGGCAGGTCTCGATGCTGTGTCGATTCAGGAGGTAATGCTGGGAATTAAAGCTGGATTCAATCCAAAGGATATAATTTTTACCCCAAACTGCGTATCGCTCGAAGAGATTGAACAGGGTGTAAAACTGGGTGTGCACATTAACATCGATAACCTGAGCATACTGGAACAATTTGGCGATAAATACGGCAGTAAAGTGCCAGTAGGCATCCGCATTAACCCCCATATTATGGGTGGCGGCAATGCCAAAATATCGACTGGACATATCGATTCGAAATTCGGTATTTCGATCTACCAAATGCCCCATTTGCAAAGGGTGATACAGACCAACAACATGGTTATCGACGGCATTCACATGCACACAGGAAGCGATATTCTGGATGTAGAGGTATTCCTTCGCGCAGCCAATATCTTGCTCGATACCGCTAAAAGCTTTAAAGACCTGCGCTACATCGATTTTGGCAGTGGTTTTAAAGTTCCCTATAAAAGCGATGACATTTCGACCAATATCAGCGATTTTGGTAAGCAATTAAGCAGCCGTATTCACGATTTTTATACCGAATATGGAAAAAAAGTAACCATTATGTTCGAACCGGGCAAATACCTGGTGAGCGAAGCCGGAAATTTCTTTGTAAGGGTGAATGTAATCAAACAAACCCTTGCTACAGTATTTGCCGGTGTAGATAGCGGATTGAATCACCTGATAAGGCCGATGTTTTACGACTCGTACCACCATATTGTCAACATTTCGAACCCCGGCGCCAAACAACGGATCTATACCGTAGTGGGCTATATCTGCGAAACAGATACTTTTGGGTGGAACCGAAAAATAAACGAAATACGCGAAGGGGATATACTCGCTTTTGCCAATGCAGGTGCATATTGCTTTGCCATGGCATCGAATTACAACTCACGCTTCAGGCCAGCTGAAGTGTTAATACACGAAGGAAAAGATTTCCTGATTCGCAAACGAGAAAGTATTGAGGATCTTATACAAAACCAGATAGAAATTGACTTTTAAAACCTTCCTTGACCCGCTTAGGTAAAACTTGCGCCAATGAGTACATCCCTTAAAATTGTTTTTCTCGATGCTTCTACCCTGGGGCATGTGAAATCGATCGAGAACATAGCCAAATTAGGGCATTATACTTCTTATGAATTCACATCACCTCTCGAACGAATTGAACGCTTAAAAGGCCATCAAATTGCGATTACAAACAAGGTTATCATCGATAAAGAAGTAATGGATGCATGCCCCAAGCTAAAACTTGTTTGCATTTCGGCCACCGGTATGAACAACGTCGATTTGGACTATGCCCGATTGAAAGGTATTGAAGTAAAGAATGTAGCAGGATATTCGACCGAAAGCGTGGCACAGATGACTTTTTCGATGCTGTTTTACCTGCTAACAAAAACAGCTTATTTCGATGCTTATGTAAAATCAGGAAACTATTCGACCAGCGCAATTTTTACCCACCATGGCCGCTCTTTCTGGGAACTCAAAGGCAAGCAATTTGGAATTATAGGCATGGGAACCATTGGAAAACGTGTGGCAGAAATTGCATCTGTTTTTGGGGCCAGAGTAGTTTACTACAGCACAAGCGGAAAAAACATCAACGGCCCCTACCCTCACCTTGCATTCGACGAAATATTGCAAAGCTCGGATGTAATCTCCATTCATTGCCCGCTGAACGAAAATACGCTTAACCTATTTGATTATCCACAGTTTCAGAAAATGAAGTCTACCGCGATTCTCTTAAATGCCGGTCGTGGTAAAATTATCAACGAAGCAGATCTGGCGAGGGCATTGAACGAAAACCTATTGGCAGGCGCTGGCCTCGATGTGCTGGAATTTGAACCCATCAAAGCCGATAACCCACTATTGCATTTGAATAATCCGGAAAAGATTCTTATCGCACCCCATATTGCCTGGATTAGTGAAGAATCGAGGGAAGAGCTTGTTGGAGGAATTGTAAAGAACATCGTGAATTGGATTGAGAAACAAGGATGAATACACAATATGCCTCTTCAATCTTCTCTTTAAACTATTCCAGCTCCCAGAATCAGCGCAAAGACTAACAACATAATGGCAACAATCATTTGCAGACTGGCAATAGTAATTTTCTTAAGCAAACGTGTACCGATAAACACCCCTGAAAAGGCTGACAGCACAGCCACTGACAGCAGAAGAATTTTTGATTGATCAATATGGCTTAGAATGTTTCTTGAATAAATTGAAAGACGAGCAAAATCGACCAGGCAGGCAATTACCACGCTGGTGCCAATAAAAAACTCCTTATTCATTCCAACTCTTATCAGAAAAGCAGCCCGTAAAGCGCCCTGGTTACCTGAAATGCCGCCAAAAAATCCGCTCAGCAGACCTCCAAGTGGGAGGTATTTCTGGTCAAACTCAAGACGAGTAAAGCGGGGAATCAGTTCCAGAAGGGAGAAAACCAACAAGAGCAGAGCAATAGTAATATTCACCGGAGTAACCGAAAAGCTACGATTGAAAATGGTGTAGGTAAAAAAAGCCTCTTGCTTACTAATAAAACCCAAAAGAAAAGCGCCAAGAAATGCTGCAGCAATAGAGGGTAAACCAAATCGAAGTACAATAGACCAATTGACGGTTTTATAAAAGAATCCGAGCTTTATCAGGTTATTGGCAAGGTGTACAATGGCGGTTAAGGCAATGGCAAGATCTATTGGAAAAAACAAGCCAAAAACCGGTAACAAGAGCGTGCCTAAACCAAAACCTGAAAACAAGGTTAAGCCTGCACCAATTAAGCTCACAATTGCAATCAAGAAAAAATCCATTGCGAATTAATTAAATATTAATGTTAATTCTTTTTCTTTCAACCTCAATCATACAAAACAAGTAAAATACTATTTCTTAGATCCTGCATAAGGATTGTAAGGAAATTCCTTCGATAAGCGTTTATGCAACTCATCTATTTTAGATTTATTACCGAGTTGCTGGTAACAAAAGATTGAATTCATTAAAGCCATTTCGCAATAAGAATAACCCGAAATACTTAATAAGAAGAAGGCCCTGTATTTATCAAGCCATTCATGCTTTTTAAAAAAACTATAGCTTTTTTCAAATGCAAAACCAGCTCCTTCCAACTCTCCCTTTCGCAAATAATAAAGTCCTTTACGGTGCCAACGCGGAATTGTAACCTTCAAATAGCCAGCAAGTAACAAATAAATAGATAACCCCAATAAAAGGCTATTTTCGATTCGAAACCACCTTAAAATAAGAGTTATAAGTAAAATCACTGAAATTTGTGGAATTAGAAAACTCCAATTTCGACGCGTAATATTCCTGGCCTTATGCATATAAATCGATTGTAGGGCAAATATAGAATAAGAAACAAAAACTTAAGGTGCCACACAAAAAAAGCCTCCTAAAAATGGAGGCTTTCTGTATCTATTGTTCTGAATATTAATAAGAATTCAGCCATTTATAGCGGCGGGCAGCATCACCAAACCTGGCAATTACAGTCAATTCGTGGGTGGCAAAAGTTAATTTAGCAAAGGAATTGAAATTGTATTCGAAGGCATATCCAAAGTAATAATTCAGGTATTTCATCCCTCCAAATATGGAGAATGCTTTGCCAGTTCTAAGATTAACCCCACCCCAATAGGTTTTTTCGAAGATAAATTTGGCAGATAAATCCATCTGTGCCGTCATGTTTTCCTGCAATTTAAATAGCATTGAAGGTTCTACATCCATGCGGTTATTCATAAAAAACCGGTATCCACCAATGAGATTGTGCTGACGTGCAAGTCTATACTCTCCTTTTCCATCGATGCCAAAGCGGACACTTGAATTGAATAATTGAACAGTTGAATAACCTGCATAATAATCGCGACCAGTAAGGTATGCACCAAAATTGGCGTCCACAATCCAGTACGATTGCGAAATAAGCAATGGATCGTTGGGGTTTGCATTGTCTGACAAGACAAACTGGTCAGCTTTTAAGCGATTCTGAAAAAGTAACATAGACAATCCAAAGGATAACTGTTTCTCCCCTAAATCGAGGTGATAGGCATAGGTTCCGTTAATGTATGTCTTACTGATAGGACCATTGATGTCATTAATCAAAAAAGCACCCCATGCCGTATTACCGGAACGTGTTTTGGGTTTTTCATTTTTGCGAATGGGTATCTTACGCAAAATATAACTATCGCCCAAAATTCGCGAATCGATTATAAGCGCGTGGGTTTTAGGAGTACCCCCATGGCCAACCCATTGCTCGCGGGCAATAAAATTTAAGCTCGTATAGCCATCAATACCAGCAGCAGCCGGATTCGAAACAAACTTATTGAGGGTATACTGCGTGAAATATGGATACTGCTGAGCACCTGCAAACTGAAGAGCAGTTAGCAGGATCAATGTAGGCAGGGTTATTCTTTTCATCGTCATTCTATGATTTCCGGTTTTCGTTTAGGCTATTTCACAATGGTCAGGTTACCTTTTAGCACAACTTTACCATCGTTATAAAGGTCAATTACGTAAAAATAGTTGTCGTATGGTAGTTTCTTTCCATTGAAGGTTCCATCCCATGCATCGGCATTCGAATAACCGCCATCTTTGCGGAATACCCTTCTGCCCCATCGGTCGAACACCTCTATTTGTGCGTTGGGGAAAAGTTCAATGTTATTAATCACCCATGTTTCGTTCTGGCCATCGTTGTTAGGGGTAAATACATTGGAAATCATTCCAATATACTCTTCCGCGCATTCCTCTGGCAAACGCATGGTGATATCCAGTTCCGGTGAAATGATTCCATCGCCGCATGAATTGACTGCATATACAGTTAGGGCTCCACTCTGAGCATTCAGATCGAAATCGATAAGAATTGAGGAAGAATCGCTTGACATGGTAGCTCCTGCCCTATTATATTCCCATACATAGGAGTCGGCACCTGCTACAGGGTTAACAAGGTAAAGTACACCAACTTCTCCCTGGCAAACCTCCTCAGGGCCCACTATTATGCTGGCAGTTTCGGGTAAATCTGAAACCGTAATTGCAAATGGGGCAGATGGATTGCCAGTTCCACAATGATTAAGGGCCAAGACAGTTAAGTTGCCGGAAGTAGCGGAGGCGGAAAAATCTGCGCTGACAGTTTTTGTAATACTGGGGAGTGTTGCTCCTGATCCTGAATAAAACCAAGCGTAAGAGCTTGCCCCTGCAATAGCTGCAACTGAATATTCATTGTTGGAACTACCGGCACAAACCAAGGTATCGCCTACAATCATTCCTGCATCGGCAGGAAAACCATCCACCGTAATAGAAAAACCTGAAGAAGGTGTACCACTGCCACAATCGTTAGTTCCTGAAACAGTTAATATCCCAGAAGTTGCATTGGCAGCAAAATTAATGGTAATGCTATTGCTGGTTCCCAGGAGAGTAGCTCCGGCACCTGTATAGTTCCAGGTATAAGTGCTTGCCCCATTGATGGTATTTACGCTATAAACCACTCCTTCCGTAGACAAACACACCAGTGTATCTCCGTTGATAATTCCTGCAGCATCCGGAGTAACACCAGATAAACTGATGGTGAAACTTTCTTCTGAACTACAGATACCATTAAAATCATATATATACACTAAACTGTTCGAACTAATAATATCTCCTGGAGCATATTGGGTACCCGCTCCTCCGCCAGCACTGAAAAATGCCTCGTTACCTGTTAAATTAGTTCCGGTTATTACAGGCAATGTAAACCCTGAACAAACAACCTGATCGGCGATGTCGTTCACCATTGGACCGCTACCTGCGATGGTGATGGTAAACTGCTCTTCTGAGCTGCAGCTTCCGTTGTTGTCATAAATGTACAGCGTAGTGGTGGCGCTGATTACATCACCTGCATCGTACTGCGTGCCTGCACCACCCGAAAGGGTGTAGTAGGCTTCGTTGCCAGTAAGGCTCGCGCCTGTTATCGCTGGCAAGGTGTATTGAACACAAGCTGTCTGATCGGCGATGTCGTTCACCACTGGACCGCTACCTGCGATGGTGATGGTAAACTGCTCTTCTGAGCTGCAGCTTCCGTTGTTGTCATAAATGTACAGTGTAGTGGTAGCGATGATTACATCACCTGCATCGTACTGCGTGCCTGCACCGCCCGAAAGGGTGTAGTAGGCTTCGTTGCCAGTAAGGCTCGTTCCTGTTATCGTTGGCAAGGTGTATTGGAGACAAGCTGTCTGATCGGCGATGTCGTTCACCACTGGACCGCTACCTGCGATGGTGATGGTAAACTGCTCTTCTGAGCTGCAGCTTCCGTTGTTGTCATAAATATACAGCGCAGTGGTGGCGCTGATTACATCACCTGCATCGTACTGCGTGCCTGCACCGCCCGAAAGGGTGTAGTAGGCTTCGTTGCCAGTAAGGCTCGTGCCTGTTATCGCTGGCAAGGTGTATTGAACACAAGCTGTCTGATCGGCGATGTCGTTCACCACTGGACCGCTACCTGCGATGGTGATGGTAAACTGCTCTTCTGAGCTGCAGCTTCCGTTGTTGTCATAAATATAAAGCGTAGTGGTGGCGCTGATTACATCACCTGCATCGTACTGCGTGCCTGCACCACCCGAAAGGGTGTAGTAGGCTTCGTTGCCAGTAAGGCTCGCGCCTGTTATCGCTGGCAAGGTGTATTGGAGACAAGCTGTCTGGTTGGCGATGTCGTTCACCACTGGACCGCTACCTGCGATGGTGATGGTAAACTGTTCTTCCGAACTGCAGCTTCCGTTGTTGTCATAAATATAAAGCGTAGTGGTGGCGCTGATTACATCACCTGCATCGTACTGCGTGCCTGCACCACCCGAAAGGGTGTAGTAGGCTTCGTTGCCAGTAAGGCTCGCGCCTGTTATCGCTGGCAAGGTGTATTG
>JAMIIA010000076.1:0-1885 GCA_035913795.1 Bacteroidales bacterium
TAGAGGTGCCGGACGGCTGGACATAGAGGGCGTAAGAGGGATTGTCCGCGGTGATCGTGCCATTATTGGTGAGAAGCAGGTTCGCAGCACCGATGTAGCCTGCTCCCCTGATCGTGTGACCCGTATCATTGGTGAGTCTGTAACCAACATTGTTGGAGCTGATTATGCTCCGCTGCCCGTTGTCGCCCGGGTCGAGGACGAACTCGCCTGTACCGGAAAATACCACAGTACTTGCACCCAACACCAGATAGGTGTTGGCGTTACTCGCGGCCATTTCGATGGTCCCGTTGTTTGTCACATCGGCCGCGCCGGTAAGTGTCAACACTCTTCCGTTACCGATGATGAGCTTGTCGTTGGAAGCAGTGCTGTTCGCATCGAGGGTAAGTCCCGTGATGCTCGCGTCCATATCAAAGGTGACGGTTGACGTAACGCCTGTCTTGCCGCCGTCAATGTACACGTCGTAGGTACCGTTCGGGACAGCATTTGGCGTCCAGTTGGTATTGAGACTCCACAGCCCGGTGCCCCCGTTCCAAATTGCATCTGCCGAGAATACAATGCTGTGGCCTCCGAATAAAACCATTAGGCTGAATATAAAACAAGCCAGAATTGATGAAATCCTCGGTCTTGAATTCATTGCGCACCTCCTTAATTCTTCTGCGTCTTTGCTTCCTTGATGAGCTTAGCTACCTGTGACTCAGGTCCCACCGGCTCGATCAGGATAATGTGTTTGATGTTGACATACATCATATCCGGAGCGTGCAGTTCCTTTCCTCTTTTTACCAATACGTTGGTTTGGGTATTGTTTGCCTGGTTTATTTGCGTTTGGATGTAATAAACATCCTTTAGCCGCACAAATGATTTACCCGAGACTTCCAATTTACCGAAATAAGCATTCCCATTGTCAAGAATGACCACCTGATATTCCGTATTCAGATTAAGTTTTTGCGGATTGTCACAACCAATGAAAAATACAGATACGATAGAGCTGATAATTAGAATTGATAAAATCTGCAAGAAAGCTATCTTTTTCTCTGCGGTCATATTGTTTCTCCTTTTGTTAAAAATGGTTAAATAAATCCCAACAATTAATAGTAGAATACAATTTTTTCGAGAAAAACAAATGGCAATGTAGATATTAGAACGAATAGGAAGTGATCAGGGTGAATGTGAAATCAAATAATTCACAAGATGGTTCTTATCAGCGTCACATATATATTTTTATTAGCAATATTTATGCTTAATCTAAAATAATTACGCAAACAATAATAAAAACTAATTATTAAGCAGTGTTAAACCATAAGCTCCTATACGAATTAAACGATGTTAGAAATTCGATTGTAAAAAAATCCGTCACAAAAAAAACGGGCAAAGAAGCTTTTTTAAGCATATCTATATTATTTTACTGATATATTGTCTTTTTTTTGGAAGATAGATAAAGATTTCAGATAGTTATACATGAAACTAAGGCTGATAAGCATTAAAAATTACATATGTCTATAATATTTAATAATAATTTTTTGTTTTCAAAATTGTAAATATTTTCGACACTTACAATGTAAGACAAGTGTTTCATATTTAGTGTGTTTTAACTAGAATCTTTTATTTTTTTTCATTCCATAAGTGTCGAGTTTTAATTGTTCATTTTTACAAATCGCTAAGCTTTGATTAACATCGTTGCCGGATCGAGCAATAGTGCGTCCTGTTTTGCGCCGGGCGACTGGCCTTTGAGGGCTTTGATATAAACTTCCGGACCTTTTGCAGCCAGCTGCACCAGCACATCGAATAAATCTGCAACATGCAAAAATGACAGAGGTAGTCCGTCTTCCTTGGGCGGCTCATGGCGGTGTGTGTGAATGGTAAACCAGATGCGCATGGAATATTTTTT
>JAMIIA010000077.1:0-5334 GCA_035913795.1 Bacteroidales bacterium
TTCACTGAGTCGCCAAAATGGTAAACAATCGAATCGTAATTAAAGGCTCCACTTTCGAAGCGGTATATTCCCGGAGCCGATTTTTCGGTGTAATTTTCGCCATAGGCCCGGTAATAGAGCGTATCGCGGTCGGGATAATAATCGCGGTCGTTGAGGGGTATATGCTCTGGGCTTTTAAAGTCGGCATAAGGTCGTATGGCCTTTTGCGGCTTGCATTAGAGAAGGAAAAACAGCTAAAACAAGGTTTCTTTCCCAGAATTGTTATTTGGTATTGATATTGTTACAGTTGTGCCCTTTCCTAACTCCGATTCAAAATTTAAAGTCCCTTTATGGTCACTTATAATATTATATGTTATATAAAGACCTAACCCAGTACCCTTTCCAGGGTCTTTAGTAGTAAAAAATGGGTCAGTTACTTTTTTTAGGTTTTCTGGGCTTATGCCTTCTCCGGTATCGGTGATCATTATTTCGACCCTTTGAATTGTTTGAATTGTCTTAATATGAATTGTGCCATCTGCCGGTATTGCATCAATGGCGTTCGCGATTATATTTAGAAAAACCTGATGCAAATTGCCAACATTGCCTTTGATAATAATATTTGAAGCAAAATATTGTTTATCAATAACAATGCGGTCTTTATATATACTATTAAGCATCGAAAGGCAATTATCAATAATAGAATGTATTTCGCAATCTTCATTTAGGGTTTCAATGTTTCGGCTAAATTGGTTAAGCCCTGAAACAATTTTTGAAGCGCGTTCAATTCCAACATTCAAGCTACCTAATAACATGGAAATTGTCTCATTATCTTCTTCATAAGATCTTTGAGAATGAATCGTTTCTAAACCTTCATAAGCCCCCATTATATAATTTAAAGGGTTGTTTATTTCATGAGCAACACCGGCAGTTAAGGTGCCGAGCGAAGCCATTTTTTCCGATTGAACTAATTGTCCCTGAGCTTCTTTTAGTGAATAAAGAGTTGTTTCTAATTCTTCGTTGATAGCTAGTAGCTCATCTTTTTGATGCACTACTTCTGCTGTTTTTTCTTTAACAATAAGTTCAAGATGCTTTTTTTGGTTTCGCAGTGTAGTTAATCTCAAGTAATAAAAACCCAGCAAACAAAAACCAATAAAAATAACCATTAAAATTTGGAACCACCATGTTTTCCACCACGGGGGGCGAATGGTAAATGTATACTTAAACTCATTGCTCCAGTATCCATCGCTGTTCATGGCTTTTACCCTAAAAGTATATGTGCCATGTGGTAAGCTGCCGTATGATGCTTCATTGCGGAAGGTAGATGAACTCCAGTTGTCATCAATACCCTCTAGCATGTATTGGTAGGTAACCTTATTACTTTGCTTTGGGATTATACCTATAAATTTGAAGTTAAGAAAATTAGCATTGTATTTTAAGCTTAAATTAACGGGCAATCCATACCACCTGGTTGTTTCATCAAATTCAATACCATTTAAGGCTACTCCATTTTTTAAAACAATAGTATTGTCTTTTTGGGGTTCAAACTGTGACCAGGTAATAGGTTCATTGAACAAATCGATACCAATTAATTGAATGCTTGGGGGTATAGTGTCAATTTCATCAACCTGGATGTGATAAGCCGTGAGCCTGTCTCCTGAGCCTATCCATATTACTCCGCTTCTATCTTGGTAAATAGCATTGCGATTACATTCTATACCCAAGAAACCATCGCTGTAAGTAAAGTTTCTAAATAGAACTGACAGATCGCAGTGCCTTTTGCCCAAACTGTCCGTTAATTCCTCTCTCGTATTAGAGTAACACATTTTTAAATTTTTTTGAGAAAGCTTGCTCAACCCTAAACGTGTGCCAACCAGAATACTCCCGCTTTGATCCTGTAAAATGCTAAAAACGTGATTATCAATTAAACCTTCTTTGTCGGTAAAATGGGTAAAGGTTTTCACTAGCTTCCCCTCTACTTTTTTAAGATCCTGTTGATCGCGTAGGGGAATATTTTCCCCTCTTTCTATTGCCTCTACCCTGTTCCCATCGTATTTTGAAACGCCTCCGTCATACGTGCCAAACCAAAGGTTTCCGATTTGGTCTTCTAAAATGCTAATAACATTGTTTCTGATTAAACCATCTTTTTCTGTAAAATGGGTAAAGTACTTCCCATCGTATTTTGATACACCCCCTTGAGTGCCAAACCAAAGGTTTCGGCCACGGTCTTGTAAAATGCTATAAACTACATTATTGCTCAGGCCTTCTTTTTCAGTAAAATCGGTGAAATATTTTCCATCGTATTTAGACAAACCTCCCCCATTTGTGCCGAACCAAAAGTTTCCGCTTTGATCTTGAAAAATACAATTAACGGTATTATTGCTTAGGCCTTCTTTCTCGGTAAAATTGGTGAAATATTTTCCATCGTATTTTGATACTCCTCCTCCATCGGTGCCGAACCAGAGGTTTCCGCCATGGTCTTGTATAATACAATAAACACGATTGTTGCTTAAGCCCTCGTTTTGTGTAAAATGGGTAAAGGTTTTTCCATCGTATTTACTTACTCCGTTATCACTACCAAACCATAAGTTATTGGTGCAATCTTGAAAAATACTGCGGACTTTATACTTAAATAAGCCTTCTTTTTCGGTAAAATGAGTAAATGTATTTCCATCGTACTTTGATACACCATCACCGTAAGTACCAAACCAAAGATTCCCGCTTCTATCCTTTAAGCTACATAATATTCTATTATTCATTAGCCCCTCATCTTCAGTGATATGGGTAAAACTTGCCTGTCTGGCAGGCAAAGTATACCCATCATATTTGTTTATTCCCAAATCTGTGCCGAACCAAAGGTTTCCGCTTTGGTCCTGCCAAATAGAATGAACATGGTTATTGCTTAAACCTTCTTTTTGAGTAAAATGGGTAAAAGTTTTAACAAGTTTCCCGTTAACTTTTTTAAGGTCTTGCTGATCCTGTAAAGGGATTTTCTCCCCTCTTTCTATGGCCTCAACCCTATTCCCATCGTATTTTGAAACACCACCGCCTTCGGTGCCGAACCACAGGTTACCGAGTTTGTCCTGGAAAATACTTAAAACCCTGTTATTGCTTAAACCTTCTATTTCAGTATAGTGGGCAAAGTTTTGCCCATCGTATTTTACTATACCACTACCTAGCGTGCCAAACCAAATATTTCCGATTTGGTCCTGTAAAATACTAAAAATGGTTTCTCTACTTAAACCTTCCTTGTTTGTATAATAAGTAAAACTTGCCTTTCCGGAAGGAAGGAGTTTTTCATCGTATTTGCATGCCCCTATAGTAGTACCGAACCATATGCTTCCGTTTCTATCTTGTAGCATACAAAAAACATGATTATTAAGCATGCCATTTTGTTCATTATAGTGGGTAAAGTACTTCCCATCGTATTTTGTTACTCCTCCACCATAAGTTCCGAACCAAAGGTTCCCGTTACGATCTTGCAAAATACATAATACGGCATCATTGCTTAGTCCCTCTTTTTGGGTAAAATGCGTAAAGTATTTCCCATCGAATTTTGATACTCCTCCACCATCAGTAGCGAACCAAAGGTTACCTATTGCATCTTGAAAAATACACCGTATTACACTATGTTTTAGGCCCTGTAATTTGCCATAGGAGCTTAAGCTATGTTGGTTTTGGTCTTTGAAATAAGGATCTTTGGCAATAACTACTTCGGGAATACCAGCTAAAAAAGGAATAGAAATGGCTGGAACTATTTTAGGTAGCAAACAAGTATCTTGACCAGGGGTATATATCTTTGGGTTGCCTGCTAAAATAGGCTTTAGATTGCCTATAGGGTATATGTTAGTATTTATCTGAACCGCTTTCGGGCTAACCGAAAGTATTTTTTTGGGAGTGCCTGCAAGTACTATTTTGGGTTTGCCCAAACTGTCGTCTGGCACAACATAGCCTTTGGCCTCAACCACTTCCGGATTGATACGCATTTTATCACTTTGCTTTTGCTGTTTAGAACAAGAGAAAAATGTGAGAAGAATAAAGAATATATAAATAAGTTGATTATTCATATAATTAAACTTGAAAATAGGATAAATCAAATTATACTTTAAATCATGTAAACTAATAACTATTTTACTAAAAAGCTAAAAATTATTTTTCTTTTATGCAGCAGATTTTTTCTCCTAACGTGCAACTGAGTATTTTCCAAAGGCTTGGCGATGCAATCCGGCACTAACTTCCAGACCCTCAAGCTTGTGTTCGGAAGCTACCTTCGCAGTAAGCAGGATAATGGAATATGGCTGGTTTTTATCAGGGTTTTTAGTCTTATGCATAATTCAAGCCCAACCATTTCAGGCAACATGATATCGGGAATAATTAGACGGGTAAATTCTTTTTTGCCAACTTTCGACCTGTCTTTCCATTGGTGGCATGGAGTATATTGATATCTTTAGTAAGCATACTGTTCAAATAGTTCCTCAGAGTATTGTTGTCTTCAACAATTAAAAGGGTTGGCCTGGTATTATCCTGTGTTTCATCCTCATTGGACACATCATTTACATTCAAGGTAATTGACCTATTTTTAAAAGCCTGGGAGTCTTCATTCGCTGAAATAGATGTTTCTTCTTTGCTAAAATGTTTGTTGCCCAATGATAAAAATACCGGAGTATGGCATCCCCACTCTTTAGGGGCTTGCTTTTCGCGATGGAAAATTGCTTATTCGGTATGGAATACATGAATAGCACCTTTTTTCACATCACCCAGGTCGACAGATTCTGTGGTGCCAAAGGGAGGGGCTACAGAAAAGTCTTTTATCACATAAAAATATACTCCGGTAGCCACATAGCTCGAAGAGTTGTTGATACGGCCGTCCCAGCCACCCCAGTCGCGTATGTTGCCAATAAAGTAATGCACACGTCTTCCATAGCGGTTATAAATGGCAATTTCGAAATCAGTAATACTCACATCGTCTAAGCGCCAGATCGGATTACTTCCGTTGGGGGGAGTAAAGACGTTCTGCACTTCATTGCCGCTGTTAGAGGCAAAGCTTGGCTTTGAAAGCTCGAGGGTTACCTTGTCGGAAGTATAATAGCACTCCCTGCGAAAATCGAAATAGTTGATTACTTCGATCCAGGCGTTGTATTCGCCCCACTTTTGGTACCCATATACCGTATCTTCTAAATGAGTAGTGAGTTTCACTGAGTCGCCAAAATGGTAAACAATCGAATCGTAATTAAAGGCTCCACTTTCGAAGCGGTATATTCCCGGAGCCGATTTTTCGGTGTAATTTTCGCCATAGGCCCGGTAATAGAGCGTATCGCGGTCGGGATAATAATCGCGGTCGTTGAGGGGTATATGCTC
>JAMIIA010000078.1:0-3244 GCA_035913795.1 Bacteroidales bacterium
TCAACTCGGCCAGAACAGGCCCCCAGGCGTAAACAGGGCGATCAGACCATTTGAGGGTATCCTGGTCGATCCCGATTATGACGATCTTCTCATCAGCGTTAACTGCGCCTCTAAGTCTAAACTGATGGTCCAACAGACTATTTTCAGCGTCCTGCAGTATTTTGAAATCGCCCAGGTAAAAGAATAGTCCAAAAGCAAGACAAATAGCGAGTCTTAGACCAGATAAATATTTCATGCTACCCCTCAACAAACAATGCTAACCACGGAATAAAACTGCTTCAGTCTAACCTAAAAGAGAGCGGACAACAATTTTTACTGTTAGCAGGGCATAGTAAGCGCACTAAAACGCAACTAGTGGTCTGTCAAAGTTGAATTTAAGGATTGAACCTTGATCGGTTTATTAGCCTGGCTGTCGGTATCGGCACACGATGTGCCTTATGCTCGACCGCCACAGAACAGAGGCGGTCGGGTATAAGCACGTCCTTGTGCAAAAAGTTTACGCTCCTGGGATGCCTTCCTATGCCCTTGGTAAGCGCTCAGGGAACCCCTTCTTGAAGGATAAAAAAAATCTGGTTTATGGTTTTATATGCTTGTTTTTTAATGCTTCAACAAGCTGCTTATCAATGTTTTGTGGCAACCAAGGTTTAAAATCCTCTTTATTTTTGAGTTCAGGCAGTTTTTCAAGCAGGGCAAACATATACCAGAATGGCTCAATGCCATTGGCTTTGGCTGTTTCAAGTATGCTGTAAATTGTTGCTGAGGCTGTTGCACCTTGTGACGTATCCGAAAACATCCAATTTTTTCGACCAACTGCGAATGGCCTGATGGCATTTTCCGCCAGATTATTGTCCATTTGCAACCTGCCGTCCTCAAGGTAAACTGTTAGTTTTTCCCACAGATTTAATGTGTATTGAAGAGCCTGTCCGGTCAGGCTCTTTGGCAGAACCGTAGACTTCCAACGTTGCAGTTTGGTCTTGAGGTCCTTGATGATTGGAACAGCCCTTTCTTGGCGGAGTGCATGTATTTCTTCTGGTGTCTTGTTTTGATCTTTTGCGCTCTTCTCGATTTTATAAAGCTCTTTGATTATGTCAAAGACCTTATGAGCAACGCCTGGTGTCGCATTTTGTCCGGCAGCAACTATGGCTGCGTGAAATTTTCTACGCACATGAACCCAGCACGCCAGGTGCTTCTGTTCGGCTTTCTTGGCAATATAGTTATAACCGGCATAACCGTCGGTTTGAATATAACCTTTGTATGACGATAGTATCGTTTCCGGAATTGTCCCGGATCTGCTGCTGGCATAGCAAAACAGTATGGTCGGCCTCTCGCTGCAACCAGTTCTGAAAATCCACATATATGATTTTTGTTCTGCTTTTCTGCCTACCTCCTTCAGAACCTGAAAAGGCGTTTCATCAGCGTTAATATATGTCGATTCAAGTAGCTCTACTTCAAAAAGCTCTATTAACGGTTTTAACAGCGATGCCACGCGGATGGCCCAGCTGCACATGGTTCCCCGACTTAATTCGACACCATTTCTAGCAAAAATGGTGCTCAACCGATAAAATGGCAGGGCATCAACGAACTTTGAAGCCAGAATATAAGCCAGTAAGCTGGCAGTTGCAAAGCTTTTGGGAATTATCTGCTCTTGCATCGGCGCGATCATGACTGTTGAACCGTTTGACTCGGTGCCTTCACATTTTCTGCAGGCGTATTTTGGCCTGACATTTACTATTACCTTGTGTTTTGCCGGGATGTATTCAAGCTGTTCTGATTTCTCGCAACCGATAACAGTCTTGATACAACCACATTCGCAGACCTTATCTTCGTCTGGAATATCTATAACTCGCTCTTCTCTCGGAAAATGCTCGGCCAAAGACTTGCGGCCCTTTTTGGTGCGTGAATGAGCAGTGATTTGTATTGTTTCTGGTGCTTTTACAGTATTTTCTACCGCGGTCTCTGCATCTGCGTCTTCACCAAAGTCCATAAGAAGCTGCTCTGCGCAGTTTTCCGACTTGCTCTTCTCGCTTTTCCTTCCGAAAATTACAGCCCGAAGAGACTGTATCTGCTCTTTTAAAACAGCAATTTCATTAAAACTCTCAATGACTAATTCCTTGAGGAGTTTTGTGCTGTTTGGAAGTTGATTAATAGCCAGTTTCATGGCTAAAAATATAGCACAAAATCAAGCAAAAGTACAGCTTTTACTGAGGCTTTTTGTGTTTTAAATCGCTATGGTTAAATCGTTCAATATACCTGATTGAAGCCAAGTTGCTTATGGGCTTTTAAGTGATCGATATTCAGACCCTCGACAAGCCAGCCCAACTCTCTAACTCCTACAGACAAAACTTCTTCCCGGTTGTCTGGCCAGATAAACCGGCCCTTTTCAAGCCTCTTCTGCCAAAGGCAGAAGCCATTAAAATGCCAATAAAGAACCTTAATGATTTTTCGGCTGCTATTGCTGAAAACAAAAAGACCGTCGGTCAGTGGGTTCCTTGAAAATTCGCCTGCTACCAGCGACGAAAGACCGTTGATCGATTTCCTCATATCGACGGGATTGATGGCAATAAAAACCTGGGTGTTATTGCCAAAAATCATAGGGCAACAACCAGTTGTAAAACAGCGGCCAAGCATTTTGAATCAAAGTCTGGTGCAATTTCCAGACGGGAATTCTGGCCAAGAGCAATGCTGATACCGCTTGAGCGATTACAATTCTGAGGTATACCGCTTGAAAGAATATTCAGTGGTAATGCAACCAGATCGAGTTTCGGCGGCAAAACTTCGCTGACTGGAACTTTCTTGTCGGCACCGAGCCGACAAATCTTGTAATGGCCGAAGGCTTTATCTCGCAAGCCATGACGACGACAATATTCTTTCTGGCTCAAACCACTTAAACGCCAGGCATCAACGTGCTTGTTCCAAAAGGAAATGGGGTGTTTTATTGGCGCTCTACGCTTCATAAATGCTCCTGAAAATGATATCGAATTCACAGAAGCAACATTGCCACAAAATAGTCAGGCAAAAAAGATGGGGTTTACTGAGCGCTTACAATTTAGATTGAACTTTATTTTGACCGATTTATCGAATTATTTTGAGCCATACGGTTTTGAGCATGAAAAAGCGGGCCAAAAGGCCCGCTTTAGCCAGTGTTTTTTAATTAGTTTAAAGCAGTTCTGTTGCAGCAAGCCTCACATGCTCAGCCGAAATGAGCTTCGAATTTTTCAACGCTGCGGCCAGCAGGGCACCTCTT
>JAMIIA010000079.1:0-4925 GCA_035913795.1 Bacteroidales bacterium
TTTTCTGAACCACCAACAACTGGTGCAATTTCTTTGTCTTTCGCTACTTCTGTAAAGCCTGTCAAATCTCTTCTTCTTTGAGTGTTTTCAATTCCGACAAGTATTAAAGGTTTTATTTTATTTTCTTTAATCAGTTTAGCCAAAGTATTTGCAATGTGAGGAAAGTCTTCTTTTATTCCACCATCTGCCATATACATTACGGGCAAAGAGTCTTTACTTGCTTTATAATTTTCTGGTGTCCAAACGTTGATTACTCTTTCTTCTCCAACTTGTCTAGATTGAATTTTAAAAGTCTCGTATTCAGGAATAGGGTCGTTTGGTTGTGATGCGTTTGAGCAACTTGTCAATGCTACAATTATAAAAAAAAATAAGTTGTAATAAATAAATTTCATATTTTCTGATTTTTGTCTGTTTATATTTTGTACGCTGTCGTTTTAAGCTGACGCACAACGGTTCGCGTATTGGCGATGGGCGGGATTTTTAGCACTACTGTTGATACGAAGCACAAATGTTGAATTTTGCACTTCCGTTGATACGAAGCCGTTCAGCCCGCCTATTGCCAATACGATGTGTGTGCCCTGCATCCGCAGGACACACCCCGAAAGCTTTTCAAATAGTTCAAAAATACAAATTTTGACTACAAAAACTAATTTTCGGGGTGTTATTTTTCCAGAGGGTGAGAGTCCCTTAACCGCGAGAGTAACGTCTCGAAGGTTTAGTAAGCTGCAAGGTGGTTTATCGTGAGGTATGCACTGAAGGAAGCAGGACTACAAAATCCGGTACTGACGAACAGAAACGTCATAAGAGGCAATTTAAAGGGGATAAGCGTCCACAGCAACGCAACGTCCAAACCTGCCTGTCGTCAGACAGGGAATACCAAACTTTAATTTGTAGATGACGCAGGCATTGGAGGAAGGAAAAAGCGGTTACCAGGGGAGGTCTCTTAATCCACGAGTTGGTTAGAAAGAGAAGTCAGCAGAGGTCATAGTACTTGAAAGTAACGAGGTGCGAATAGATACCGCATAGGACTCACAAACAAGGAAGGACCGAACGTAAAGAGGTTTTCAATAAGTAATGGAATTCGCCACGGCGAATAGCCCTACTTAACGAAAACAGGTTAACAAGGAATCTGAAACAAGTTCAGATTAAACTAAAATGATTGAAAAAGTAGTACATCCTTACAATCTCCAAAAAGCATTGGAACACGTCATTGCCAATAAAGGCAGTGCAGGTGTTGATGGTATTTCTACTAAAGAACTCCGCAAGGTATTCACAGAAAAGAAAGACCAGCTAGTAACGGAAATCAAACAAGGAAACTATCAAATTCAACCCATTCTAGGAATCGAAATTCCCAAAGGAAACGGAAAAACCCGATTACTGGGAGTTCCCACAACAACCGAAAGAGTTTTGCAACAAGCGGTTTCACAAAGCATTGCACCTTTATTTGAACCCGAATTCAAACCCAACAGTTTTGGATTTAGACCCAATAAGAATGCCCGACAAGCCGTTGGACAAGCACGGGACTACATCCATTCAGGACAAAACCACATTGTGGATATTGACCTGAAAAACTTCTTTGATGAAGTTGACCATTGTTTACTGCTGAATTTGGTATATCAAAAAGTAAAATGCAAAACCACAATGCAACTCCTTCGCAAATGGCTTCGAGCACCGATTAAAATCAACGGAAAGCTACGAAAACGAAGAAAAGGTGTTCCGCAAGGAAGCCCATTGAGTCCACTATTGTCTAACATCTTACTCCATCAATTGGACAAAGAAATGACCCGAAGAGGACATAAATTCGTTCGTTATGCTGATGATTTTAGTATCTACTGCAAGAGCCACAATCAAGCGAAAGCTACCAGAGTAGTGATTGAAAAGTTCCTCAAGAACAAGCTCAAACTAACCATTAACGAGGAAAAGAGCGGGATTAGAAAACCCTCCAACTTCAACTTGTTAGGCTTCGGATTTGTGCCTGTTTACAACAAAGGAAGCAAGAATCAATACCAACTCGTAGTAGCCGAAAAGGCATGGAAAAACCTAAAGATGCGACTCAAAAGCATTACCCGAAAAACTACTCCAGCCAAACTAGAAGAACGTATTACCAAGATAAAGGAAATCCAACGAGGATGGTTAAACTATTTTCGAGGAACCAACATCATGGGAAAATTACGAGACATTGACGGTTGGCTACGGAACCGAATTCGCTACTGCATCTGGCACGATTGGAAGAAACCTGAAAGGAAAAGGAAAAACCTGATTCGATTGGGTGTAGACCAAGACCACGCCTACATGTGGAGCAGAACTCGAAAAGGTGGTTGGGCGACTGCCCAAAGTCCCATTTTAGGAACAACTATTACCTTGAAACGCTTGAAACAAAAAGGATACGAATCCTAAACGGAAATCTACATTCAACTCAACCCATCTCTTTGCGAACCGCCGAGTACGTGACCCGTATGCTCGGTGGTGTGAGAGGCTCTCCCTGTCAGTTTCTGGCAGGGCAGTCTACTCGATGTGTGCTGTGTAAGCTATGATAAAGATGAGGGTAGGTCCCTCGGTGAGGGTTTTTAGGGAAACTCACCAAACCACTTCTATGATGCATCTGCGGTAACTAGGATGTGTGAAGCGATAGAAGAAAAGGCTGTTTTAAATGGTCAGGTATGGATAGAAGAGATGAGCGAAAGCGAACCTTCCGATGAAGTGACGAAAAGACCAGTCGTTGTCAAAATCCAGTCTATATCGAGAGATTGGAGATAAGTATAGAGGGCACCTAATTACTGTCTATGCGACAACCGTCATAAAGGGGGCATGACTTCTATCTAGGCTTTATTGTGGAATCACAGGAAGCCTATATGCTATGCCAAAAGGAAAACACAAGCAGGCAATACCTGTGAGTTGATTACTAATGAGCATATAGGTGGCGGATGAAGCCGTAGTAGTGATGAGACTCCTGTAATGGGAGTGGAGCCAAGGGCTTCAATTATGCAGTTTTAATTTAAGAACAACTTAATTAAGGATGATTTTTAAAGAACAGACAAAGTCGGTACCAATTACCAAAGAAATGGTATGGGAATCCTACAAGAAAGTTAAAAGTAACGGAGGAAGTGCAGGTATTGACCAGCAGAGTCTATCGGAATTTGATAGGGTACGTTCCAGGGAACTGTACAAATTATGGAACAGACTTGCTTCTGGAAGTTACTTTGCACCAGCGATAAAGCGGGTAACAATCCCCAAGGCAGGAGGAAAAACTCGTCCTTTGGGAATCCCTACTGTAAGCGATAGGATTGCACAGCAAGTAGTGAAAACGTACTTAGAACCAAGGTTGGAATCAGTATTTGTGGATAATTCCTATGGATACCGTCCCAACAAAAGTGCACATGCAGCAATTCATGAGGTACAACAAAACGTACGCAAGTATAGCTGGGTGATAGATTTGGATATACAAGAATTCTTTGAAAACGTCAGCCATGAGCTCCTTTTGAAAGCTTTGGAAAAACACGTCTCAGAGAAGTGGGTATTGCTCTACATTAAAAGGTGGCTGGAAGCACCAGTCATACTTGAAGATGGCACAGTGAAAGTATCCACGGGGAAAGGTACTCCTCAAGGAGGGGTAATTAGCCCACTTCTTGCAAATCTCTATATGCACTATTGTGTTGACAAGTGGTTGGAGAAATTTCATCCATCAGTCATTATGATTCGATATGCTGATGACCTTATTATCCATTGCAAGAGCTATCAGGAAGCTGTTGGAACACTTACAGAATTGAAAAATCGTTTAGAAAGATGTGCCTTAAGAGCCCATCCCGAAAAGACGAAAATTGTTTACTGTAAGAAGGAAGGCAGAAATCTGACAGGTTTTCCCGTACAGTTTGATTTTCTCGGCTTTAGTTTTCAGCCCATAAGAAACAAATTAAGAAACAGGGGAAGTTTTCTGCAATTCGATTGTAAGATGAGCCGAAAGTCGAAAGTACGTATTAATGGAGAACTCCGAAAGCTCAATTTCCAAAATAAAACCCAAAGGAGTATTCAAGATTTGGCAATATTACTAAATCCAAAGATACGAGGATGGATTCAATATTATGGGAAGATTAGCCGAAGAAGCCTAAGACCTGTATTTTATTACCTACACCATCGAATGATTAGCTGGATTCTGAACAAGTATAAACGCTTCAAGGGGAGCAAAGTCAAAGCAGTTAAATGGCTTAGACAAATAACTGTTTCATATCCAAATCTGTTTTATCACTGGGAATTGGGATACAAATTAGTCTAATGGACTAAAACCGACTGCATAATAAGAGCCGTATGAATTGAGAGGTTCACGTACGGTTCTGTGAGAGGTTTAGGGGTGAAATTCCCCTTTACCTACTCGACTGGCAGCTGGTGTTCTGTCGTCTGTCCTTGTAAATCATTGTCAGTGTTGAGTTTCCGTGTCATTGTCCGCTTGCTTTTTTTATTTTTTTGAAGGATCGGGAAATTTTTTTAAAACAATTTTTCTTGCGTTGGCTTTGCAAGCTCTTTGACAAAGCTTTGGTTTGAGGGTTGACTCGTGGGGCTTTGGCAATGTGCTTGCAAATAGGGATGGATATTTTTATACTGCATATTCATTAATCCAATCAATATTTTGTCTTCCTTGATTAAGAAGGCTACTTGTTTCCTCTGAAACATATCTTGAAAGATGAATTCTGTTGTTAATCAGTTCTTCATATCTTTCTAATAATTGAGGCACTCTTAATTTTTTATTTCTGTAAGCGTAAGTTAATAAAAACAATTCTGAATGATATAAATGAAACCTTGTTATTTGTTGAGATGAGGAACACGTCCATTCAGAGTCAATAAATCTCACTTTTTCAATTAATTCCTCAATCATTGGAATTAATGTTTTGTCGTCAGTTAAATTAGTGTGATAATAAACTACAAAGTTTGCA
>JAMIIA010000080.1:0-1076 GCA_035913795.1 Bacteroidales bacterium
TAATCCTTGCACCAGACACCGTTTTAACATTATTTCTTGACGGATCCAGTGTGCTGGAAACAACCAAAAACTTAACCGTTTTTGAGTCCGTTTGGTAAACCCTCTTTAGGAGCCCCCAAAAATCATGAACCATAGCCGCAACGAACGCCTTGCCGCACAAGCCAGCATTTTGCTAGCTCGCACCATTGCCGACCTTGATACTACAATTCACACTAAGGCCCTAATAAGAGCTGGCCTAATAAGTAAAACCAAACTCCACCAGTTGCTTGTGCAATTAGAACAACTGGATTTTTCCCAAAAACCCCGCCCCACCCAGGAGCATTACAATGATTAAATATGCCTTTATTTCCCGCCACAAGCCCACCATCGAGCAACTACAACTCGCCACTACCCAGGGCATTGAGTTGATTCACATTGGAGACACAAACGCATTTAGTGTCACCCCCGAATTTGTGAACAGCAAAGGTTATCACTTTGTTGGCGCTATAGTCGTTCATCCCTCCGCCGCGCTGCGCCTTTACAAGCATTTCCGCATTGGAATCTTTGAAAACGAATTCCGCACCCCGGCGGGCCAGCCGCAACAATTCGTGGCAAAAGCCCTGCACATTTACGATCTTTACAAGGACCAATGAAAATGCTAACTAAAGAGTTTATCACGTGCACAGTAAACGGAGTTATTTCCGACGTACTGGTAACAACCAACGGAGCCACTATCACCGTTTACGGCCATCCCACAATCCAGCTTAACCCCGAACAAGCCGAAAAATTAAGCAGTGCCTTGCGGCACGCAGCATTCCTTACCACCCCCTTAAAAGGAGAATAAAATGGACCAAACCCTGCGCCCGTACATAGCTTTTTATCAAAGCCGTAAAATCGAAGTATTTGCGGCATCCTCCTACGCCGCGCAACAAGAGGCAGCAAAACTTTTAAAGGTATCAGACAAAAAACGATACCTGATAACAGTAAAGCTGGCTGACATTAGTCACTCCACGTCTACCTTGTAAAGGTGAATAAAATGGAACAGCAAATCATAAACGAGTACATTCCTTTTGAGTACCCAACCATTAAAGAGTACG
>JAMIIA010000081.1:0-4924 GCA_035913795.1 Bacteroidales bacterium
TATGTCCATTGAGCGGAAAAAATACAGTAAACACAGCACCTTCTCCGGTGTTACTCTCGACCTGGATAGTACCTTTGTTCATTTTCACAAACTCGTGCACCAGGCTTAATCCAATTCCCAGTCCTTTTTCCTTGGCGGTTCCCCAAGTACTTTTTGTTTCGTTCAGTTTAAATAGATTTTCCTGCTTTTGGGGCTCAATGCCAACCCCTGTATCGCTAACAGATATGCTATGCATACCATTACTTAGAGATGTTAAAATACTCACCGAGCCATCTTTATCGGTAAATTTAAGCGCATTGCTTACAAGGTTGCGCAAGATGGTCATCAGGCTGTTACGGTCGGCATAGAGGTAGCGGGCATCGGATTTAATCTCGTAGGTAAGGTTAATACTCTTGGTGGCAGCCATGGCGATAAAAATATTCAAAACCTCGTCACAGATTTCTTCCATATCGAGCTTTTCAGGTTTGCACGGAAATTCGCCCTGCTGGCTCACGGCCCATTCGAGTAAATTATCGAGCAAATTCTGCACTTTCTTTACCGAATACTCCATGTTAGAAGTAAGTTCCTCAAGTTCGTCGTAATTTTTCGAGTTCAGAAAATCGCGAATGAGTAGGGTGGTGCCGTTTAACACATTAATAGGACCACGCAAGTCGTGCGAGATGATAGAGAAAAAACGGTCTTTGGTTTTATTGGCCTTTTCGAGTTCGTCGTGCTGTTCCTGTAATTCTTTTTGCCGTTGTACCAGTTTAATAGATAATTGCTTACGCTTATTGGAATGAGTATAGAAGATAAAAAACAATACGAAAGTAAAAACCAGAAGCATAATTAAGGTTGAGAGCATGATTCGCTGGTTCTGCCTTTTCTTTTCCAATAAGTCTACTTCGGCCTGTTTCTGCGCTACTTCGTATTCGGTGCGTAAATCGGCCATTTTACGAATAGTAGATTCGTTGTTGATGCTGTCTCGGGTATCGATATACTTTGTTTGGCATTCGAAGGCCATATCGAGTTTGCCATGCATTGCATAAAGCTCAGTAAGCACCTCATAGGCATCGCGGATTTGAGGGAGCAACCCGGCACCATTGGCAATGTTTAATGAAATGTGGGCGTAATTCAGCGCTGAGGGAACATCCCTACGTGATTTATATATTTCTGACAGATACCTGTAATAGATTGACAGGGCATAGCTGTCGTGATATTTTTCAAGGATTGTGAGTGCACCGGTGATATTCTTCTCGGCAAGCCCAAAATCTTTTTTCAAGGAGTATATTCGCCCGATATTCCCTAAAGAATAGGCAACTCCAACCTCGTTATGCAGTTTCGAAAAAAGTTTGTAGGCCTGGTTGAAATGAAATAAGGCCGAATCGAGCTTTTCAATTATCAGGTATTCATTTCCGGCACTTAACGAGGTGCTCGCAATAAAAAGCGAATCCTTTGCTGCCAAAGACAATTCGATGGCCTTTTTATAATAGGCAATTGCATTGGTCGGGTTCTGCGATACCGAAAATACATTGCCAATGGCCACATAGGTAGCTGCCAGACAAGTCTGACAATCGATATCGGTTGCTACCTCTGCTCCCGCATAAAACTCAGCAAGCGACCTGTCATAACTCCCGTTTAATTTATTGGCAATGCCAGAATAGTAATAACCCCGAAACAGAAATAGTCTGGTATTCTTTACATTTTTGGTCTGCTGAATCAAGACCTGAGCAAAGAACAATATGGTATCGGGATTAGTATGGTTACTGGCAATTTCGTAAATAATCGCAGGTTCAACTTTCTGATGCTTATTGAGCAGCCCATAATAGACTGAAATCAGGCTGTCAGCCTTCTTCAAATCCTGGGCAAACGAACAAGTAACGAAAAAATGCAGAACTATGATTAAAAAATATTGCACTAAACTTTTCATCGAACTCAGACTCTTATGATTATTTGAGGTGGATCATCATCTCTTTTACTTGTAGCCGATTTCGTTTTTATAACTCCCGAGCTGGATGACTCTTCAATGGGTGTAACAAATAGTTGACAGGCTAGTTGCCCAGAAGCTTTTTTGTGAATTCTTGCAACCCACATCGTACAAGATTTTTTTTCTGGTCCGCAACGCAACATTTTACATGCATTGGGAATGTTAATGCCCGAAATATCGGCAATGCCAGAGTTCTCGTCGACAGTCCAGACAATTTGTTTGCCAGGCAAGGCTTGAAGTGGATTCTTGTTGTCGCTGTCGCGGTAGTGCAACACACCTTCTTTGAGAGACAAATAAACAATGTATTTTCCCATAGTAAAATTTGGTTTGGTATAACAAAAAGCAATATTAATCAAAAAAAACAATGTGTTAATGTAATTTTTCTAAAAAACAACCCATCTGCTTGTTAGCCTCAAACCAAGGCAAAATCTTCCGGTTTCTTGGCGAGCCTTTCACGCGTATGTTCCATTAGTTCCTGGATGTTCTTTTCTGAATAGGCTGCAATCTGAATAGGAGGGTGAATATGAATAACTGCTCGTCCGGGGAAAATATCGAATCTTGCTTTGGCACCCAGAATTTTTTGAGTACCGCTTATCGTAACTGGTAGTATGGGCAACTGGAGGTCAATAGCCAGTTTAAAGGCCCCACGCTTAAAAGCTTGAAGCTCTTGCCCATTGCCTCTGGTTCCTTCAGGAAAAATTACCACCGAAGTACCTCCTTGTAATTTCTGTTTGGCTTCGCTTAAACTTTTAAGGGCAGCGCGCTGATTCGATCGGTCGAGAAAAATATGCCCCACCTTTTCGCTGCCAAAACCCACACCGGGTACTTTCCTTAATTCCTTTTTCATCATCCAGCGAATGTCGATGCCTATCCAACCATAAAGCACAAAAATATCGTACATACTCTGGTGATTCGGAGTGATGATATAAGACTGACCCGGGTCTATGTTTTCCTTGCCAAAAACCTTTACGCTCACGGGAGTTAAAAAACATAGAACACGCGACCATATTGCCCCGCCTATGTGGCTTCCTGTTTTTTGATTGATCAACACCGAAAAGACTACCGCAAAAACGCCAAATAGAAGGGTTAATAAAAAGGCCAGCGGAAGAAAAACCAACCATTTGTATGGTTGATAGAGTAGGTAGGGAATTTTGCGTAGCATGAACTTATTTTTTTTGCAAATATAAGCGCTGGACGAAGTTTTAAATCAATTCTTTGTGAAATTAGTGTTCATCTTCCCCATGGCAGTTAAACCAAATGAGGTTTTTTGCATTGAGCCTGATGAGTTATATGAAATAAAGCATTTACAAGATCCTTTCGATTGTGTATTTTTACCTTAACAGTTAAGAAATAAAGGTTTAATACTTTCCATGATGATAAACGAATTATCTTAAACCCACATAAAAATCAAGCTTGTATGAAAAAAGGGAATATTCAGATTTTGGATCTCGATTTCGAATACAAACTATGGAAAAATCGTTTGATGTTTTATCAGTCCGAATTGGAATTGCTGCTGGACAGGTCAACCGTACTGATGCGTGAGCATGAAACCTGGAAGATGAATGAATCTTTGAAAAATAGATTACAGGAGCATCTGAGAGGCCTGGAAATTCTCCAGTCGAGAATTATAACGCAGGAACAGGAAATGGCTTTGTATGCCGAAGATTACCCTATCAATAGTGCACATAGTCACTTTAGCCTTCACGAAAGCATTCGCACCGAGGTTGAAAAAATAACTACACAACAGTCTGAGATCTTTTTTGAGACCTATCCTGTATTGCGCTATCCCTTGAGCAGCGAGAAAAAATAATTTTCCACTAAAACCTTTTAACGCGAAGTATCACCCTTTCCTCATAGCTCAGAAAGCACCACCTTAATACTTATAGAAGAATTTCGTCCCTTGTCGTCGGAACAACTGATGACATTGATGCCCTCTTTTGGCACAAAGAAAACCAGTTCATCCCGGGCCGATTCGAGATAGAACTTTTGATTGATATACCAATACACCTTACTCACATCATTTGCCACCTCGCACCTCAAAGGTATCTCGCTGTTATCCGATTCATTTATATAGTAGGTATTGTTTTTCACAGGTGAAGTAATTACTGGCTTTATTCCGGAAAGAATCTGCTCACATTCCGGATTGTGGTCAGGAATTTTTCTGAAAGGAATTTGGTTGGCAGAATAGTGACTGATAATTTCAGGACTAAGGTTTGGATAATAGGCCTCGGTGTAACCATATTCCGGACAACAATGTGAGCAATACGAGAAAGTAGAATCGGGATTGATCCATACTTTTTTCAAATGCCGGCAGAGGGTATTGTCCGATACGCCAGGGATATAATAATCAAGAACCTGCTCGTTGCAGAAAAAATCGGGCAAATTACCAGACTGCGAACACACGTATCTGAAATCAATTTTTTCAGGCATCGCAATCCATTCGTTCCGACTGTTTTTATCAATTGCATTAAAAATTCTGAATAATAGGGGAGTAGCAATTTCGGAACCGCTTAAATGGGGTACACCCACCGAGGAGAAGTTTCCCGCCCAGACAGCCACGGTAAAACGCTTGTTATAGCCAATGCTCCAGGCATCTTTTCGTCCATAAGAGGTGCCTGTCTTCCATGCAATTCTTGGCATATTTACGCTGTTTTCCCATTCAAGCGGCAAGTCAGGCCGCTCCAGTTGAGACAAGATTTCCGAAATCATATAAGCCGACACGTCTGAGACAATGCGGATAGTATCAGAAGCATTATCAGAAAGTTGGTAGTTCAGAGGAGCATAGAGACCCCCGTTGGCAAACGTGGAATAGAGGCCGGCCAATTGCTCGAGGGTGGCACCGCAACCTCCTAAGGCAGCAGACAAGCCCAAATCTGAGGTTGAATTTCCGATGTGTAAAAAGCCTGCTTGTTGCAAAGCATCAAAAAATACTTCGGTTTTCAAGTCGGACAATACTTTAAT
>JAMIIA010000082.1:0-3150 GCA_035913795.1 Bacteroidales bacterium
GGCTTGTGCCACTGGAACGCCAAGCTGCCAGATGAGATTTCCAAAATGATGATCGGGTGGTTTTAAGGCTCTTCAAAGTGTTGGTTACTCCTGATTAATGATTGAATCAAGAGACAACACTGCCACAAATAAATCAGCAAAAAAAGAAGCGGTTTATTGAGCGCTTACTCTTCGTATAGCTTTACTTTGAACGCTATAGAACCCCAAAGAGCCCAGCAAACTTCACTGTTTACTCCGTGGCTACCCTGACGAACCAAATGAAGATTGATCAACTCCTCGATTTTGTCCTTAGGGATTTGGAGACCGTTTCTCAGTAAGCGCTCAATAAAACGGCTATTGAAAAAGTTTTCAGGCTCAGGAATTAAAACTGAGGTGCTTTGCCTTTAACGCTTCAATCAGCTGTTTATCTATTCTTTGCGGAATAACTGGTAGAAAATCTTCTTTGGTTTTCAGGTTAATCAGCTTTTCAAGCAAGAATCGCAGGTACCAATAAGGATCCAGCCCATTTGCTCTGGCTGTTTCAACAATGCTAAAAATGATTGCCGAGGCTTCTGCGCCTTCAACTGTATCAGAGAATAACCAATTTTTTCGACCTAGAGCGATAGGCCTGATAGCATTTTCTATGCTGTTGTTGTCGATCGGCAGGCTGCCATCTTCAATGTAAACCATGAGGCTTTTCCATTGGTTCAGGGTATATTTTACAGCCCTGCCCGTAAGACTTTTGGGGACTAAAATCATCTGCCATTGCCTGAGCTTTTTTTCTAAATCGAGCAGAATCGGCTTAGAATGGGTCTGACGCTTTTCGTAAATTTTTTCTACTGATAGTTTTGCCAGTCTGGCGCTCTTCTCGATTCGATATAAGCTTTGAATTATTTCAACAGCCTCGTGCGCGATTCCCGGCTCTGCCTTGTCCCCGGCAGCCTTGACAGCATCGAAAAATTTTCGGCGAGCATGAGCCCAACAACCAAGACGTGTTTGATCTGGGTTCTTGTCTATGAAGTTATAGCCGGCATAACCATCGGTTTGAACGCGACCGACGTAGTTTGCAAGAATATTCTCTGCGACTTTCCCGGCGCGGCTTGAATTGTAATGAAACAGAATTGTCGGGTTGTCAGGGCCGCCCCCACGGAAAGCCCACATCTGAGATTTGCTGGCCGCGCTCTTTCCGACCTCTTTAAGAACCTGGTAGGTTGTTTCGTCTACGTTTATAAGCGAAGACCCAAGAATTGTATCTTTAAAGATCTCGATTACTGGCTTTAGCATTGTTGCAACTTTGATTGACCAGTTGCACATTGTACCGCGGCTCAATTCAACGCCACTTCTGGAAAACATTTTACTCAACCTGTAGAAAGGCAGGCTATCTACGAACTTGGAGGTCATAATGTAAGCAAGCAGGCCTGGCGTTGCAAAGCTTTTGGGAATAATTTGTTCTGGAGTCGGTGCGATAGAAACCGCAGGGCCTTCGGACTCTGTTCCTTCGCAGCCTCTACACGCATATTTCGGTCTAATAGTTTTGATCACCAGAAATTTTGCCGGGGTATAATCAAGCTGGCTGGAAGTTTCACTGCCAATCTGAGTTTTTGGGCAACCACATTCGCATGTTTTTTCGGACTCTGGAATGTCGATTAAAACCTCTTTGCACGGCAGAGCTTCAGATAGTGGCTTTCGCCCACGCTTACGTCTTGAATGTTGATCAACTTTAACTTTTTCCTCATCATTATTGATCGTTGGCTGAGGCACTTCTAATTCGGCTTCTTCGCCAAAACTTAGTAACAGCTGATTATTAACGCTTTCTGGGGGAGATTTTTCGCTTTTCCTGCCAAAGATCATAGCTTGCATCAGTCTTAATTGCTCCTTCAATAGAGCAATTTCCTGATCGCGATGGGTGAAACCCTTAATAATTAATTCCTTAAGGGTTTTGATATCATCTGGAAGTTGATCAGCAGCTGGTGTCATGTTGCTGATTATAACATTTACAGCCTAAAATGTACAGCTTTCTTCGGTAAGTTTTTCCTGCTAAACGCTTGTTTTAATAGGCCTTTGAGTATGTGAGTTTGTTGTGCGCTTTTAATTGATTAATATCCAGACCTTCGAGCAGCCAGGAAAGTTCACGTTGACCGACCTGCAAGACTTCTTCTCGGCTTAAAGGCCAGCAGAAACAGCCTTTTTCCAATCGCTTTTGCAGTAAGCAAAAACCGTCATTGTGCCAAAATAGAATTTTGACCATGTTACGTCGGCGATTGCTGAAAGCAAAAATGTGGCCGGCCAAAACATCCAGCTTCATTGCTCCTGATACCAGTGACGAAAGACCATCTATTGCCTTGCGCATATCAACCTTGCCAACAGCAATATAAACCCTGGCGTTGGAAATATTTATCATAAGGTTGAAATGATTCTTAATAGCTCGCCAAGGCACTTTGAGTTGTAATCTGCTGCTATTTTTATTGTTGCTGAATTCCCGAGCAAAATAGAAAGTCCGCTGCTCGCATCAACCCTGGAGACTATGAGCGACAATGGAGGTGTAAATGTGGGAACGGCTACCAGCTCAAGATTCATTTGTTCTAAAGGTTTATCATCAAGACCAAATTTCCTGGTCTTATGATGGTTAAAGCTGCTTACTTTCAGGCCGTTAACTCTACAATATTCTCCCTGGCTTTTGCCACTGGAACGCCAAGCTGCCAGATGAGATTTCCAAAATGATGATCGGGTGGTTTTAAGGCTCTTCAAAGTGTTGTTTACTCCTGATTAATGATTGAATCAAGAGACAACACTGCCACAAATAAATCAGCAAAAAAAGAAGCGGTTTATTGAGCGCTTACTCTTGTCTGGCATCCTTGCGTTACCAGTTTATGAGGAGTTAAACCTACTAAGATTTGTTTTACAAAAATTGAGCTTATCCAGGACGAAAAAAACATGGCGGGGCTTGTAAAAACTATTCTGAAAATTGCTGTCAAATCTGCAAAGGAAAGCGCAAGAGCAGCCCATCGGCAAGCAAGGGCAGACGAGTCCGAGAGAAAAAGACGAGCGCGCGAACACGAGCGTTATCTGAAAGAACAAGAACAAAGACAAAAAGATCTTGAACGCATGAGGGCGCAGCAACAAAAGGAGTGGGAAAGAGAGGAAAAGCTCAGAAGCAAGGAAATGATAAAG
>JAMIIA010000083.1:0-2488 GCA_035913795.1 Bacteroidales bacterium
ATCGAAATTTTCTGGAGTCTTCAGTTTTGCGTCCATTTCGGCCAACATTGCGACAATTTCTTCTTTTACCATGATCATTTTTTTGTACTCAATATGCTCTAATTTTCTCTGTTCGCAATGAGCTTCCAGCGCACAAATTACCTCGGAATTATCCACCCCTTTTAAGGCCTCTTCTTCTGTCAAAAGCATGATCGTTCCCAAGTAAAGAGCTCGGTATTCTACCCTTGCCCGATGTTTATATACGTCACAATTTCGCTCCCAATAGCCCCTTAATTCATCGGCTATCCATTCATGGCCCCTTACCTGAAAGAGGTGGCCAGGACCTGTCGGCTTCTTTACTAATGGCAATGAATGGCCGTCTTTTGTAAGCTTCTCGATTGCCTTATGAAGGTATTTCTTATACTCGTCGCTGCCATCCTTCTTACGATCGTATCCCGTTGGTTTTACTCTCATTCATGGTGTCCTCCTGTTTGTATTTTCGGTTTCGGTGTCGGGTTCGGTCCACTGATCTGCCATTGCGTTTTTATAAATTCGCCTAGCCCAAGATAAAAAATCTTGTTTTGTTTTATTACCCTTTGCTTTGTTGCAAAAATCACAACATGGGACGACATTATCCAAGGTGTAATCTTTTAATGAATTAACGCGGTCAATTCCGTTATAAGAAAAACCGTCTTTACAATTTTTTGTTATTTTTTTATTTGAATTGACTATTCCGCAATAATAACAAGGTTGATTGATGATGGACGACACTTCATCAAAAGTTAATTTCCAAGCAAACCCCCGATCTTTTGCGTGACGTTTATAACCAAGAATAACCTGGTTAATTACACCACTATTATTGGGCAAAAGTTTTGCTTTCCGAACTTCTCTTGACAAGCAACCACAACTTTTAGTGTTTCCTGACCTTAGTAACGTTCCCTGTACTGTTTTGATTTTTCCACAATCACATTTTACTTTATAGTGACGACGATACCGTTTATCATTATGGGAAAAACCAAGAACGGTTAAACGACAAAACCTCTCGCCAATAGCCACTAAATGAGGGGAGTTATTTGACGGCATTAACTAGACCTCCGTATTGATCTGCAAAAGCGTCAGCAATTCCTTGATACGTCCGTGATCTGTTCTTCCAGCGTTCCGGTCCAGGTGGTTCACGGTGGACACGGCCCTTACGCCCCTCAACTATATTTGTCGGTGTTAATAACGGCAGGTTCTTTAACCATAAGCAGGTTGCCTTTGTTTCACCATGCCCGAATTGCCAGGGCTGGATTATTTGATCTGGCTTTCTGATCCGGCTGGAAATGATGCTGATGGGATTTTCAAGAGCAATTCTTGGAATGGGGGCCGCCAGAAGTTCCCGCACGAAATTAAGAGCCGCTTCCTGTTCCACCTGTTTGTTCTTGAACCACCTCGCCCCGGAAACACAAAGATGGGTACATGGTGGGTGAAAAATTGCCAAATCAAACCTTTCCCGCTTTAGCAATTCAAGGATGTCTTCCTGGAAATGCCACGCCGGATTGCCCTCTGTCGGCAATAGGTCGCAAGAATAAGCCTCGTGGCCCTTATCGCGAAAAGCCCTGGTTACGACTTGACTAAACTCACAACCGACGATAACCCGCATTATTTTCTCCAAATTGTATTGTTTACTATTCTGGTAATTGTCGGACGGGAAACTTTATATTCCAAAGCAAGGTCTTTCTGAGGCTCACCCTTACTTGCTTTCTCTCTTATTTCTTCAACTTGCGTAGGCGTGATCTTCGCCCCTCCATTCCTTGTATTCCAAGTACCGTTCTGAATTTTATCGTTTTCGTTCTCAAGGTATGTCCCATAAGACAGGTTTGAAATATGGTTGTTTGACGGGTTGCTATCCCTATGCCGTACGACATTCCCTTTCGGCCTTTCTCCTATAAATTTTCGCGCCACAAGGTTATGTATTCTCTCTGTTTTTACTTTTCCATGCCCATCACATAAATGAACCTGTAAATAACCTTTAGCATCCGGGTAAACCGGCAAATCTTTCCAAATATCTTTTTTGATGAATCCTCGGTATGACGCATGTCTCTGCCATCTACTCTGAATCCTTCCGTAATTAGAAATCCTATACGCGGGGAAATCATTGATAATCTTAAATTTTTCTTCCATGACATCGCTCCTTTATGTTATTGTTATGTGCTTGGATAGATATAACATAAAGTGTTTATGTATGCAACTACTTTTTTACGCATCATGTCCTTTGGCCTTAAAGGCCTCCCTGACGATTCCCGAGAACTCGCACGCTACAAGTATTTTCAAACCAACCTCCTTTATGGTTCATGTTTAACATTCCAGTATTTTACCATCCGGTCGAGCATCCAGCGCGCGCAGGTCTCCTGGTTGCCGTAATAAATATGGACGCCATAACGGATCTCGAACGATATCAAGGCGGCACGAACAACTTCTGGATGGGTTAAGGTATGCTCCTGGAACTGGAACAGCTCCGACTCCTTGC